>JBKJSC010000089.1:0-15115 GCA_046593035.1 Limisphaerales bacterium | reverse complement strand
GCAGGCCTTGGGCGCGATCGTGGACGACGTGGCGTGCTACAAGACCGTGCCAGAGACAGAAGACTTGAACGGCGCTTCGGCGCGACTCCAGGAGGAAGGCGCGGATTGGATCACGTTCACCAGCAGTTCCACGGTGGAACATTTCCACGCGCGATTCGATTTGCCGAAGTTACTGGCGACCTTTCCAAAAACGAAGCTGGCGTCCATCGGCCCGGAAACCACCAAGGCCCTGGCGGCGCTGGATTTGAAGCCAGCCACCGAAGCCAAGCTCCACACCATCGACGGGTTGGTGCATGCGCTGGAAGCGGGCGTAAAACCACGCGCGTGCTAAACCGGCGTTTCACTCCGGTGTGACACCGTTCCAGAAATACTCCACCATCACCTCGAACTCGACGGCTTGAACCTGGCGCAGGCACGCGCGCTGCGCGGCGGAGTCGGAGCGTCCGGAGGCCTCCTCGCACGCGGCGACAAAAGCGAAAGGATCCCATTGGTCGCGCGGAAGGAGTTGCACCGCCAGTTCTCGTTCGCCTTGCGATGCCAAGAGTGCTGCGACTTTTTCAGCCAGCACAGAAAGAACTGGATGCGTGCCAACTCGACGAAACCAATAACGGGCGTTGCCATAATCCGGCTCGCGCCGATGCAGGATGCCGTGGAGCCAACTGCCATCCGGCGTTTCGATCTGCTGACAAATCACATGCGCCGCCTCGTGATGGTCGTGCCAAAGCAAGACCGCGCAGCGCAACAATTCCTGCTGGACGGACGGCGGTGATGTCCGGCGGAACAAGCGATCAAGGTTCTGGTTCAATTCAGCCAGCGATTGAACCTGCGCACGCGGGCCTGGCCCAAGCTCCGGAGTTTCGGGCGTGGCCAGCAAGTCGCGCAACGCTTGCAGTTCTAACGGTGTCGTTCCCATTTCGGTTTCGTTTATGCGCCGAACATTTCCTTCTGAATCGCTTCCCGATAGGCTTGCCGGATCAAGCCCACCTGCTTTGATCGACGCAGTGGGAAACTGTCGAGGTGGGTGATCTCAACGACTTCTAAAGTGCTCAAGGTCACAAAGACACCGCTGGCTTTCTTCAAAGCGGCGGGCCTCATGCGTTTCTCGCGGCAAGGAAGCGAGAGGCTCGCGCACAGCTCCAGCACGAGGCCACGCGTGACCCCGGCGAGGATTCCGGCGGAAAGCGGCGTGGTGCAAACGGTGTAGTCTTCGAGCCAGAACAAATTACTGCTGGCGGCCTCGGCGATTTCGCCGTCGGTGTTCAGCAGCAGGGCTTCGTCCGCGCCAACGGCCTCAGCTTCGGCGCGGGCCAGGATTTGCGCCAGCTTGTTGCAGGTCTTGAAGGTCGCGAGCCGTTCCTTCGCCGGCACGCGGAACGACGACGTGATGAGTCGCCAGCGCGGTGGATTTTGCGGATCAACTGGCGGCGCGGGATGCATCGTCATTACGAGCGTGGGTGAATCCGCGCCAGCGGTTGAGTAGCCGCGCGGGCCGACCCCGCGCGACAACGTGATGCGAAGCAGGGATTCCGGCCACCGGTTGCGCTCGATCAAACGTTGCGCGAACCGGCCCAACTCCTCCGGCGAATACGGCAGGTTGATTTTAAGAAATTCCGCGCCACGCCGCAGCCGCTCGCAGTGCTGCATCCAACGAAACGGCTTGCCGCCATAGACGCGAATCGTTTCAAACAAACCATCGCCGTAGAGAAAACTCCGGTCGAACACCGACACCATCGCTTTGGATGGCGGGACAAACCGCCCATTAAGAAAGACCACTGGCTCGGCGGGCACAGCGCGGCGCGCCCGTCCACCGGCTTTCGCCGTTCGACTATTTTTCTTTCGGCTCATGTTCGGGTCGTGGTTGCAAATGGAGCGCCTCGAAAAACCCGCGCGCCTTGGCGAGCGTTTCGTCGTATTCGGCGGCGGGAACGGAATCGGCCACGATGCCCGCGCCGACATGGAAATACGTTTGTTGTTCCGTGCGGATCGCCGTGCGGATGGTGATGCTCAACTGACTTTCGCGATTGAAGCCGAGATAGCCCAGTGCGCCGGTGTAAGGCCCGCGCGTCACCGGCTCCAGTTCGTCGATGATTTCCATGGCGCGAAACTTCGGCGCGCCGGTAATGCTGCCGCCGGGAAAACACGAGGCGAACGCGGCGAAATGCGTCACGTCCGCGCGCAGCCGGCCTTCGACCGTGCTCACTAGATGCTGCACTTGCGGGTAGCGTTCGAGCCGCACGAGTTCCGGCACTTGCACGGAGCCGTATTCGCAGACGCGCCCAAGGTCGTTGCGCAGGAGGTCGGTGATCATCACCAGTTCCGCCATTTCCTTGGGGCTGGTTTGCAATTCGTAGGTGAGCTGGGCGTCGCGCGTCGGATCGGTGGCGCGCGGGCGCGTGCCTTTGATCGGGCGCGTGGTGATGTGCGAGCCGCTGAGGCGCAGAAACAGTTCCGGCGATGACGAGGCGATTTGAAACTCACCACCGTCGAGATACGCGGCGAAAGGCGCGGGCGAAACAGCGGCCAGGCGTTGAAACAATTCCCAGCCGGCCAGCGCGCTGGGCGCGGCGAGCCGCTGGGCGAGATTGACTTGATAGATGTCGCCGGCGCGGATGTAGCGTTGCGCGCTTTCGACCAACGAGATGAATCCGGCGCGGGAAAGATTTGAAGTAATTCTGGATTCTGGATTCTGGATTCTGGATTCCGCACCGGGTTGTGGGCTGGAAGATTCGGACAATTGCTCGCGCCAGAAATCCGCTTGTGAGTCCGCGCGCGCTTCGCTGCGCGAGCCGTCCACGTCGAGGCCGGTGGAAACGATCCAGGTCTTGCCAAGGCGATGGTCGAAGACCACGAGACTATCGTAGAAGCCGACGTGGCAATCGGGCAGTTCCAGATCGTTGACGGCACGGCGAGGAAGTTTCGGCTCGACGAAGTTTTTAAGATCGTAGCCCCAAAAGCCGAAGCAACCGCCGAGCGGAAACGGCAAATCGACCTCGTCCAGCAATTCGTACCGTGCCATCAAGCTGTCGAGCACTTGCCACGGATTGCCGAATTGGGTCTGGGGTTTTGGGTCCGGGGTCTGGGAAGAAGTCGTGAGTTCGCAGCGTGAGCCGAACGAACGCAATGTCAGGAAAGGCCGCGCGGCGACGAAGGAATACCGCGCCTGCGGCGCATCAAACAACGCGCTCCGCAAGAGCACCACACCCAGCTCGCCGTGAAGTTGCTCGACGAGCGACTCCGGCGAATGCGTGGTAACGATTTCTTGGACCAGCGGGCGCATCATGACACGAGAAACATTATCACGAGAGCTTCCCAAAATGCCATTCAAAGGATGAGTGCGTTAAATATCTTCAACTGTCCTTTTAGAAATTCGTGGAAGTGTCAATAGCGCTTAAATCAAGCAAGCAGCCGCTTCAGTCCTTGATCCGTTTTCAACGGACTCACCAGGGCTAGGTTCAGCCGTTCCGGGCGGAAGAAGTCCTGGGCGGCGGCGCGGATTTCACCGGCGGTCACCTCGCTGAGGCGCCGTTTGATTTCCGCGGGCGCAATGATTTTGCCGTAGCCGAGGAGTTGTTCGCCGAGCCACATCATCTGGTTCTCGGTGCTTTCGAGGCTGAGATCGAACTGGCCAAAGATGTAGTCGCGGGCGCGGCGCAATTCGGCGGCGGTGGGCGGCGTGGCGGCAAGCCGGCGCAATTCCTGCACGATCAGCTTGAGCGTGGGCCGGAGCTTGTCGGTGTCGAGACCGACGGAAATCACGAGGTCGCCGACATCATCAAACAAGCTGAGGGAACTGTGGATGGAATAAGCCAGGCCGCGGTCTTCACGCACCGCTTGAAAGAGCCGTGAGCTCGTGTTTTCGCCGAGGATGGTGTTGAGGAGGCGCAACGCGAACCGACGCTCGTCGTGGCGCGAACAGGTGCGGATGCCGAGCGCGAGCTGCGTTTGTTCGGTGGCCTTGGTGAACAGTCGGACGGCGGGCCGGCACTGGTCGCTGGTCGCGGGCGCGGACGTGGGCCGTTTGCCGGCGGTGAAACGCGGCGCGATCCGCGCGACGGCTTTCACCACTTGCCGGTGCTGGAGATGGCCAGCCGCAACGACGAGCGTGCTGCCGCTGACGTAATTGGTTCGCAGATACTCGAGAAAGTGCGGGCGCGCCAGAGCGTCGAGGGTCTTCTCCGTGCCGGTGAGCGAACGGCCCAGCGGCTGATTCGGCCAGAGGGTTTCGTTGAGCAATTCGTGGACGTGCAGATGCGGCTGGTCGAGATACATCGCCAGTTCCTCTTTGATGACGTTACGTTCCTTGTCGATGTCGATGGGCGTGCATCTCGAATTGAGAAACATATCCGTCAGCACATCGAGCAATTCATCGAACCGGTCGTGGCGCGCGCGAGAATAAAAGCAGGTGTTCTCCTCGCTGGTGAAGGCGTTGAGATAACCACCGATGCCTTCGACGTCCTGCGAAATCTGTTTGGCCGAACGTTTGCGGGTTCCTTTGAAGAGCAGATGTTCGATGAAGTGGGAAATGCCGTTCAGTTCCGCCGGCTCGTGTCGTCCCCCCACGCCGACCCAAAGGCCGAGGCTGACGCTGGCCATGTGCGGCATTTCCGCCGTGGCGACAGTGAGGCCGTTTTTCAAGTGAGTGACTTGATACATCTCCGGGGAGGTCGGGAATTGTGAGAGCGGCGGGGCCGGACGTGCCGATCAAGCAAAGGCCTTGGGCACGCTGTCCGGCGGGCCGACGCGGCGCTTGTAGTCGAGAATCAAGTCAATGGCTTCCTGCGGATCATCGGTGATCGTCACCAAGTCCAGGTCGCCGCGACTGATGAAGTCGCCTTTTTCCAGCGTGGCTTTCATCCATTTTATCAGACCGGTCCAGTAATCCTTGCCGAACAGGATCAGCGGAAAACGCGAGATGCGGTGGGTCTGCACCAGCGTCAGCACTTCAAAAAATTCGTCGAGGGTACCGAAACCACCGGGCATGAAGACGAAGCCCATGCTGTATTTTACGAAGCAGACTTTGCGTGAAAAAAAGTAATGAAAATTGATCGGCACGTTGGCGAAGCGATTCCCGCACTGCTCGAACGGCAGTTCGATGTTCAGCCCGACGGATTTGCCCTTGGCTTCCGCCGCGCCGCGATTGGCCGCCTCCATGATGCCCGGCCCGCCGCCGGTGATGATGGCGAAATGATGCTTGGCCAGTCCCCGGGCCAGGGTGACGGAAGCTTTGTAGAACGGGTCGTTCACCGGTGTCCGCGCGGAGCCGAAGACCGTCACGGAGGGGCCGACGTGGGAAAGTGTTTCAAACGAGTCCACAAATTCCGCCATGATGCGGAAAATGCGCCACGGATCTTCCTTGGTGAAACCGAAGGTCTGGTTATTCATGCGCGCACCCTAGTAGATGGCCGGGAGAATGTCGAGGCCGGGTGCGCGCAAAGCATGATTTGGGCGGCGATGCCAAAAAGAAAACCGGCCGGAGCACCAACCCCGGCCGGTTCTGTTTCGCAGAAGGCAGCCCTTACGAGCAACCCAAACTCTCGCCGCAGTTGAGGCACTTGTAGCAAGCACCGTTGCGCACCGCCAGATGTCCGCAGTTCGGACACGTCGGCGCGTCTTTTTGGAAATGTGCGATTGCGTCGCTCAAGGTGGTGATCGCGTGGCCGCCCGATTTGCGCGCGCCATTGCCGCCCTGTTTGATCGCATTCGACTTGACGATGATGTCCGTGTCGTCCGAGAGCGGCAGCTCAGGCACGGGGCGGTTCACTTTTTTTTTAATTTCGTCGAGCAAGCCGGGCATGGACAGTTCCTGCTGCTTTGACTGCGTCGCCTCGCGGTAGCCGGGGATGAATTGCAGCGCCATCCAGCGGAACACGTAGTCGGTGATGGAGGAGGCGTTGCGGATTTCGGGATTTTTGGTGAAGCCGCTCGGCTCGAACCGCTGGTGCGAGAATTTCTTCACGAGCGCCTCCAGCGGCACGCCGTATTGCAGCGCCATGCTGGTGAGCGTGGCCACGCTGTCCATCAAACCGCCGATGGTGGAGCCTTCCTTGGCCATCGTGATGAAAAGTTCGCCGGGCTGGCCGTCCTCGAACATGCCCACCGTCAAATAACCTTCGTGCCCGGCGATGTCGAACTTGTGGTTGATGCCCGCGCGGGTGTCGGGCAGACGGCGGCGAAGCGGCTGACCGGCTTGCTCACGCAGTTGGGCGAGTTCCGCTTCCAGATCCTTCGTGCGGGCGTCGGTGGAAACCGTCGCTTCCTTCGCGCCACCTTCATTCGTCCGTTTGGTGTTGAGCGGCTGCGAGCGCTTGGAGCCGTCGCGGTAAATCGCCACGCATTTGATGCCCATTTTCCAAGCCTGCACGTAGGCGTCGCGAATGTCGGCCACGCTGCATTCATTCGGCAGATTGACGGTCTTGGAGATCGCGCCGCTGATGAAGGGCTGCGTGGCGGCCATCATTTTCAGGTGCGCCATGTAGCTGATGCTGCGCTTGCCCTTGAAGGCCTTGAACGCACAGTCGAAGACCTCGATATGCTCCGGCTTGACACCGCTGGCGATGGTAGCGCCGTTTTCTTCCACATCCTCAATCGTGTCGTGCTTCTCGATGTGGGCGATGACGGCTTCAATTTGCCCGGGCGTATAGCCGAGCCGCCGCAGCGCCGCCGGCACTGTCTGGTTGACGATCTTTAACATGCCGCCGCCGGCGAGCAGTTTGTATTTCACGAGCGCGATGTCCGGTTCAACGCCAGTTGTGTCACAGTCCATGAGAAACGCGATGGTGCCGGTGGGCGCGAGCACGGTTACCTGTGCATTGCGATAACCGTGCTTTTGACCGCGCTCCAACGCCCGGTTCCAGCAGATGCGCGCTTCGTCCTTCAGATAATTAAACTCGCGGTTCGGCTGGATGTATTCCACCGCGTCCCGATGCAGCTTGATGACGCCGAGCATGGATTCGATGTTGTTCTTCGCGACCGGTTTGGAAACGCCCGAGCAGCGCGCGTCCGCGTAGCCCTTGAACGCGCCAGTGACGCTGGCGATTTCCGCCGACTGCTCGTAAGCATGGCCAGTCATGATCGCGGTGAGGGCACCGGCGAGCGCGCGGCCGGAATCGGAATCGTAAGCGAAACCGTAGCTCATGATGAGCGAGCCGAGGTTGGCGAAGCCCAGGCCGAGCGTGCGGTAGATGTGCGAATTCTCCGCGATTTCCTTGGTCGGATAGCTCGCGTTGTCCACGAGAATTTCCTGCGCCGTGATGTAAAGGCGCACGGCGGCCTTGTAGCGCTCGGTGTCAAACACGCCATCCGCGCGCTTGAACTTCATCAAGTTTAACGAGGCGAGATTGCAGGCGGTGTTGTTGAGGAAAACATATTCACTGCAAGGGTTCGTCGAGTGGATCGGCTCGGTGCCTTTGCAAGTGTGCCACTTCTGGATCGCCCCGTCGTATTGCAGGCCGGGATCGCCGCAAATATGCGTGCCTTCGGCAATCTTGTTGAGCAGCGTGTTGGCGTCTTTCTGTTGCAGCGGCTTGCCCGTTTGCACGGCGCGCGTCCACCATTCCTTGCCCGTCTCGGCGGCGGTCATGAATTCATCGCTCACGCGGACCGAGAGGTTTTCGTTCTGATACATCACACTGCCGTAAGCATCACCATTGTAGGAACCGTCGTAGCCCTGTTCGATCAATGCCCACGCCTTTTTTTCTTCCTTCTGTTTGGCGTCGATGAACTCTTCGATGTCGCCATGCCAGTCGCGCAGCGTGTTCATCTTGGCCGCGCGGCGCGTTTTGCCGCCGGACTTCACAACATTCGCCACCTGGTCATAAACTTTCAAGAAACTCATCGGGCCGCTCGGACGTCCGCCACCACTGAGTTTTTCCTTGCTCGAACGGATGGGCGAGAGATCCGTGCCAGTGCCGGAGCCGTATTTGAACAGCATCGCTTCACTGTAAGCCAGGCGCATGATGTCTTCCATGTTGTCCTGCACCGACTGGATGAAGCAGGCGCTGCCCTGCGGATATTCATACTGCGTCGGGGCACGCTCGGCCTCGCCCTTCTGCCGGTTGTAAAACCAGTTGCCCTTGGCGGAGTTTTTGCCGATGCCATACTGGGGGTACAATCCAACATTGAACCACACCGGGGAGTTGAACGCGCCGTATTGGTTGACGCACAGCCAAGTCAGTTCCTCGTAAAAAATCTCACCGTCCGCCTTGCTGAAGTAGCCATCCCGCACACCCCAATCGGCGATTGTCCGGCACACGCGGTGAATCAACTGCTTCACACTCGTCTCGCGCTCGCTGGTGTGCTGCTCGCCGTAAAAATATTTCGAGACGACAACCTTGGTGGCGAGAATGGACCAAGACTTCGGCACTTCGACGTTTTCCTGTTTGAAGATCACCTTACCGGCGTCATCGGTGATTTCTGCGGTGCGTTTGTCCCATTCGATCTGGTCGAAGGGTTTGATCTTGGCATCGCTGAACACGCGGGCGATGCGCAATGATTTTTTGGTCTTGGCGGCGGCGCTCTTGGCGGAGCGGTTGGAGGAAACCGTCGCCATACGGCGGCGGGTGGCGGTGGGAGCGGGAGATAAAAGTTGGTCGCGGGCGTCAATCATGGCTGGCCTGTTGGGTTGGTAAAACTGTTTTGGTTGTCGAACACTCTTCCCAGCCATGACTCACTGTAAGCCAAAAACCGGAAAAAGAGCCATTTCCTCCCTGTTTGTAGGATGTCTGATTTCTTCAACCGTCGTCAGCCACCCCATTATGTTGGGAGCGGGGGACAGCGTAGCACTATATCTTGTGCTCGCAATAAAAATGTTCAAAAAAGTTGTTCGTGAAGTTGTTCTCCACGAAAACCGCGAAAACACGCCCGTTTTCTGGGTTTGTGAATAACCAGAAATTACGCTTGTGGACAAGTTGGCGGGTTTGTTTTGACACACAATCTCACCTCCAAAGCCAACCAAACTTCCATCGAACACCGTTGGCTCCACTCCCGACTCACCAACGCTTGCGGTTATGCGGTTTGGGCGGGCGGCCGGTCGGTTTGGCCTTGAATTTGCGGATCGGTTCCACGGTCCGGGTCCGCGGCTTGGGCACCAGCACAATTGGGCAGCCTTCGAAGCCGAAGGATTTCCTGAGTTCACCCGCGAGAAATTTCATGTACGAGTCGGAAAACATTTCGTCACGGTTCACGAACAGGATGAATGTCGGCGGCGCCTGCCGGACTTGCGTGGCGTAAAAGAATTTCAGCCGGTGTCCCGCGGCGCTGATCGGCTGCCGCTTTTCAATCGCGTCATTCAACGTCCGGTTCAACAACGCCGTCGGAACTTTCTGCTGTAATTGCGCCGCCACGTAGCGCACCGCTTCGAGCAAACGGTCGAGATGAAACCCGGATTTCGCCGACGTGAAAATCACCGGCGCGTAGTCGAGGAAAAATAATTTATCCTGCACCCACTGGCCAAATTCGCCGAGCGTGGTGAGCCGTTTGGTGCGGTCGTCGCGGCTCCGCCCGGCCGCGCGTTTGGTGATTTCCTCCTCGCGCGCGACCCGAACGCTTTCTTCCACCAGATCCCATTTGTTGACCACCACAATGCAGGCACGCCGCTCCGCCACGATGCGATCCGCAATTTTCTTATCCTGCTCGAGGATGCCGGATTCGGCGTCGAGCACGAACACCACGATGTCCGCGCGCCCGATGGATTCTTCCGAGCGTTTGACGCTGAAAAACTCGATGGAGTCGTCCACCCGCCGTGATTTCCGGATTCCAGCGGTGTCGATCAAAATGTATTTCTGCCGCACGCCTTCGGTCACGACCTCGAACGGCACATCCACGGCGTCGCGCGTGGTGCCGGGGATGGGGCTGACAATGACGCGCTCGGAACTTGTCAGCGCGTTGATGATCGACGATTTGCCGACGTTCGGACGACCCACGATTGCGAGCTTGAGCGTGTCGGATTTCGTTTTTCGTTTTTCGGGAGACACGTCTTCACCAGTCTGTGGACTCTGGACTGTGGACTCTGGACTGTAAACGGGCAGCAAGGCAAACGCCGTGTCCATCAGCGTTTCGATGCCTTCGCCGTGGATGGCGGTCACCGGAAACAATTTCTCAAAACCCAGTTCGGCGAATTCCGTCACGCCCGCCTCGGCGCGATAGGTGTCCACCTTGTTCACCGCCACGAGCACCGGTTTGCCGCTGGCGCGCAATCGCTGCGCCACTTCGCGATCCAACGGCGCGACGCCTTCCTGCACGTTAACCACGAGCACGATGACGCTCGCGGCTTCGATGGCCAGTTGCACCTGGTCGAACGCCGCCTTGGTGATCACGTCACCCGCCTTTTCGCCGCGCAGCAAGCCGATGCCGCCGGTGTCCACGAGCGTGAACGGTCGGCCCTTCCATTCGGCTTCGGCGCTGACGCGGTCGCGGGTCACACCCGGCTGATCGTGTACGATGGCAATGCGTTTGCCGACGATGCGATTAAACAGCGCGGATTTGCCGACATTCGGACGACCCACAATTGCGATAAGTCCTGACATACACCCAGCATGGACGAGCGGTTGAACTCGTAAAAGCGAAATCCCTTGAACTGATTCCGGCGATTTGCGCAAACGTGTTCCCGATCTCGACACCGCCGCGCGCAAGCAAGTCGTGGATTTTCTCACCGCCCTCGACGACCACGACGATGTGCATCGCGTCTATGCGGCGATGAAGTGAACCGGTGGCTTGGGAAGAATCTCAACGCCAAGGTGCAAATACGGCACGAACCGGATCAAAGAAGGATTCGGGCGACCGGCGCCAAGGAGATGGAGGGCTGGGGAAGCCACCCAAGAAACGCACAGCCACCCGAATCAAAATTCAACGGAACATCATGCTTGGAAGGGCGCGGTTCCACCCGCGCCCCACAGTTCCGAAGAAAAAAGGCAAATTTGTTCATAGGCCAGATTCGAATATCATCGTTTGGCTTTAGCAGCATCAGCCCACTCATGCCATTTCTTGCCATTTTCGCTTTTTTTCCATTCGGACCACAATTCATTCATGGGTATTCCGCGCATACCGTCACGATAAGCTTGTAAGCCGTACTTCTGGATGAGGTCTTGGTAGAAGGCGGCATCCATCACCGCACCGACCCAACTCCTAGCTTTCGGGTCATCCCCGCCCGTCCGATTCTTCAAATCCCGGTTTTTGAGTTCATTGAGGAAATCCAATGAATCGGGTCGCCCCGTAGTGCCAATCGATTGAATGCACATAGCGGTCAACAATCCCACCGTATCACGGCCCCGCAGGGATGACCATTTGACTCGGTCCTTCCAATACCAGGGATCCGTCCCTTGCTTGAGCAATTCATACGCGGAATCGGAAGTGCTGGCCAGCAAACCGAGCGCCTTCACCGTGTCGAAGAGGACATATTCCTCGTCGGATCCGTCAATCTGGCCACTTGCGGTCAGCTTTCTGCCTCCATAGTCTTGATACAAGGTTTGCTTGAACAGATCCACCACTTCCTCATCGCCGATGAAGCCCAGTGTCCATGTCAGCGCACGTTTGTCCAGCAAGTTGGTGGTCTGCTGGTACCATTGGACCAAGATGTCCTTGTCTTCCGGCTTCAGGCTGGCGATGAATGCAGGTATTACGCCTTGCGAAGGGTTTGAAATCAATGGCCGCAAATGTTCGGGCGTTTCCTCCAGTGTGATTGGAGCCTTGATTTTGACCGGTTTCGGCGTCTGTGGGTCAGCTCTGATTGTCTGCACGGTGGCTTTGATTGACGGGGGCTGGTTGGCATTCGTTGAACGTTTAGCGGGCAAGGTAATGGGCGGCTTCTGAACCGCTTGTGTCACCACCAAAACCTGCGGTGCCATGGTCACCACGGGTGGGTTGGGCCTTGGCCACAACAGAATGGCCAGCGCAATCACTGCAATGCTGATTAGGCAAGGAAGCTTTTTCATAGGTCAAGGCTTGTCCACCCATGCGCGCATCAGTTGGCGTTCATAGCGGTTGATCATTTTGTTATCGTAGCTGATTGTCCCAACTGAATTTGTTACCGCTATCGTATTCTCGTGCATGATTGCATAATTGGTATTGCCTGGATTCGTCGGCTCTCCACGGTGGTGAATACCACACATATGTCCCCATTCATGAATGTAAACTATACCGGGCGCATCCGCTCTAATGACCATCGAACGACCCGGAATAGCATCCGCTTCTCCCCAAGACCATTTTTGATAAAATTCGATAGAGTAGGGGCAAGAATTGACTTGCTTGATGTTGCCAGCAAGTGCGTCCAATTCAAACCGATTGTACATATGCGCTACATCAAAGTAATCATCGTCACTGAATTCCGCAGGGAACGTGTCATAATACCACACGTTGTTCGCGCTCACTCCGGCTGCGTTGGAAATCTCGAATTCGACGGGAAAAGGCACATCATCGTTTTGATAAACGTTGGTTGAAAAACTGGAACTGCCCGCAACGACGAGTGAATTGGTGTCCTTGATCCACCCGGACGGCCAAGCATCATCGTCCTTGGCCAAAATTCGCGAACCTTCATCAAACTTGTCCTGCAAATCCCAAAGATGGGGGTAGGCAGTCACGCCATTGGTCAGCGTCCCGTTGGTGAGAAAACAGTCGTCAAAATACGGGTGATAGAGTCGGCTCAGTTTCACGATCTTGTGGCCTCCGGCTCCCGCATGAAAAGTGTAATTGGAATAGGTGGCGGGGAGGCCAGGTGTCACGTCGATGACGCTATTCGGCGGGTCACCGGTGAAGAAGACCTGGTTGTCGGCGTTCACCGGTTCGCGAGCCGTAATGTTGGTAAATTCAATGGCACCCCCATTGCCATATGCCAAGATGGTGATCAGGGTGAACTTGTTGGTTCGACCGTAAAGAACGTTGTTGTCACTCACGCCGGTGTGCAGCTTGATGGTGGTGTCGATGTTCACGACATGGGTAAGTGTATTGGTCACCCAGTTACCAGGCTCAGGATATTCAGATGCATTCGTACGGCCGTAGTCGGCATGTTCATATTTCCAAGTCCAGTTCATGGGCGGGGAAGGTACGCCGGTTAATTCCAAGAATTCGGTGCCATAGCCCTCCGGGTCGGGGTTCCAGAAAGAAGTACGCGCGCCCGACCCGGTGGCATCGTTCCAGGTTTCATAGAGAAAATTCGTCGGATATATGTTCGTGCCCCCAAAACCGATGCTTTCGAAAACATTCCAATGGGAATTCGTTCCCCGGTTCCAGTCGATGTCCTCTTTCCAGTACCACGAATCAATCACCCCGGAAGCATCACTGCTGATGCTCAGATAGTCCACGAGGCTCGTGTATCTATACATGAGAATTTGGGCCGGCACAGTGGTCGAGTAGGTTTGCGCGCTGCATGGTTTCGGCAAAAGGGTAAGACCGATCAGGAGACAGAGCAAGCGGGCGATGCGGGATGGGTTCATGGATGTGGGTGGGTTGAAGGTTGGGGCGTGGAAACAGTTCAGAGTTTAGAGTTCAGAGTTTTGAGTTGAGGGCGGGCGATGAGCGCGGTTTATCCCGTCACCGCGAGGCTCACCACATCGCTCCACTGGCCCACCGGTTCGTCGTTCAGGCGGTAGATGGCCTTGTATTTCCAGACGGCGCTCTGGCCGGCGGCGGGCAAGGCGGCGGTGTCCAAATAATCGGGCACGGTGTCGATGGCCAGAAATGCAAACGTCCCGGTGCCCCGGTCCACCATGATTTCCACGCCATCGAAGCCGCCCTTCTGCCAGCCGACATTCGGGTGGCCGGCCTGGAGGGTCAGCTTGAGCACCGGCTTCGCGGCATTCACATCCACCGTCTGCTCGGCCCCAATGATGTCGAGGTCCTGCCCGATGGCCTCCGTGTAGCCGGAATGTTTCTTGATCCGGGCGCACAGGGCGGCGACGCGGGTGAAGATGCCGGGAGCGACCACCGTCGGCGCGGTGCCGAGCGTGGGCGCGACCGGCAACGGCCCCAGCGCGGTGGCGGTGCCGTTGCGGGCGGCGTTTTTGTACGCCGTCCATTGCTGGGCGGCGTCGCTGAACTGGTTTTTCGCATCGAGAACGTAACTGAAGCAGGCCGCATCATCGGTCACGCCAGTCACTTCGGCGGCCGAAACGCCGACGATGCTGGCGTGGGTGGGCAGGCGGTCGGCCAGGTGATTGAGCCAGGCGCGTTTGCCGTTGTCATCGGGCGGGACGAAGTAAGCTTTGGGCATAGGGGTTAATTAGTTGAGAGTTGAGTGCGGAACGGACGGACGTGGAATGAAGGTAGGGCCGGCTGTCCTCAGCCCCGCCGCGAAGGCACCCAAGCCGGAACCAGACAGTTGAAATGGGGGAGCGCGACCGTCCCGGTCGCACCCGTCGGCGTCCCGCCGACGGGTGCGCGGCGCAGACACACGCATCCGACAGTGTCCCAACACACCGCCGGGAAGTTTTCAGCGGGACGCATAAAACTGCGGGCGGGACGCCCGCGCTCCCCGGATCAACCGAATCGTTCCGATTAAGCTGGCCTCCAGCCCGTGGCGCGGTGAGGACACCGCGCCCTACCTCGGCGGGCACTGCCGTTGAATTAACGAACCCGAGGAGAGTGTCTTCTCCCTCTCCTCCATCTGATGGAGGAGAGGGCCGGGGAGAGGAGGCGCGTTCACTTGAGATTTCCCCTCTCCTCAATCCTCTCCCCACTCCTTCGGCGCGGGGAGAGGAAGCAGAATCTTGGCTTATTTCAATGGCAGTGACCTCTGCGGGTGCAAAAAAGGGGACAAAAGGAGACAAAAAGCCGCTTTTAACGGGAAAATGGCTTGTTTTAATCATTGCGAGGGTTCTTTCAACGGCTGATCAGGTTCCTTCAATGGCTGAGAGAACCCTAGCGATGATCGCGGGAACTTGTTCAATGGCCGCGCAGGTTCCCGCAATGATTGAGGAAGTTTTGGCGACGAGGGGTGGAATCCCGGCGAGGGCGGATAAAGTTCCGTGGCGGATCGAAGGAAGTTCGGCGACGACGGATGCAGTTCCGGCGAGGATGGCCCAACCTTCAGCGAGGGCGGAAGCAGGCGAGGGTGCTTGCCTGCTATTTGCGATGCGCGATGCGCGATGCGCGATGCGCGATGCGCGATGCGCGATGCGCGATGCGC
>JBKJSC010000222.1:0-60124 GCA_046593035.1 Limisphaerales bacterium | reverse complement strand
GGCGTCTGGCCCGCGATTACGAACGGCTCGCCGCCACGCTGGTCAGCTATCACTGGCTGGCCCTCGTCACCCTCATGCTCCATTCCCTCTTTGCCAAATGTCCATGACAGGCTCTAGCGGCAAGCCGAGAAACGGCGCAAAGTTTTGACAACCTCCTCCGGGAAAATTTACTCTCCGGCATGACCACAGTGTTGAGTTCACGGAAATTTCACCTCCTCGTTGTCGGCGGGGGCTTGCTGGCCGTCCTGCTCTTGTTCATCGCCCAACGGAGCCACGCCGCCGCATTGCCACAACTGGAACTAAAACCCGCTTTCCCCGAATTGAAAGTGAACCGTCCTCTGTGGTTGGAACAAGCGCCGGACGGCTCGAAGCGTTTGTTTCTGATCGAACAGGCGGGAAAGATTCTGATCCTGCCGCGCGACCGCAACGGCAAGGAAACCAAAACTTTTCTGGACATCAGCGACCGCAAGCCATTTGTCGGAAACGAAGAGGGACTGCTCGGGTTCGCCTTTCACCGTCAGTACCGGACCAACGGAAAATTTTACATTTTTTATTCCCAGCAAAACCCCCGCCGCAGCGTCGTGAGCGAAATCCAAGTTTCCAAGACCGACTCCGACAAGGCGGATCTCACCACGGAGCGAATCCTGATGACCATTCCGCAACCGTACGAAAACCACAACGGCGGCGTGATGATCTTCGGCCCGGACGGTTATCTCTACCTCAGCTCCGGCGATGGCGGCGCGGCCAACGATCCGCACGACAACGGCCAAAACCTCAACACGCTGCTCGGCAAAATCCTTCGCATCGACATTAATTCCCGGACGGGTGATCTGGCTTATGGCATTCCCAAGGACAATCCGTTCGTTGGCCAGAGTGGTGCGCGCGGGGAAATTTGGGCGTACGGCTTGCGAAATGTCTGGCGTATGAGCTTTGACTGGCAGACCAAGGAGCTGTGGGCATCCGACGTGGGGCAGAATAAATTCGAAGAGGTCAACCTCATCAACAAAGGTGGCAATTACGGCTGGAATTTTCGCGAGGGCTTTCATCCCTTTAAGGAACCGGCACCGGTGGGGGCGAAGTTCATTGAGCCGGTCATCGAGTACGGGCACAACCCGGTGTTATGCAAGGAATCCAAATTTCCGGAGCACACGCACGGCGTGAGCATCACCGGCGGCTATGTGTATCGCGGTAAGACGCTGCCGCAACTGCGTGGCGTTTATCTCTACGCCGACTATCAATTCGGCACGGTCTGGGGTCTGCGTTACGCGGGCGGGCAGGTGACGGCGAGCGGCACGCTGGTCAAATCCAACCCCGTGCGCAACATCGCCAGCTTCGGCGAGGATGCCGACGGTGAACTCTACGTGCTGGCATTTGACGGAAAGATTTACGAATTCGTGGAGGCCAAGCCCGCCGCAGCGGCGGCGGGGGAAAAGAAGTAGCCGGTTGGCATACCTTCAATCACGACAAAATTAGGCCGGACGCAGTGCGCCACGGCAATTACCAAACTGGAATTAAATGGCCTTGATCGGGTGAACATGTTTTAACAAGCCACAGCGTCCGGTCACATTGCAACGCCCATGAAAACTCGACACTATCGATACTTCGTCGTCCCCACCATCTGGGTCATCGCGGTCGCCGTCGCGGTTTGCCTGGCGCTCATAGCATACTGGAAACGTCCGGTGCCGATTTTGAATGACGCTTCCAAGCTCATATCCGCCGTGCGGGCCTATTCCCTCGACAAGGCCAAGAAGGGGCAGCCGGTGCCTGATACCATGCCGCTGACTGAACTGGTTAAAGGTGGATTTATCGCGGCCGAGGACGTCCGCGCTTTTGATGGCATGGAGGTCACGTTTTATCTGACCATCGACGCAACCAATCCACAGGAAGTTTTGATTCGAGTGCGACTTCCGGATGGCGGCCAGATGGTGATGTTGGCTGATGGCTCCGTGAAGCAGTTGCCGAAATGATTTCGCCCTACAAGTGACGAACCTGGCCATGACTTTACCCATTCAACTCATCTCGACGGATTTCGACGGCACGCTGCACGCGGAGTTTGAAAATCCGCCGGTGCCGGTGGATTTGCAACGCATGATCGGCGACTTGCAGCGGCAGGGCGCGCAGTGGGTCATCAACACCGGTCGCGATTTGTCGAGCTTGATGGAGACGATGGCCCGCGCGCATCTCAGCATCAAACCGGATTGGATTGTCACGGTGGAACGGGAGATTTACCGGCATCAAGACTCCAGCTACGTCGGCTTGCAGGAATGGAACTTCGCCTGCACCCAGGCCCACAACGCCCTCTTTGCCCGGGTGCGGGAAGACCTGCCGCGCCTCACCGCTTGGGTCAGTGAACGCCACACCGCGACGGTGTATGAAGACCCGTATTCGCCGTTCTGCCTGATCGCCGAGGATCTGGCGAGCGCGAATGCCATTCAAATTTTTCTGGAGGAATACTGCCAGCAAGTGCCGCGGCTGACCGTGGTGCGCAACGATGTCTATGCCCGCTTCAGCCACGAAGCCTACAATAAGGGAACGGCGCTCGGCGAAATCACCCGCCTGCTCGGCTTGAGCCGGGACGTGGTCTTCGTGGCGGGCGATCATTTCAATGATCTGCCGATGCTCGACGCCGCTTTCGCCCGGTGGATCGTCGCACCCGTCAACGCCATCGACGCGGTGAAAGAAAAAGTGCGGGAACAGGGCGGCTACGTAAGCCACCAACCTTTTGGCCACGGCGTGGCGCGCGGCTTGGAATTTTGCCTTGGGGCGAAATAGTCGGCCGCAGCCGCCCGCAGGCCGCCGATATTTTTTGACTTCTCCCCGCCGCTCCGCAAAATGCGCGTCATGGACTGGATCACCGATGCGCAGCTCTGGATGAGTCTCTTCACGCTGACGGCGCTTGAGGTCGTGCTCGGCATCGACAACGTCGTCTTCGTCTCGATTGTGGCCGACAAACTCCCCGCCGCGCAGCGCCCGCGTGCGCGCAAACTCTGGCTGTTGCTCGCACCGACGAATCGCATCCTGTTGCTCGTCGCCCTCGGATGGCTCGTGGTGAAACTCAAGGCCCCGCTTTTTCACATCCCGGCACTTTTAGGGATGAGCGAGCCGCACGGTGTTTCCGGCAAAGACCTCGTGATGATCGCCGGCGGGTTGTTCCTGCTTTACAAAAGCACGCATGAAATTCACGAGAAACTCGAAGGCGAGGATGGTCAGGTGACCGCGCGGCTCGCACCGAATTTCGCCGCCGTCATGACGCAAATCCTCGTGATTGATCTCGTCTTCTCGCTCGACTCGGTCATCACCGCCATCGGTATGGTGAAGGATGGGCCGGGCAAAATTCCGGTGATGGTGACGGCCGTTATCGTCGCGATGGTCTTCATGATGGTTTACTCGGCCCAGATCGCCCGAGTGATCCACGACCACCCGACGTTGAAGATGCTCGCCTTGAGTTTCCTCATCCTCGTGGGCTGCCTGCTGGTGGCCGAGGGTTTTCATCAGGAAATTCCCAAGGGCTATGTTTATTTCGCGATGGCGTTCTCGGTCGGCGTCGAGATGTTGAACATCCGGATGCGCACCAAACGGGCGACGACCGTGGAGCTGCACCAGCCGTACCGGTAGCCATCGAACTCCAAGCGCCATGTCCTTCGCCCAATTCCCGGAACAAGAAAAGGTGGTTCAATTGCTCCAGCGCAGCTTGGAACGCGGTCGGCTGGCGCATGCCTACCTGTTCACCGGAAGCCGGCTGGACGAGTTGGAAGCCGTGGCTCGCACGCTGGCCAAGACATTGAATTGCCAGCGGCCCAAACGCAGCCCGGCCGGCGGCGTGGCGCTGGATTGCTGCGATGAATGTTTGAGCTGCCGGAGAATCGACGGCGCGACCCACGCCGACGTGCAATGGGTGCGTCCGGAGTCAAAGCTGCGCGAAATCCGCATCGAGCAAATCCGCACATTGATGGAATCAGTCTATCTCAAGCCGACCGAAGCGGAATGGAAAGTCGCCGTGATCGTGGCGGCGGACCGGCTCAACCACAAAGCCGCCAACGCTTTTTTGAAAACGCTGGAAGAGCCGCCCGCCAAATCGATTTTAATCCTCCTCTCCCCGGAACCGCAACGGCTGCTCGAAACCATTCTTTCGCGCTGCCTGCGACTGAACTTCGCGGACGATGGCACCCGGCCCTTCGATGCGGAGCAGTTGTCCGTCGTCGAATCGTTCAGCAAGGCCGCCGCCGAACCACAGGGGTTGCTCGGGCGTTACCGGTTGCTCGGAACTTTGCTGGAGAAACTGGCCCAGGTAAAAACGGAGATCGAAACTTCTCTCTCCGCCCGCTCGCCCTTGGAAAAATACGACGACGTGGAACCCGAATTGCGCGACCAATGGGAAGCGGAGCTGGCGGCGGCCATTGAAGCCGAATATCGCCGTCGCCGAACGGGTTTGCTGGCAGGCTTGCATTGGTGGTTGCGTGACGTATGGCTACAGAAAATCGCGTTGGCCGAAGGACTGGGAAGTTTCCCTCAGTGGGCTTCGGTCACGCACCAGGTGGCCGAACGCGTCTCGACGGATGATGCGCTGGAAAATCTGCGCATGCTGGATCAAACCCAGCGGCTGCTCGGCACCAACGTCCAGGAAGCCCTCGCCCTGGAAGTCGGGTTGCTGAAACTAAAACTCTGAGCGGCCAGCGCGCAGCGCGGACGGAAAGCGCGTCACGGCGGTCGCGTATCCAAACCAAGCCAGTGCGCGGGAATTGAATTTCTGGATTCTCCGCGCCGATCCGTTATGCTCGCCGCGATGTCCAAAAAAACGACCGTTCCCGCCGCGCCTGCGGATCGTTGGTCGGCGATATTTTCCGGCCTGATGGGAGCATTGCTGGGATTGTCCCTGCTAAAATTCGGCAATCCGGTCATCCTCGACGGAATAATGGAAGCCCCGCGGACTCTTTTTGAATGGATTGATCAACCGTGGCCGTTGAATTTGGGCTATGTGCTGCTGGGAGTGGTTTTGCTGGCGGGTTTGAAAGTGGCCCGGTTCGAGATCAAGTCACCCAGCTTTATTGTCTGGCTGCCGCTCGCTTGGTTCGGCTGGCAACTCATCTCCGCCACCCAGACGGTGGATTCAAGTTTGACCGCTGCGACGTTGCCTCATTTTGCTGCTTGCACGGTTTTTTTTTACCTGGGCTATTTCGCGTTGAGCCAAGTGCGGAGGCTGGGCCTATTTTGGCTTGGCCTGCTGGCGGGTTTCATCCTCGTGCTGGCGGGAGGTTTCAACCAGCAGTACGGCGGCATGGAAGAGACGCGGCAGTTTGTTGAGGAAAATGAAAAGACCCACTGGCGCGAATTGCCACTCGAAAAACTGCACGATCTGGAAAAGGATCACATCCTCATCAAGACCGAAGACGGCTATGCCACCCACCCGGAGGTTCTCAAAAGATTGGCCGGCAAACGCATCTCCTCGACGTTGATTTATCCGAACGCGTTCGCCGGAGCGATCCTGTTGTTTCTGCCGATGTCGCTGGCCTATCTATGGGAAACATGTGGTGGACTTCCCCGAATGCTCCGGCAGGTGCTGGTCGGTCTGGTAGGATACATGGGATTCGCCTGTCTTTACTGGTCCGGTTCCAAAGCTGGCTGGCTCATCGCTTTGGTGATGGGGGTGGCGATCTTATTCAAGTTTCCGCTGAAAAGGGTAACTCAGTTGTTTTTGCTTGGCGTGTTTTTAACTCTCGGACTGTTCGGCTTTTTTCTAAAGTACGAAGATTACTTCAGACGGGGGGCCACGAGCACCAGTGCACGCTTTGACTATTGGAGCGCCGCCGTTCGAACTTTCCAAAAACATCCGGTATTGGGAACCGGGCCAGGAACTTTCATGGCGGAGTACCGTAAACTCAAGCGTCCTGAATCCGAAATGACACGGCTGGCACACAATGACTATTTGCAACAGGCTTCGGACTCTGGATTGGTTGGATTTGCCTTGTTTTTTGCCATTGTTTCAGGTTCTGTGATTGTTCTTTATCGAAATAGCCACCCCAGAGAATCTAAGTTGAAATACGCCATTTGGCTTGGCGTGTTCGGTTGGGCACTGCAAAGCTTCGTGGAGTTTGGCCTGTACATTCCGGCTTTAGCGTGGCCAGTTTACCTCTTCACTGGTTGGCTTTGGGGACAAGTTTCACCGGACAATAATGGGATCGACACGCATCGACCTGCCCGCTAATTTCTCCACTTGATGAAGCTATTGTTTCTCAACGGGCCTAACTTGAATCTGCTCGGCCAGCGCGAACCAGAGACATACGGGCGAACCACCCTCGCCGATATCGAAGCCAAAGTGCGCGAGCGGGCCGCCGAATTCGACGCCCAAATAGAGTTTCGACAAACCAACCTCGAAGGCGAATTAGTGACTTGGATCCAGGAAGCCAAGGGCAAGTATCAGGTCATCGTGCTTAACGCCGCTGCCTATACCCATACCAGCGTTGCCATCCGGGATGCGATTACGGCGGCAGGGGTGCCGACGATCGAAATTCATTTGTCGAACATTCATTCTCGCGAAGAATTCCGGCACAAGTCATTGATCGCTCCCGTTTGCTGCGGACAAATTGTTGGTTTTGGTGCTAATTCCTATATCCTGGCAGTTGAGGCGTCAATAACGTTAACGCATTCATAAAATGGCTAAAATGTAATGGAATTATTTGGCTCGCGAGTTGTGCTGGCGGTGGCAGTGGGTGCAAACTTAGCTTGACCTCGCTTGGCAGCTTGTTACTTTTCGCACGAAAATATAGCGGTGAACGACAGTGATATCGATTATTTGGCCGCTTTTTGTCCTATGACACGCTGTAAACGATCGACTCAGATTAACCATTAACCAGGAGATGGCTGTGGATTTAAAAGATATCAAGGCAATGATCGACCTGATGAAAAAAAACGCCATTTCCGAGTTCGAGTTGGAGAAGCCTGATTTCAAAATCAAGTTGAAACGAGCCACCAACGGTGGCCCGACACCTCTCGCCTTTGACGACGTTCAACCATCGAATTATACATCCACGCCAGCCGCCGGACCACTTTCTCCCTATCCACAGACTGCGCCAAGTTCGTCGGCTACACCGGAAGCAGAAATCAAATCGCCGATGATTGGCACCTTTTATCGTGCTCCCTCCCCGGAATCAGGTAATTATGTAGAGATTGGAACCGAGGTGAACCCTGACACAGTCGTGTGCATCATCGAAGCGATGAAGGTCATGAACGAGATCAAAGCTGAGGCTAAAGGTGTGGTAACTCAAGTGGTTGCAGAAAACTCAAAACCGGTCGAGTTTGGACAACCATTGTTCAAAATTCGGCCTCTGTGAAGGCTTAATTGTGACCCTTCCGGCGCAGCACTGAACAGAACTCTTTGGCGTTCTTCCGCCCTTTTGAAGCCGCCCCACCCGACGCATGTTCGAAAAAATATTAGTAGCCAATCGCGGGGAAATCGCAGTTCGCATCATCCGTGCCTGTAGAGATTTGAACATCCGCACGGTGGCCGTGTATTCGGAGGTAGATGCGAACTCCATCCACGTCCAATTGGCTGACGAAGCTATCTGCATCGGTAAAGGCCCGAGCAGTGAGAGTTATTTAATGGGCATTCGCCTATTAAGCGCTGCGGAAATTGCCGACGTGGATGCCATTCACCCCGGGTACGGATTCCTCTCGGAGAATGCTCAATTTGCGGACATGTGCGAGAAGTGCAATATCCGCTTCATTGGACCAAGCTCTCGTGCCATGATGGCGCTCGAGGACAAACAAGTTAGCCGTGCTCTAGCCAAAAAAGCGGGGGTGCCGATTCCGCCAGGTTCTGAAGGATTGGTCGAGAATGAGCAGGAGGCGTTGGCTACTGCCAAAAAGATCGGCTATCCTGTAATGATCAAGGCTGTGGCGGGAGGTGGCGGGCGCGGAATGCGCGTGGCGCACAATGATATTTCCATGATGAAGGGTTATTACACGGCCCGCACCGAAGCAGAAAAATCATTTGGTAATTCCGGGGTTTACATCGAGAAATTCATCGAAAACCCGCATCACATCGAAATTCAGATATTTGGCGACAACCGGGGGAACATCATCCATCTGGGCGAACGCGATTGTTCCATTCAGCGCCGCAACCAGAAGCTGATTGAAGAATCCCCCTCACCGCTCATCGAGAACAAGCACAAGGATCTGCGCAAGAAAATGTGCAAAGCCGCCAAGCGAATTGCCGAGTTGGCGCATTACACCAATGCCGGCACGGTGGAATTTGTCGTGGATGATCAGGGCAACTTTTATTTCCTCGAGGTCAACAAACGGATTCAGGTGGAACACCCCGTCACTGAGTTGGTCACGGGCGTCGATCTGGTGAAACTCCAAATCATGGTGGCCATGGGTGAGCCGCTTAAAATGTCCGATGCCGAGTTGAAGGGCCACGCCATCGAGTGCCGCATCAACGCCGAAGATCCTTTCGATGATTTTCGCCCCTGCCCCGGGCGGATCGAAATGTATTACGCCCCGGGTGGCCCCGGCGTGCGGGTGGACAGCCATGCGTATGCCGGATATACCATCCCGCCGCACTATGATTCGATGATCGGCAAGCTGATCACCTACGGCAAAGACCGGCGTGAAGCCATGGAAATTATGAGCCGTGCCTTGAGTGAGTACATGATTACCGGCATCAAAACCACCATCCCTTTTGAACAAGCCATTCTGCAAGACCCCAATTTCCGGCGCGGTGTCTATTCCACCACCTTTGTCGAGAAACTCCTCAGCGGCGGTCGTCGGGAATTGATCGAGGAAAAAGCCTAGAGATCGCCCATTGTTCATTGGAATCCGAGGAACAATGAAGCCACTCGCCGACAGCCAGCTTTATACTTTCGTTGATACCGCTTACCTCCGTGATTGTGCGCCTGCGGATATCGCGCGCCAATTGTGCGAGGGCGGATCGGATATCATTCAACTCCGCGCCAAGGGTGTTTCGATGGAGGAAATTCGCCGCATGGTGGAATCCATCCTGACCGTCACCGAACGCGCCGGGATTGGATTGGTGCTTAACGATTATCCCAAACTCGCACTTCAACTGGGCGTGCCTTGTTGCCACCTTGGTCAGGAAGACTTTTTTGACGCCGGCTTTCGTACCGCTGCCCAAGTCACCGGATGCCCCCCGCAAATGCGCTTGGGCCTCAGCACTCATTCTCCTGAACAAGCACAGCGCACCCTCCGCACCACACCGGACTATATCGCCATCGGTCCCGTGTTTGCTACAGGTACCAAGCCAGACGCGCAACCCGTCACGCTCGATTACGTCCGCTGGGCGACGGCGAACGTGACGATCCCCTGGTTCGCCATCGGCGGCATTAATTTGGACAATCTCGACGAGGTGCTCGCTGCCGGTGCGCGACGGATTTGCGTTGTCTCCGCGATATTAAACGCCCCGGACATCGCGCGGGCTTGTCAGCAATTCAAGAACCGACTACCGTCCGCGCACTGAAATCAAAATCGAACAAACACACTCCATGAGCGTTCTCATCGTCGGCACCACGGCCTTGGACTCGATCAAAACTCCGAAAGCGGAAAACCCGCGTCTCCTCGGCGGTTCTGCCAGCCATGCCGCCGTGGCCGCCAGTTTCTTTGCGCCGGTCAATCTCGTCGGGATCGTGGGGGACGATTTTCCGGAGCGCTACGTCGAACTTTACCGGCGACATAGGATCAATCTTGACGGTTTGCAGCGGGTTGCCGGCAAAACCTTTCATTGGGCGGGCGAATACGAGGTCAACATGAATAACCGCCGCACGCTGACGACCGAGCTGGGCGTGATCGAAGGCTTCACGCCGCGCATTCCCCAGGCGTACGAGCGCACGCCGTTTGTGCTGCTCGCCAACATCGCCCCCGCCTTGCAACTCCACGTCCTGGATCAGATGCGCCGGCCCAAGTTCATTATCGCCGACACCATGGATCTGTGGTTGAACATCGCGCTCGCCGATCTTAAAAAAGTGCTCAAGCGGGTCGATCTCCTCGTGCTCAACGACAGCGAAGCCCGCCAGCTCACCGACCTTGACAACATGGTGGTGGCGGCCAAAAAGATTCATCAACTCGGGCCAAAATACGTCATCATCAAAAAAGGAGAGCACGGTGCCATTTTGTCTTCTCCCACCGGGATGTTTCTCTCGCCGGCGTTTCCCTTGCGAAAAGTGGTGGATCCCACCGGTGCCGGAGATTCCTTTGTCGGCGGCATGATCGGCCACCTCGCCAGTTCACGCGGTCCGGTGGCCGGCAATCTGCGCCGCGCCATGATTTACGGCAGTGTCGTCGCGTCTTTTTGCTGCGAAGGTTTCGGCCTGTCTCGCACCACAAAGATCAAACGAGCCGCCATCGAACAACGAGTACGGGAACTGGAATATCTGGCCAGGTTCTAGGTTCGACCGGTTGGGGGGTAATATTTGTTTGACTATTTTGCCGGGATGCTTATGTTGTCCGGCAGAGAACATCCGTGGTGCTCGAATAAGTAATTTCAGGAACAATTTATGAAACATTTGGGATCCTTTTCAAAGCTGGCGGCTCTGAGCTTCGCGCTCGCGGCTGTGTTTTTCGTCACCCCCGCTCAAGCCGTTAACAACGCGGACACGCAGCAGGGCAAGGCGAAGGTGGCCAAAATCACCGGCAATGCGACCTACAATAACGCCAACGGCCAAAGTGGCGATCTCAAGGTTGGCCAGATTCTTCAAGCGGGTGCCACCATCAACACCGGCCCGGCAGCCACGGTGGAACTGAACATGGGTGTCAATGGCCAGTCGCTCACCGTCAGCCCCGACAGCACAGTGGCCATTGATCAATTGGACTTCACCGGCACGGGTGCGGACACGGTGGTCAACACCCGACTGAATCTGACTAAGGGCGGGTTGAACGGCAACGTCAAGAAGCTGGCGGCCAATTCCAAGTACGAAATCAAGACCGCTAACGGCGTCGCGGGGATTCGTGGCACATCATATAGCATCCTGGCCAATGGCGTTCTGCATGTCTGGCAGGGGTCTGTTTACATGTTTTATGTCGTTGGCGGTATCGCCTCCGAACCGTTTCTGGTTCTCGAAGGACAGACCGCTTATCCACCCACCACGCCGGGCGGTGTTCCGACATTGGGGCCGATGCCTGATATCATGAATCGGCCGGTTATTCGTACCCCCGACCGGGGACTGCGTGATATGCCGATATACATTTTCGTGTCACCCACGACTGGTACGACTCAGCCAGAGCATGAATACCAGCAGACTTATTAAAAAATAACCGCGTTGTCAGCGGCTATCGCCGACAAGCAGCAAGCTTTAATTTTCACCCAGAGCAGCCTTGAGTTGCTCTGGGTTTTCTGTTTATAGTCGGGCCAGTGAAGCTCCCAAAGATCAAACGCGCTCCGGTGATTATCACCGGAACAGTCTTGGCGTTAGTCTGTTTGGTTCAAATCCTGCCGCGTTGGTTCCCCAACTTCGATACCATCGAACGCGTCGAGTGGATGACCTATGACTTGCGTGCAAAGCAAGCCTCTGGCAGTTCGGCGCTTACTGCCACAAATCTCGGAGTGGTGGTGATTGATGACGGGAGCATCGGAATCATCAACAAGGGCTATGGATTTTCCTTCCCCTGGCCGCGCCAACTTCACGGCCAGCTCATCCAGGAGCTCTCGGCCCAAGGTGCCAAAATGGTCGGCTTTGACATCCTCTTCGCCGAATTGCATCCGCCCAGTCCAGAAACCAATGTCAAGCTTGCCAACGGCATCGAGATGAGTTCTGACGCCTACTTCGCCCGGCAATTGAAGAGGAGCAGCAACGTGGCGCTGGCCGCCGACAGCGCGCTCCTGCCCGATGAACTCTTCCGCACCAATGCCTTCACCGTGGGCGATATTTCCGCCAGCGCGGATTCCGACGGCATTCTCCGGCGTGTCAAAGCGTTTACAAATTACCGGCTCTGGCACCCGGCGATTCTGGGGTTGGCCAAGGATCTGGCCTTGGATTTGTCGCAAGTACGTTTTGAAAACCGACGCTTGGTATTCTTGGATGCCAGAGGAAAACCACTTCAGGATGATAAAAATCAGGATCTGGCGGTGACTTTGGATCTGGAAGGCAAATTTGATCCGGCGGAAATCACCGGCCAACCGTCCGGGACTCCCGGCAACCAGAAAGTCTTCACCGAACTGCGAGTCTGGCACATGGGCATCGTGTTGGCCGCGCGGGAATTAAATTTGGACCTTTCCAAGGCGGTCATCGAACCCGGCCGAAGAATTATTTTGCGAGGTGAAGGAGGCGCAGAACGGATCATCCCCATTGATCATAACGATTATTTTTACATCAACTGGACGCTCACGGTGGATAGCGACAAACTGCAAAAGCAGCGCTTCGAGGAAGTCTTGAAGGCCGCCGCTGACCGGGCTGAGGGAGGAACGAATCTCTCCACGGTTTGGCGCGACAAACTGGTGGTAGTCGGCTCTCTGGGAACGGGCAACAACATCTCCGACCGGGGAGCAACGCCGCTGGAAAAAAAAACCTTTCTCGTCAGCAAACATTGGAACGTCGCCAATTCCGTCATTACCGACCGCTTCATCCAGCGCAGCCCGTGGTGGATCAATCTGCTGGTGATCTGCCTGCTCGGCGTGGCTGCGGCGGTCATCACCGGACGGTTGGAGCCTCCGTGGTCGTCGGTTTGGGTAGCCTTGGGAATGGCAGCCTATATCGCCGTGGCGTTCGTTTTGTTCGCCCAATTCCGGCAATGGATTCCGATCGTGGCGCCGGCGATTGGCGCGCTGTTGATGAACCACGTTGGCCTGGTGACGTATCAAGTGGTCTTCGAGCAGGCGGAAAAACGCCGCGTCAAAGGCGTCTTCTCCAAGCTCGTCTCTCCAAACGTCGTCAACGAATTGCTCGGTGCGGCCAAGCTAAATCTAGGTGGCGGACGGCGAATGATCACCGTCTTCTTCTCCGATGTCCGGGGCTTCACCGAGATGACCGATGTCAACCAGGTCAAGGCTGAGGAATATGTGCGCGAGCACAACCTCACTGGTGAAGCGGCAGAGGCTGTGTTCGACGAGCGTGCGCGGGAGACTCTTACAACGGTCAACACCTATCTCGCCACCATCGCCGACCAGATTAAGAAACACGACGGGACGCTCGACAAATACATCGGCGACTGCGTGATGGCCTTCTGGGGCGCACCAACACCTAACGAAAAGCACGCCGTGAGTTGTGTGCTTGCCGCCGTGGACGCCCAACGGGCGATGTACGCCCTCAATCTGACGCGTGCCGAGGAAAATAAACGTCGCGAAAACGAGAACGCCGGCCGTGCCCTTTACAACAAGCCGCCGCTAACAATGCTCCCGCTGCTCTCCCTCGGCACTGGCATTAACACTGGCATTTGCATTGTCGGATTGATGGGGTCCGAAACGCACATCTTCAACTATACCGTGTTTGGCCGCGAAGTGAACCTTGCCAGCCGTTTGGAGGGGGTTTCCGGCCGCGGTCGCATCATCATCGGAGAGTCCACCCATGCCGAATTGCTGCGCCACGATCCCACACTGGCCGCGACGTGCGTGGAACTGCCGCCCGTTACGGTCAAAGGGATCAAGCAAGCGGTGAGAATTTTTGAAGTGCCGTGGCGCCAGGACTCGGAAACACTGGGAACCATTCCCAAGCCGGGCGACGCTGACAGCACCCTGCAATTGCCGCGGATCAAAACTTGAACCGGGCGAGACGCGGTTTCATTTCAGGAAATAACCTTGAACTTTGTGGTGGGAACTCCAAATTTGAACCCATGCGCACGGTCATTTATCCTGGCAGTTTTGATCCTTTGACGAACGGTCATCTGGACGTGATCCAACGAGCGTCCAAATTGTTTGACCGGGTTATTGTGGCGGTGGCGGACAACGAGACCAAGCATCCCCTGTTCAATCTGGCCGAGCGGAAACGGCTGGTGGACGCGTCCATCAAGCATTTGCCAAATGTCAAAGGGGACACTTTTTCCGGATTGCTCGTGGATTATGTGGAGAAATGCTCCGCCGAGGCCATCATCCGTGGCCTGCGTGCCGTGTCGGACTTTGAATTTGAATTTCAACTGGCGCTCATGAACCGCAAGCTTAACGAACGGGTGGAAACCATTTTCATGATGCCCAAGGACACCTACACTTTTCTTAGTTCACGCCTCGTGAAGGAAATTGCGCGCCTGGGCGGAGATGTGAGCAGCTTCGTACCGCCGCATGTGCAAACGGCGTTGCAGCAAAAACTGGCCCGGCGCGCCAAACCTGGCCGGCCTGCGTCGCACGACTAAAACTGCCATGCCGCTGCTCATCAATTTGCGCCATCTGGAAACCAAGTCGATCGAGCTTCGGGGCGAGTTGCTGGCTGCCGAACTGGATTTGGAGGGTGTGGATGAACTCATTCACGTCCCGCAAGCGATAACGTATGAATTGGTGGCGCAATTGCTGGACGACAGCGTGCTGGTGCAAGGACGATTGCAACTCCAATTGGAATGCGAGTGCGCTCGTTGCCTGAAACCGTTTGTCAAACCGCTCGATTTGAGTCGCTGGGCCGCGCACCTACCACTGGAAGGGGAGGACAAGGTGGCCATCGACAATGATTGCGTGGACTTGACGCCCTTCTTGCGGGAAGATATTCTCCTCCGGTTTCCGCAGCATCCGCTGTGTGAACCTGGTTGTTGCGGACTGTCAAACACACCGCCAGGCAGTGAACTGAAACCGAGCGGTGCCAGTCAGAAGGTAGAAACTTCGTCTGCTTGGGCCGAATTAAACAAATTGAAGTTTGAGAAAGAATAGTTATGGGCGTACCCAAGCGTAAACCGTCAAAAAGCCGTCAACGTCAGCGTCGCGCTTACAACAGCGTGCTGAAACTGCCGCAGCTTTCCACCTGTCCTCAATGTGCCGCTCCCTATGTGCCCCACCGGGTCTGCCCCGCGTGCGGTTTCTACAAGGGACGCCAGGTCAAAACGGTGGAAGCCACGGCGTAATGGTTCTCCGGGAGCGCGGCTGGTTTATCCGGACGCGCTCTTTCCATTTATGCGAATCGTAGTGGATGTCATGGGTGGCGACCACGGGTGCGGAGTCGCCATTGATGGAGTCAAACTGGCGTTGGCCGCCAATGTCAGGATCACTGAACTTTTCCTGGTCGGACACGAGGCGGAAATTAACTCCGCCCTCCAACGGGCGCATTGCCACGATCCCCGGTTGAAGGTCGTCCACGCCTCCGAAGTCCTCACGATGGACGACAAACCAGTCGTCGCGCTGCGGAAGAAAAAGGACTGCTCCATTCTGCGCGCCGTCGAACTGGTCAAAAACGGCAAGGCCGACGCCGTGATTTCCCCCGGCAACACCGGCGGTGTTTACGCGGCGGCCACCATTCGCCTGCGCACCTTACCGGGCGTAAGCCGTGGTGCGATCGCCACGGTGATTCCCGCGCCGGACAATGAGTTCGTGCTGCTGGACGCCGGCGCAAGCGTCGAATGTAAGCCGTGGTATCTCGCCGAGTTCGCCATCATGGGCAGCGTCTATGCGCGGGAAATCCTCGGTGTCAAGCGCCCGCGCGTCGGCATTTTGAGCAATGGTACTGAGGACAACAAAGGAACTGAGATGACCTTGGAGGCATTGAAAATCTGCCGCAAACTGGACTTGAATTTCGTCGGCAACGTCGAGGGCCACGGCCTCTTTACCAATCAGGTGGACGTGGTTGTTTGCGATGGTTTCGTCGGCAACATCGTCCTCAAGACCTGCGAGGGTATGGCCAAAGGCATGTTCGGGTGGTTGAAACGCGAATTGATGCAAAACTCCAAGCGCCGCCTCGGTGCATTGCTGGCGAAGAACGCCTTTCGCACCATCAAGCACCGGCTCGACTCCGACAATTACGGCGGCGCACCGCTGCTCGGCCTGAACGGCATCGTGATCAAAGTACATGCCTCGGCCCGCGACCGCGCGTTTATGAACGCCATCCGCCTCGCGGCCGAGTCCGTCGGCCAGAACATCAATCACATCATCGCCCGCGAGATGGCGCAAGCCGCGCCGTGCCTGGAAGAGGCCAAACAGGCCCTGCAAGCCGAAACCCTGGAGGCTGCCGTTACCACATGAGTTCCGCGCCCCAAAAGCCTTTGAAGAATCCACGGGCCAAGCACGGATTCATTGGGCGCACCTGTTCCATCTCCGCCGTCGGGGCGTATGTGCCCGAGCGCGTCATGACCAACGCGGATTTGGAAAAAATCGTGGAGACTTCGGACGAATGGATCACCTCGCGCACCGGCATCAAGGAGCGGCGCATCGCGGCCAGCGACGAATTCACTTCCGACCTCGGGGCCAAGGCCGCGCTAGTGGCGATGGAAAGAGCAGGCGTCACCGCCGAGCAGATTGACCTGATCATCGTGGCCACTATCACGCCCGACATGCCGTTCCCTTGCACGGCCTGCCTGGTGCAGAAAAAAATCGGCGCGCGGCGCGCGGCAGCATTCGATCTGGAAGCGGCCTGCTCCGGTTTCATTTACGGACTCGAGATCGGCCAGCAATTCATCATGTCGCGCACGTACGATTGCGTGTTGGTAATCGGGGCAGAAAAACTTTCTTCCATCATTGACTGGCAGGATCGCAACACCTGCGTCCTGTTCGGTGATGGCGCGGGCGCGGCAATTTTGCAGAATCGTCCCGATGCTCACGGTCTGCTCACGGCTTGTATGGGTGCCGATGGCAACAAGGCCGACCTGCTTTCCATGCCCGGCGGCGGCAGCCGTTGCCCCGCGACACTGGAATCGGTGAACAGCCGGCTCCACTATCTGCGGATGGACGGCAAGGAAACTTTTAAGAACGCGGTCAACGCCATGTGTACCGCCGCGCGCGAGGCGCTCGAACGTTGCGAACTGGATATCTCCCAAATCAAATGCGTCATCCCGCACCAGGCCAACCAGCGGATCATTGATGCCGTGGGCGACCGCCTGGGTGCCAAGCCGGAACAATTGTTCGTCAACCTGCACAAATACGGCAATACTTCCGCCGCGTCCGTCGCCATCGCACTGGACGAGGCGGTCAGCATCGGAAGGATTCAGCGGGGCGACCTGATCTTGCTGGTGGTCTTCGGTGCCGGCCTGACCTGGGGGGCGGCCATCATCGAATGGTGAAGAACCGATTTGACGTTGAAACCGACTGTGATAGATTCCCCATACCCTTATGAGTACAAGCAAACTTGACACCTCTGGTGCCTTCCAACCCATCACCGTTCAGAGCTCATCCACGCAGCTTTCTCTCCCCGCCCACTCGGTGCGGATCTGCAAGAACGGTGTGGAGTTCCTGAGCAACGAACCGATTCCCACCTGGACGGAAATGACCGTCGATCTGCATTCCGCGCGCGATGCCAAAAAAGTCCGCGCCACCGGTATCGTCGTCGAATGCAACGGCAACCGCCACTCCGGCTATTCCGTCTCGATGGTCTTCATGAACCTTTCCCGCCAGTCCCAGGAGCGTCTCAGCCAGCTCGCGCATTCCTCGCTGGCTTAATTCACCCCGTTGCGGGTAGATTGCGGGCATGGAATTATTCAACAAGATTCTGAAAGCCGCCGTCGAAGGTGGCGCTTCCGACGTCCATATCAAGGAAAACAGCCCGGTGATTGTCCGCATCAGCCGGCGCTTGACTCCAATCGACTGCCCCGTGCCGACGCGTGCCTGGCTGGACAATGTGCTCGAACACATTTGTCCGCCGCACATGAAAAAAGGTCTGGAAGCCGACCGCGAAACGGACTTCTCCTACTTCACGCCCGAGGCCGGACGCTTCCGCACAAATGTGTTTCAACAAAGCGGCAAATGGGCCTTGGCCATGCGCCACGTCAAAGGGCAGGCGCCGAATATCGACGCGCTCGGTCTCGCCCCCATTTGCAAGACCATCGCCGAAGCCCATCGCGGCATCGTGCTGCTGGCCGGCACCACCGGCAGCGGCAAGTCCACCACGCTCGCGGCGATGATCGAGCATGTGAACACCAATTTCCGCAAGCACATCGTCACGCTCGAAGACCCCATCGAATTCATGTTCGAGGACAATCAGTCGGTCATCGAACAGCGGGAAATCCTCCTCGACACCCAGTCTTTTCAGCGCGGTCTCAAGAGCGCGCTGCGCCAGGACCCGGACATCATCATGGTCGGCGAAATGCGCGACGCCATCAGCTTCGCCGCCGCCATGAGCGCGGCCGACACCGGCCACCTCGTCATGTCCACCCTCCACACCACCAACGCCGCCTCCTCCGTCGGACGCATCCTCGACTTCTTCAAACCCGAGGAGCGCGACACCGTGCGCCGCCAGCTTTGCGGCACGCTCCAGGCCGTCATCTGCCAGCGCATGGTTCCCACCATCGACGGCGGCATGACGCCGGCCCAGGAAGTCATGATCAACACGCCGACCGTGCGGAAGATGATCGAGGAAAACCGGCTGGAAAAACTGCCCGCCGCCATCGAGACCGGCCGGGAAGACGGCATGCAAAGTTTCAATCAAGCCGTGTACGACATGGTGAAAGCTGGCCGCATCACCAAAGAAGAAGCGCTGGAGAAGGCGACCAACGCACAAGCGCTCGAAATGATGTTCCAAGGCATTTTCCTCAGCAGCGGCGGCAGCCGGATTCTTGGATAGGGTAAAATGGTGCGCGGTGCAGGGTTCGAACCTGCGACCCCTACCGTGTCAAGGTAATGCTCTACCACTGAGCTAACCGCGCACAAACGGGCGGCGGGTAAAGTGGCCCAACTCCGCAATTGTTGGCAAGTGTGGATTTTCCGCCATGCTCACGGCGCGACGGCTTCAAAAACTTTCAACGGAAATTCTTCAGCCTCCTTCGGCGAGGTGAACAATCGTTGATCTAAATTGCGAAATGCTTGGTCTTGCTCCAACTCTTCGGCGATGGCTTGCTGGCGGTTCACGATGATGAGTTTGGCGCGGGCAGTCCGGTAGCTTGCCGCCGTCGGGTTCAATTCATCGCCATGCCACGGTTGGTCGAGAAAGTAGGCGACATACAGCGCGGCGCGTCCGCCCAAGACCATGCCGCTGCCGGCAATCGGCCCGCGAACACCCGCAGCTTGCAACTTGTCCGTCAGTTGGCGGGCGCGAACGCTGGCCGGGTTGTCGAGTCCATCCAGTGCTACAACTAGGCGCAACAAAGGCAGCGCCGCGAGCAAAACTAAAACGCAACCCACCGCAAAACCACGAGGCACTTTGATCTGCTGCTGCATCCGTTCCACCAGCCATCCGGCGGCGCAGAGACCCAGCGCCAACAGCAACGGATAGGCGAAATAAAAATAGCGTTGATCCACGATCTTCACATAGACCGGCAGATAAATCGCAATCAGCAACGCGAGCGCGGCGAGCAGGCTCCACCCTGATTCACGGACGTGAAGCTCTCGCCACTTGGATCGAAACAAGGTGACGCCCAACACCGTCATTAAGGTTAAGCCGAGCCAGTCGTAGTTGACGAAAAACAGCAGCGCCAGAACCGTGGACAAATTGTCCTGCACGAGCTGGATTTGATGCGCGAAGTACGCGCGGTTCGCGAAGGGCGACCAGAAATGATACTCCATTTTTGTCGGGTCTTCCCAAACCGTGACGCGGCCAGGCTCCGGCTGGTGAAACTGGCGGACGAAGGGATGATAACGATCCACGTCCTTTGGCCCGACAATCGCGTGATTGATCCGACCGCTCGTGGAAAACGTCGGCGTTTGGTACTTGAGTGAAAGCACGGCGAGCCACGGAGCGGCGACCAGCATGAACGCCAAGAGCGTCACCACCAGACTGCGGAAAGCCTGCTTCGGTTGGGCGCTCCCGACCAGGCATTTGATCCCCGCAACCGCAAGACAAACGCCGATGGCCAGCGGAAATGCGACTGCCTTCGCGAAATATGCCAAGGCCCATAGGACTCCGACCGCGATTTGAGTGCGGCGATTTTCGATCCAGCGCGGCGTGAGCATCTGAGAGAGGGCGAGCGCCATCAATCCGCTCACGAGCAAATCGGGCGAGATGTATTCCACCGACCAATAGATGGTGTGGAGAGCGACGAGCCACGCGCCCAACACTTGACCGGCGGGCGGCAATTTTATGCTGCGAAACAACGCGACGGAACCCAGCCAAAATACCACGGCTGAAAATCCCATGACCACGCGCGCGGCGTCCAATGGCGGCACGCCAAGTTTCAGGAACGGCGCGAGCAGCCAACTCAAGAGCGGCCCCCAATAGCCGGAAATCATCAACCCGGTCTGACCGTGGGCGTAATACCCAGCGAGGCGCAAATAGGCGACGCCGTCGGTGTTGAGCATGTGCCGGTTGCTCGCGCCCGCGCAGACCAGCAGGCCGATTTGAAAAATTAGCGCGCCGAGCAAACCGTAGCGCAGCGTGCGCGATTCACCAGCAGCGGCGGAGTGCTCCTGGTTTACGGGCGGATCAGCTTTGTTAGCGCGGCGTTCCATGATGGGCGAACTATTTTTGCCATTAAGTCACACGAAGTTTGATTTGTCGATTGACTACCGTGCGGCATCCGGGGAATTTTAGCCGCGATTTATGGCAATCATCCAACGCGCCCTGCTCTCCGTCTCCGACAAATCCGGCCTCCTCCCGTTCGCCCAGACGCTCGCGGCGGTGGGTGTGGAATTGATTTCCACCGGCGGCACGGCGAAGGCGCTGCGCGACGCCGGCCTGGCGGTGCGCGACATCAGCGAGCACACCGGCTTTCCCGAAATGCTTGATGGTCGCGTGAAAACGCTGCATCCGAAAGTTCACGGCGGGCTGCTCTACATTCGCGGGAACGCGGGGCACGAAGCGGCGGTGAAGCAGCACGACATCCAGCCGATTGATCTGGTGGTGGTGAACCTTTATCCGTTTGAGCAAACGGTGGCAAAACCGAACGTGGCGCTGCACGACGCGATTGAGAACATCGACATCGGCGGCCCGTCCATGCTGCGCAGCGCGGCCAAGAATCATGACAGTGTCACCGTGATCACTGATCCCGCCGACTACAGCGAAGTCGCCAACCAGATTCAGACGACGGGCAACACCACTCACGAACTGCGGCGGCGGCTGGCCGCCAAAGTGTTTGCCCGCACCGCCGCGTATGACGCCGCCATCGCGAACCATCTGGCGAAAGCTTTCGCCGATCCGCAAGCTCCAGCACCGCTGCCGCCGTTGCTGGCGATCAACGCGCCGCAAGCCCAGCCGCTGCGTTATGGCGAAAACCCGCACCAGCGCGCCGCCCTTTACGGCAAGTTCAGCGAGTTCTTCCAGCAGCTCCACGGCAAGGAACTTTCCTACAACAATATTCTCGACCTGACTGCCGCCGCGAGTTTGATCGCCGAGTTTTCGGACGACCGATCCACGCTGGCGATTCTCAAACACACCAATCCCTGCGGCGTTGGACAGGGGGAAAATCTCCATGATGCGTGGGACAAGGCGTTCGCGACCGACAAACAGGCGCCCTTCGGCGGAATCATCGCGGTCAATCAACCACTCGATTTGCTCTGTGCCGAGGCCATCGCGGAAATTTTCAGCGAAGTCATCGTGGCTCCGGATTTCACCGCCGATGCATTGGCGTTGCTGCAAAAGAAAAAGAATTTACGACTGCTCAAAGTGTTGAAGAATCCGCTCACCGCCACGCCGTGGGATATTCGCAGCGTGGGCGCGGATTCGTTTCTCCTGCAGGAGCGCGATTTGAAAATCATGACGGTGGCGGATTTGAAAGTGGTGACGAAGCGCGCGCCGACGACGACAGAAATGCAGGCCATGCTGTTTGGATGGCGCGTGGTGAAACATTTGAAATCCAACGCGATTGTTTATGTGAGCAACGATCGCACCCTCGGCATCGGCGCGGGGCAAATGAGCCGGGTCGATTCCAGCCGCATTGCCGTTTGGAAAGCCAGCGAGGCCAAGCTTCTGCTCCAAGGCAGCGTGGTTTGCAGTGACGCTTTTTTTCCGTTCCCGGACGGCTTGATCGCCGCCGCCGAAGCCGGTGCCACCGCCGCGATCCAGCCGGGCGGTTCCGTGCGCGACGCCGAGGTGATCGCCGCCGCCGACGCGCGCAACGTGGCGATGGTTTTCACAGGCGTCCGGCACTTCCGCCATTGAGGCCAGCGCGGCGGGCGGGATGGGACGAAGCAGTTTGAAGCCTTACGTCATGTCGAAAGCCGATCCAATTAATCGCCCGCCGCCCCAAGCTCCTAATACTGGCGGCCATCCGTTGAAGCGGCCGGAGTTTCTGGCGGCGATGGTTTGTTCCGGCTTTGGCCTGGTGCTGGCCCTGCTCCCGCATTTGATCTCGTGGGTCAATCAGGGTGACCCGGCATGGATCGCCAGTAACGATGAACTGGTCTGTTATTATCCTGCAGCCAGCCAGGCCTATTTCAATCACCCTGCGTATTTGAGCGACCCCACCTTTGTCACGGGCGGCGCAACGATGTATCCGTGGCTCCAGTTTGTGCCCGCCATTGTACTCGCGAAATGCTTCGGGCTGGGGCCGCTGGGCATCGGGCTGGTCTGGCGGGCGTGGGCGGGGATCAGCATGGCTTTGGGATTGTATCTTCTCTTTCTGAAATTCCTCAAACGTCCATGGATCGCAGCGCTCCTTTCGATGATGTTAATGTCCGACGCGGGCATGGCGTGGGGTCGGCCTGCGCTCAATCAAGCCATCATCTTCGTCCAGATGTGGCAGGCCAATCCGCCCGCCTGGTTTTTCAACGGGCATCCCGTGTTGCTGTTGCACTGGCGGTTGATCACTCCCGGCGTCAGCCTGGCTTTCCTCTTGCTGCACCTTTGGTTGACAGCCAAGGCGCGTGAGGAACCAAACTGGAAAAGAATCGCGCTCGCGGGTGCGAGTTTTGGCCTGCTGTTCTACGTTTATTTTTATTTCTGGACGGCGGCGGGGCTGGCGCTCGTGATCGCGCTGGCATTCGACGCGGGAAGGCGAAGGATTTATTTTCACGCCGGCTGGATTGGCGGTGTGATCGGGTTGCCCGCCCTCATTCAGGGAACCTTGCTCAAGCAGGCCACCGGTTTGGACTGGCTGCAACGGCTGGAACTGTTCATCCCCATTCCGCGATTCAGTGAACTGTCCTTTTCTAAACTGGCAGCGCTCATGTTGGTGGCGAGCCTCGTGTGGGTGCTGCTTCGACGCAAGGAACTGATCCATCTGTGGGCATTGCCGGCTGCGGGCTTTCTCCTGCGAAATGAGCAAATCCTGACCGGCATTCAAATGGACAACGGCCATTACGGTTACGTGTGGGGCCTTGGACTTTCGATTCTTTTCGGGTTACTGGCGGCCGAGGCGTTGCTGCCAGCGGTTTCGCGATCGTCGTGGGCGCAGCGGGGAATCATCGCGCTCTGCGGCTTGCACATTCTGACGGGCGTAGGATTCCGCGCGCTGGAGGCCACACGCAGCCAGCAGATGTTGGAAATTCAAAACCACCTCGCGCGCTATCGCGAACAACGACCTGCGGTGGGCGTGCCCTCGCTGGCCCCCAACGCCGTGCTGGCCGGAGCGGCGGAGTTTGTGGACTTTGCCGTCGTGCTGGAAAATGTGCGGCCCTTGGAACGAACCGCGTTTCTGAGCGCGAATGTCCGCAATGCAGAATGGGACGCGAGGGTGGCGTTGAACAGTTATCTGGAAGGACGCGATCGCGCGGCGTTCGCCGCCGAACAGGAGGCGTTTTTCGTGCAGGTGGTGACGGGGCCGTGGGTGCGCGACCCGGCGAAAAAAGAGGAACGCCTGGCCAACCGGCACGCGGCTTTCGACGCGGTGGTCGCGAATCCGAACGAGGCCATGAAACGCTTTGGCGTGCGTTACGTCGCGCTACCGGTGGGAGGAACGCGGCCCGCTTATCTCGCTTCCGGGTGGCGTCAGTTGCAAGCGGGGCCGCATTGGGAAGTGTGGGAACGTGTGGTGCGTCCGACTCTCTGAGTCGTCCAACGGCCTTTACCATCGTCCGATGAACCTCAAACGCCGCTTTGTAGTTTTCATATTTTCAACCGTTTCAAGGGATATTCTTCTCGACTAGGGAAATACAGGGGAACATAAATGTTCAAACCGTAATTAAAGGCGTCAAATGGGACGCCCAATACATGTTAGGCAAGAGTGTCATGAAGGCGATAAAGCTAGACTCAATACCTTACAAACACCGGTTCAACGGTGCTTCTTTACTTATCTCAAAGGCCAACAGGCTGGGGGGATTGTGGTCTCCAGATCAGACGGGCAACAATCAGAAGCTGCTCGCTGCATTGGCCTACTACGATATGGCATTGGCCCTAATGAAGCCGTTTGATCCCAACTATTCGACTGTCGTGAATTGGAAGTGCAACGTGTTGCGGTCGCTGGGCCAGTACGAGGATGCGGTTAATTGGTACAGGGAAATCGTTCGCATCTCGGATCAGACCGATGGCAAGGCACAGCGCAATGCTACAGCGGCACTTGCGGACGAGATGATCCAAAAATGCGCGGGGCGTAAGAATGAACCGCTTGAGATCGGAAACACTGAAGCGGCGGCATTTGATGATCCTCCGTACTGCATGGTCGCAGAAGAGTTTTGTGCCTTAATGGGTGAGGGCAAATTCAAGAAGGCTCATTTGTATTTATCCCCATCACTTAAGGAGGCCTGGTCTATTACGAAGCTGAAGACGGAGTGGCAGCAAATGACCGGGAAAGCCCATTCGGAAGAAACCGGTCTGACGCTAGAGCAACACATGGTGGACTGGCCTGGCCGTAGATCAGATGATGTCGGATGGTGCTATTTCTCTGTGTCGGCAGCGGAGTTCAGTGAGGCAATTACGGTTGTGGTAAGTCGAATGCCGGACAATTCTGACCGCATCACACAACTCGAGTTTGGTCGTCCGTAGCATGCGAATGCCGAACAAACCAGATGCATCGAACCCGGCGATGGCGCTCTGGTTGGCAATCAAGAATCACTGGCACCGGGTCGCTGATCTGGAGCGTTGGGCGTCGACGCACGTAAAGGTGTCACCCATTGGCTTCGGGGCGCGCCTCGTTTTTTCGGTAGTCCCCACGGCTGAAGTATTTTTCCAGCCAGACGTAGAGGCAGATGAACAGGTAGCGGCTGCCCATTTCCTTGAGCTTCAATTTGGATTCGCCCGTGCGGCGATTGCGCCAGGTGATGGGGAGGACCGTCCAGGAATACCCGCGCACGATGGCCTTGAGCGGCAGTTCCACCGTGAGATTGAAGTGCGGTGAAATCAGCGGGCGGCAGCCATCGATGACCGTGCGGCGATAGGCCTTGAAGGCGTTGGTGGTGTCGTTGAGTTTGATTCCAAAAATCAGCCGGATGAAAAGATTGGCGAGACGATTGAGCCAAAGTTTCAACGGAGGATAATCCACCACGCCGCCACCTTTGACGAAGCGGCTGCCGAACACGCAGTCCACGCCCGCGTTGAGTGCCGTCCAGTAGCGCACAACGTCGCGGCAATCATCCGATTCATCGGCCATCATGATTACCACGGCGTCGCCGCGCATTTCCGCCAGGCCGAAAACAATCGCACGACCAAAACCGTGCGGGCCGGGATTCTGCACCGGCCGGACTTGGGGAATCCGTTCCTGCAACGACAACAGGATGGGCCAGCTCGTGTCCGTGCTGCCGTCATCCACCACGACGATTTCATGGGGAACTTCGTGCAGCCGGAGTTCGAGGTGCAGATGCTCGACGGTGGAGGCGATGCAACCGGCTTCGTTGCGCACCGGGATGACCACGGTCAACAAGTGCAAAGCCGATTCCGCTGAAACCGGTTCGCTCATAGGACACCGGAACGTTCCAGCCAATCCGGATTCTGCTCCGCGTGGGCGGCGATTCCCTGGAGGATGGTTTCCAAACTGGTCTGCGGTTGCCAGTTCCACTGCGAGTGCGCGCGGGCCGCATCCAGCACGAGCCACGGAACATCAAAAGGTCGCGGCGCTTCCTCCCGCCGGATCTCGCGGGGGCCGAAGCGGGCGGCGCACCAGTCACTCAGTTGCGCCAGCGACTTGCTCTGCGCTGCGCCGCCGGAGACGTTTTGAATTTTCGCGTGGCGCGCGGCGGGATTTTCCATTTGTTGGCGCAGCAAGGGAAGAAGATCGGCGGGGTGAAGGCAATCGCGCACTTGAAATCCCGTGCCGCCGAAGCCGGTATATTTCAACGGCAGTCCTCGGAGATAACCGTTGATCCAATAGGTAAAAATCCCCTGATCCGGCCGGCCAAATTGCCCCGCGCCCGCCATCACACCGCAGCGATTGATCCACACTGGAAAGTTGAACGCCTCGCCGTATTCCAGCGCCAGCGTCTCCGAAGCGAGTTTGGTGCTGCCGTAAAGCGACAGCGGCGGAGTGACGGAGAAATCTTCCGTCACGCCGCGCGACGAACAGCCATGGGGCAACGCCGCACCGGCCTTGGGTCGAAACGCCTGGTTCACGGTTTCCATTTCGAGGTCGGCCAGCGCCCGCAAGGAATACACGCGGCTCGTGCTCAACATGAGAAATCCGGCGCGGTGGCGTTTGCAGTATTCGAGCACGTTGATAGTGCCCCAAAGATTGTGCTCGGCCAGTTGCCGGCTGGCACCGGCGGAATTCAAACCCGCAAGCACGCTGGCATTGGCCGCGGCGTCGATGACCCAGTCGGCGGCGGGCAAACTCTCCAGATCGGAAGCCAGGCGGATGTCGGCGTGAATGACTTTGAACCCTTCGCGTTGCAGCGCGAAACGATTCAACTCCGCGCCCGCACGCGACAAATTATCCAGGCCGACAATCTCGATACCGCTGGCGGCATCGCGCAACCCGCGCGCCAACGTGCTGCCTACGAATCCGCAAATGCCGGTGATCAGGATTTTCATGGCTGCAACTTTACTTCATCGCGTTGATTTTGAAACCAACGGCGAAACTGTTTATTCAACGTGCTTCAGGTGCGAACAATCCTCACCGACACGCGGCGAATATTTCTTCCAAGGTGCGGCGCAGGTCATATTCGTAATGCCATCCGGGATAGTGCGTCTGGAATTTAGTGACATCGCTGATCCACCAGATGTGGTCGCCGCTGCGATTGGCCGGCTCATAGGTCCAGGCCAGTTTTTTCCCGGCGATGGTTTCACAGAGTTCAATGGCTTCAAGCATCGAACAATTGGAGTAACGGCCACCGCCCAGATTGTACACCTCGCCACCGCGCGGGTTCTGAAAACATTCCCAGAAAGCGGCGACGAGGTCATGGCTGTGGATATTATCGCGCACCTGCTTGCCGTGGTAGCCGAAAACACGATACGGCTTGCCGGCCACCGTGCATTTCATCAGGTAGGAAAGGAAGCCATGCAGCTCGGTGCCCGCGTGGGCGGGACCGGTCAGACAACCGCCGCGAAACGCCACCGTTTTCATGCCGAAATAACGGCCGTATTCCTGAACAAGCAGATCTGCCGCCGTTTTGCTGACGCCGAAAAGCGAATGTTTGGTTTGATCGACGGACATCGTTTCATCAATGCCGCGATAATACGGATGATTGGCCGGTAGTTCCCAGCGTTTCTCCATTTCGACCAGCGGCAGCGAATTGGGCCGGTCGCCATAGACCTTGTTGGTGCTGGTGAAAATGAAAACGGTCTCGGGACAATGCCGTCGCGCCGACTCGAGCAGATTGAGCGTGCCCACGGCGTTGACGGTGAAATCCGTGAGCGGCTCGCGCGCGGCCCAATCGTGGGAAGGCTGCGCGGCAGTATGAACGACCCCGAGGATCGCCGAGCCAAAACGTTGAAACAACGTCTCGACGGCGGCTGAATCGCGAATGTCGAAGCTTTCGTGCCGGTAACGGGGCAACTGGGTTTGCAAGGCTTGCGCCGTGGCGAGAGTCGAGGCGTCGCTGCCAAAAAAATGGGCGCGAAGATTGTTGTCGATGCCGACCACGTCCAGCCCTTTCGCGTGGAAAGCCTTTACGGTTTCCGAACCCACGAGACCCGCCGAGCCAGTGACCACAATGACGCCCATACGTGCGGTCGAGTATGCGAGGGTTTGCCATGGAAGTTCAAGCGTCGTCGTACTGACAGCGTTCTTCACAGTTGAATGCATTGGGGAAAACGTGTTCCCCTATTTGTCATCGTGAAACCGCCGCTGCTTATTGTGTCTCCCCACTTTCCACCGTTGCGTGGCGGACTGGCGGACCATACGGACCGGCTCGCGGCCGAATTGTCAGGGCAATGCGAAGTCAGCGTCCTGACTTCGACCGGTGCCGAAACACGACAGGTTTTTTCCGTTCATGGGCGCGTCAATGACTGGCAGAACGCAACGGAGTTGATGGCGGCGATTCAACAAGTTTCACCGGACGGAGTGGTGCTCTGGCAATACGTCCCGCACATGTACGGTCGCGGCGGCGTGAACCTCGCGTTGCCGAAAGTCATGGCGGCTTTGAGTCAGCAGCGGCGACGGCAGTTCGTGATTGCTCACGAAATCGCGGCACCGCTGGCGTTCTGGCCGCAGCGGCTTTGGTACGCGCTGGCCCACCGCTGGCAGTGGCGGCACATTTTGCGGCACGCCGAGGCCCTTGGCATTTCCACCGAGGCCTGGCTCGACGAGTGGTCGCGACGCGCGCCCCAATTCCGCGATAAATTCTGCCTACTCCCTTCGCCGTCGAGCATTCCCATCGTTCCCGTTGCCGGCGACCATGCCGCGCAATGGCGACGCGCCCAGGGATTGCCAGCGAATGCATGCATCCTCGCGTACTTTGGAACGATCAGCGGCGCGAAGCAATTTGACTGGGTGTTGTCGGCTTGGAGGCAGGCGCAAACGTCTGACATACCGGTCGCGCTCGTCGTTATCGGCGATGTGCCCGCCACGAAAGTGCCGACGGAATTGAAAACTCTTTTCAAGCCGCTCGGCTATTTGCCGCCGGCGGAGGTTTCGTCCGCCTTGCAAGCGGTGGATGTGCTGGCCCTGCCGTTCATCGACGGCGTTTCGGAACGGCGCACATCCTTCATGGCGGGCTTGAGCCACGGATGCGCAATCGTGACCACCCTTGGTTCAAATACTGGCACAAGTTTGCGGCGCGCCACTTATTTCCTTTCGGCACCAGCCATCAAGCCGTTCGAGTTCACAAGACACGTGGCCGAATTGATCTCCGACCCCTCCCGTTGTCGAGACCTTGGCCAAAGGAGCTGCGCCGCGTACTTAATGAGTTACGACTGGCCGGTTGTGGTGCAAATGGTGAACGACAAATGGCTTAAAACCTCTTAACGTTTAACCATGCGTATTCTCCGCGTCGCCGACATTCCGAACAACCGCACGGGCGGCATGTCGCGCACGATGCACTGCACCGGTGATGCGCTGGCGGCAGCGGGGCATCAGGTAGATTATCTGTTCGGCGGCGAGTTCAACGTCGCGGGACCAATTCAGTTTCGTCGTTTTGCGGTGCCGCTGAAAATTCCCTCACTCATCCGTCGGCTGGCGCAACAAGGGAAACAATATGATGTCGTGGAAATCCATGAGCCGCTGGCCGCGCCTTATTGCTGGCAGCGGAGGCGAAATCGCAGCCTTCCACCGCTAGTCGTTTTTTCCTACGGACTGGAGGAGCGTTCGCATCCGGCTCTGCTGAATTACCGCCGGCTCAAAGATCTGCCGGTTACTTTGAAAAATCGCTACTCGCCGTTGACCGTGGTGTGGCAGGCGAAATATGCGGTGCGCCATGCCGATCATGTGATCTGCTCGAATTCCGAGGATGTCCGTCACTTACAGTCGGCGGGCGTTCCGCTGGAGAAATTGACCCAGCATCACAGTGGTGTGGAGCCGGAGTTCCTCGCTGCGGGACGCGCGGAAGCAAACCCGGAGCGCTCCGGAATTCTGTTTCTGGGGAGCTGGCTGCCGCGCAAAGGAATCCTCGACCTTGTCCCTGCCGTCAGTGCGGTGATGCGTGAACATCCGGCGCTCCGGTTCACCGCAGCCGGATGCGGCGTGGATGCGGCGCAGGTTTTGTCGAGCTTCCCCACGGATTTATGCCCGCGCATCCACGTCGTGCCCGCCATCGCCGACAACCGTATTTTGATCGAATTGTATCGCGACCATGCCATTTTGGCGTTGCCTTCGTATTTTGAAGGCCAGCCGCTGGTGATGATGGAGGCCGCTGCGCTGGGCCTGGCCATTGTGACCACCGGCATCTGCGGCATGGCCGATTTTATCACTGATCGGGAAAACGGACTGACGGTGGCCGTGGGTAATATCGCAGCGCTGACGGATCGTTTGAACTGCCTAGTGGGTGATGCGGCACTAGCACGACGACTGGGCGAATCCGCGCGCCGCAAAGTCGCACGGTTCACCTGGGCGAACGCCGCCCAGAAAATCTTGCGCGCGTACGAGCAGGCTGCAACCCCGCAAGAGAAATGAAATCGGGCGATCACCACCGTTTATTACCAAAATGGAAACCATTACGTTAACCAAGTTGCTGCAAAAACACTGGCCGGGTCACGCCGTGTCCCAGATGTTGGAGGGCGTGAATGAAGTGGAGCTGCTTCGCGACCGAGAGCTGTGGTTGCGAAGATTCCTGCCCGCCGCTTTGGTGCGACGGATCGATGGATGTTACGCCCGTTCCAACACGACGCATCCGGAAACCGGGCGGGCGCTGTACGCTATTTGCCGGGCGAGCCAGGCCCGATGTGTTATTGAGACCGGCACGTATTGGGGATATTCCACCACGTATCTGGCCGCCGCCGTGGAGCACTCGGACGGCGGCAAAGTTTGGACCTTTGATCTCAATCCGAAGGCGGGCAAACATATTCCGCACCGGTATCGACCCTGGGTTGAAGTGCAGCGCGGCAAACCCTCCACCGAATCTCTGCCGGAAGTTCTCCGCCGCGTCATCCCCGACTTGTTTTTCCAAGACAGTCTGCATGATTACGCTGGCGTGGTGGAAGAACTGCGGCTCATTGCGCCCACTTTGAAACCGGGGGCCGTCTGTTTGTTCCATGACTTTGTTGTGCCCGATGTGCGCCGGGCGGCGACTGACATGCTGCCGGGTTATACCATATACGCGCTGGAATCCGGGGATCCCCAACAACTCGGGGTGGCCATCCACACTGGCTGACGCTGGCACGAATCCTCGACGTGACCAACGGTTAGAGTTGTTTGACGGACAGGAGCAAGATGAAGCAACCCGTCACCCCTGGCCAACTAGACTGGACAAATCAAGCTGGTGAACGCCCTGAAACCGCTCTAAACTGCGCGGACATGATTCCATAAATGAAAGCGTGGGTCAAACACATGGTGGACATTGGCGGCAGCGCTTGGCGGCTGCGGCCGCATTTGCGCGGTGGCCGGTATTTGATCGTCGCGGTGGTGTTCACGTCCTTGTGCGCGGCGATTTTGGAAGGTGTCGGAGTCAGTTTTCTGGTGCCATTGCTTTCCCTCTTACTCGGCGGCGAAGGCGCCACGCCGATGCGACCCATCCGCTGGGCGCAAACCGCGCTACCCGGCCACAGCCCGGCTTTTTACGTCGTGCTCTTCTGCCTGATGGTGCTGGGGTCCATCGTCGCGAAAAACGTGGTTTTGTACGGCAGTCAGATTTTGTCGGCGAAATTGAAGCGGCGCATTTCCGTAAATTTGCGTGATGCCTTGTTCCGCCGCTTGCACAGCGCCGAACTGCAATTATTCGAACAACGCTCCGCCGGGGAACTCGCCAACGTCTTTTCCACCGAAATCGGCCGCACGCTCAGCACGATCGATTATTTGCTGCTGCTGGCCCAGCGCGTGAGCATCGCGGCTTTTTATTTCGTGGCGCTCCTGGTGATTTCATGGCAACTGACCCTGATTACCTTGCTCCTGGCCGCAATGATCGGCGGTCTGTCAGCGTTTCTTTACCAGGGGATGGGCAAACGGGGCCGGCAAATCACGGAAGTAAACCAGCGCCTCGCGTCGTGCCTGGTGGAATCTTTTGCCGGCGTGCGGTTGATCCGCGCCACCGATTCGCAGGCGCGGGTGATTGCGCGCTTTAATGAACTGAGCGAGCAACAGGCTCAGTTGGATGAGAAGCTGATCCGCGTCAACGCCCTGGCGATGCCCATCACAGAAATCGTGGCCGTGGCCGGAGCCATGTCCATCGTCGGCTTCGCCTACCTGGCTTTTGTCCGGACGCATTTGATGTTGAGCAGCTACTTGCTGGGATTCGGCTTCATCCTGTTGCGTTTGTTGCCGCTGGTGAATCAGATTTACCAGTTGCAGAGCCACTTGGTGTATCTGGCCTGGGGCGTGAAAGAGGTGGAACGCTGGCTGTCGTCACCGCAGTACCCCAATCGCCCGTTTGGCTCGCTGAAGTTTGAGGGTGTGCGCCAATCCATCCGCTTTGAGCAAGTCGGCTTCGTTTATCCCAACGGCACTCAAGCGCTGCAAGACTTGTCCTTTGAAATCCCCGCCGGCAAGACCGTCGCGCTGGTGGGTGCTTCCGGGTCGGGCAAATCGACGGTGGCCACGCTGTTGTTGCGGCTTCGCCAGCCCACCACCGGGCGAATTTCGCTCGACGGAAATGATTATTGGGATTTTTCCGCCGACTCCTGGCACGGCTCCGTGGCGGTGGTGGAGCAGGAGGCGTTTTTGTTTTGTGACACGCTGGCGCGCAACATCGGCTACGGTTTTCCGGATGTCTCCGCCGAGGCCATCCGTTCCGCGGTGCGACAGGCGCAACTCGAAGACGTGGTGCAAGGGTTGCCCGACGGTCTGGACACTGTGGTGGGCGAGCGGGGCACGATGTTGTCTGGAGGCCAGCGGCAGCGGCTGGCCATCGCCCGCGCGTTGGTGCGGAACCCGAAGATTTTGATTTTGGACGAGGCGACTTCCGCGCTTGATCCGCTCTCCGAGCGCCTGGTGCAAACCGCGTTGGAGGACGCCACTCTGGGCCGCACCGTGCTGGTGATCGCCCACCGGCTTTCCACCATCCAACACGCGGATCACATCTTGGTGCTGGACAAGGGGCGGGCGGTGGAACAGGGAACGTGGCGGGAGTTGCACGCGCAGGGCGGGATATTTACCAAACTGGTGAATTCTTCCGCGATCATCAAAGAACCGGCGGGCGAAGCGCCCTCGCTACCGTAATGCCCAGCTCGGCCGACGAACTCACCATGAACTCGATCCGTGACCAAATTCGCCGCTGGCTGGCACCCAACCCATTCACGCACCTGCGACGCAGCGTCATTGAAGTCAACAACGTCGGCGAACTGGCGAAGGTTTTCGGTTGGCAACAAGAACCACTGCTCGACGATCCGTCGATCTTCGACTTCGAGTATCCGCATGACGTCAACCAACGCCGGCTCCGTGACGCGGAAAGCTTGGCGGTGGTGATGCGCAACACCCATCCACAGATCGGCCTGGAAATCGGCACCGCCACCGGCCATGCCACCGCGTTGATGGCGGTCAATGCCCCCCAGGCAAAAATCTTCACCGTGAATATTCCGCCCGAGGAAATACTCTCCGGAACCGGCGGTGAAAGAACCACCATCGCGTTGGAACGCGACCAGATTGGTTCCTACTACCGTGCGCAGAAACTAGCCAACATCACGCAAATTCTGGCGAACACCGCCCGCTGGGAGCCGGACATGGAAATGATTGATGTCGCGTTTGTGGATGGCTGCCATGACGCCGAGTTTGTGTACCAAGATACCTGCAAGATTTTGAAGAAAATGAAGCCCGGCTCGTTTTTGCTCTGGCATGATTTTAATCTTCATTTGGTAAATCAATATGAGTGGATCCATTCCGTCTGCGAAGGCGTGGAGAGACTGTTTGCCGAGGGACGACTGCGGGGACGAGTATTTCATGTGCGTGACTCCTGGGTGGGCATCCATCGAGTCGGGTGAACCAGGCGATCCCATTAACCGATGAACTCGACTCGACCACTCAAAATATTGCTCGGTTACAGCCACTATCCCTATCACTTCGACGTGGGGGCTTGGGTCGAGGCTTGGCTCGGCCGACTGCGCGCGCAGGGCATTTCGGTGGATGGCTTTTGCCTCACGCTGAATCCACCTGGGCCGTGGCTCGATTGGCGTGAACTGGATGCCCGCTGGCGGCGGGGCGATCCGGAACTGCTCGACTTCTACGAAACCCTAGCCCGGCGGCTGGCGGATTACGACGTATTGGTCAACTGGAATGGCATCAACCTGCACCCCGAGTTCGTCCGACAACTTCCCACGTTCAATGTTTATGGCTGCTTCGACGACCCGGAATTGTCCGAGAGCCTGTCCAAACCAGTTGCTGCCGCCTACGACCTTTCCATGGTCGGTAACGCGGCGGAAGTCGAAACCTATCGCGCCTGGGATGTGAAAGAGGCCCGCTTCTGGCCGTTGGGATTTCACGCGGGGGATTATGACCCGTCGCTGACCCGCGAAGGAATTCTCCAGAGTAATCGCGACGTGGACGTCACCCTGCTTTGCGAACGCGTGAGTGGGTGGCGCGCGGAACGGCTGGATCGTTTTGCAGCGGCGTTTCCCCAGGGCGTGTTTCGGGGTCGCGGCTGGTCGCAGGGATTTTTGCCGGAGGAACAACGCCTGCCGCTGTATCGTCGCACCAAGATCGGCATCAATTTTCACAACTCCACCGGCCCGATTAATTTTCGCACCTACATCCTGCCGGCCAATGGCGTGATGCAACTCTGCGATAACAAATCGCATCTCGCCCAAATCTATGAACTGAACAAGGAAGTGGTGGGGTTCGACACGGTGGAGGAAGCGATTGAGCTGTGTCGTTATTATCTGGCGCACGATGATGAGCGCCGCCAGATTGCCGCCGCCGGCTGGTCACGCGCGCTCCGCGACTACAACGAGGTGGCGGTGTTCCAACTGCTGGTCGATTATGTCCGAGAGTTGCGGCCCGCCGTGCCAAAACGCGCGGGCAATGCGCTGGATTTTTTGGCGGCCCACCGGCGGCGCACGGCCCTGTCGCGCGGCTGGCAGCGGGTGAAAAAAAGATTGCGGCCCGCCCGGCAAAAAGCCCGTTTGGTATTGAATAATTTGCGCGAACCAGATTAATGACGGGCCGGACGCGGCTGCGGTCTTGGAATTACAGACAATCCATGGACAAAGATTCGATCACTTTTTCGTTCGGCGAGAACTGGCGCTCGTTCGTGGACACGGTGTCCGAGGCCTCGGTCGAAGCCGCCCGGGCGGACATTGAGCACTGGCTGGGCCCTGATTTTGTGCGGGGCAAGACCGTGCTGGATATTGGCTGTGGTTCCGGGATTCATTCGCTCGTGTTCCATTTGCAAGGCGCCAAAGAAATTGTGTCACTGGACGCCGATCCCTTGTCGGTGGAGGCCACGAATGTGCTGCGCGCCAAAGCCGGCGAGCCGGCGCACTGGAAGGTGCTGCAGGGTTCCGTGCTGGACCGGCCCTTCATTGAGCGTCTCGGCACTTTTGAACTGGTTTATTCCTGGGGGGTGTTGCATCACACCGGCGCGATGTGGGACGCGATCAATAATTCCTGCCTGCCGGTGAAACGCGGCGGAGTCTATTGGATCGCCATTTATGTGAAGGGCCCGAATTATGCGCGGGATCTGGCGCTGAAACAGCGTTACAATCAGGCTTCGAGCTTCGGGAAAAAATGGATGGTCGCGCGCTGGGTCACCCGGCTCATGCGCGACCGGCTCCGCTGCCGGCAGAATCCGCTCGAATGGAATCAAAAGAACGCGCGCGGCATGGACACCCGTCATGACATCATCGACTGGCTGGGCGGATTGCCCTACGAAGTGGCGACCGATCAGGAAATCATCGCCTTCTGCCAGCAACGCGGCCTCGCGCTGACAAAAGTCGAGATTTATCCAGAGGGTTGGAATAATCTCTACCTGTTTTCCCGCCCGCTTTGAGGCGGATGTTTTTGCTGCGGATCGCTTGTGGTAGTCTGGCGCGCAGCCACCCGAAACACCATGTGCGGCATTGCCGGAATTCTTAATACAAATGGAGCGCCGGTTTCGCGCGACGTGCTGTCGGCGATGACCACGACGCTCGCCCATCGTGGCCCCGACGGCTTCGGTCTCGAATTGCGCGACTCGGTCGGCCTCGGTCACCGGCGTTTGGCCATCATCGATCTGGCCGGCGGCCAACAACCCTTGTCGAACGAAGACGGCCAGGTGTGGATCACGTTCAACGGCGAGATTTATAACTACCGCGAACTGCGCGCTGAGTTGGAATCCAAAGGCCACAGCTTTCGCACGCATTCCGATACCGAAACCATTGTCCATGCCTACGAGGAATGGGGCGATTCATGCGTGGAACGGCTGCGCGGGATGTTTGCGTTCGCAATAATGGACTGGCGTCGCCGCCGGCTTTTCCTGGCGCGCGATCAACTCGGCATCAAACCTCTCTATTATTTTCAGAACACGCGGTGCTTCGCGTTCGCCTCGGAGTTGCAGGCCTTGCGCCATGTCCCCGGCTTTCCGGCGGAGCTGGATTTGCAGGCCATCGACGAATATCTCTGGCTGCAATACATCCCCGCGCCACGCACGGCATTCCGGGGCGTCAAAAAACTTTCTACCGGGCAACGCCTGAGCATTTCGTTCGACGGCCAACTCGCCGGGCCGGAGGAATACTGGCGGCTGGATTTTGCAGCCAAGCAACACCGCACCGAAGCCGAGTGGATCGAAGCTCTGGAGGCCACGCTGCGTGATTCCGTGCGCGCCCATCTCGTGTCCGACGTGCCGTTCGGCGCGTTTCTTTCCGGCGGCGTGGATTCCAGCGCCGTCGTTGCCTACATGGCGCAAATTCTCGAACAGCCCGTGCGCACGTTCAGCATTGGGTTCGACGAAGTGGAGTTCAACGAACTGGAATATGCCGCGAAAGCTGCGCAACGCTGGGGCACCGAGCACCATGTCGAACTCGTCAAGCCCGACGCGCTGGCGATCCTGCCCCGGCTTGTGCGGCATTACGGTGAGCCGTTCGGCGACAGCTCGGCGGTGCCGACGTATTACGTTTGCCAGATGGCACGCCGTTTCGTGCCGATGGTGCTTTCCGGCGATGGAGGTGACGAGGCCTTTGGCGGCTACGATTCCTATCGTGCCTGGCTCGGCTGGCTCAACTACGACGGTGTTTCCCTGCCGCGCCAGATTTTGCACCGGCTCAAGCAGGCGGCGCACATGAATTTTCAACCCCGCCGCCCCACGCTCGCGGCCTGGCTGGAATTCATGTATTACTTGAACGTCCCGCAACGCCAGTCGCTCTGGCGGCGTGAATATCAATCGTTCTGTCCTTCGCCGTTGGAACAATTTGAACGGGAGTTCGCCCGCGCCAAACGCTACACTGACGGCAACAAAGCGCAGTCCTTGGATTTTAAAACGTATTTGCCCAACGATATTTTAACCAAAGTGGACGTGGCCAGCATGATGCACGGGCTGGAAGTACGAACGCCCTTAGTGGATGTGCGCGTGGCGGAGTTCGCGGCCACCATCCCGGAATCGTTCTGCCTCGCGCGCGATGACCAGGGCGAGTGGGAAGGCAAACGGCTGCTGAAGCAGGCGATGCAGAAATATTATCCGCCGGAGTTTTTGCGCCGGCCGAAAAAGGGATTTGCCGTGCCGCTCACCAAATGGTTTGCTCCGGACGGCCCGCTGCGGGGCGAAATTCAAGAACGGCTGACCGGTGGCCATTCACCTTTGCACGAACTCTTTGAACCCGCTGGAATCAGCGCGTTGTTGCAAGCCAACGCCAGCGGCCCGCTCTGGTTGCTGCTATTTTTGGACGAATGGTTGCGGCAGAACAAATCCGTAAGCACCTGACACGATCGCCATGCACTTGGGTTTTCTCACGCCCGAATACGTCACGCCGGACAATGTCAACGGCGGCCTGGCGAATTACCTGCGAAAGATCGGCGTGGCACTCACCGAGCGAGGCCATCGCGTTTCGATCCTGCTGCTGGGGGAGCGCAACGCCCAATGGCAGGACGGCGCGGTGACGATCCACGAAATCAAGCGCGCAGTTCCACCGGATCGTTTTCACCGCACCCGCGTGCTGCGAACGCTCGCGCCCGTCGTGGCGGAATATCTTTCCGCGCGCCGGCTCGCGGCGGCGGTGTGGCGCGCGCATCGCGAGCAACCGTTTGACCTGGTCCAAGCCTCCAGTTATCGCGCGCCTGGCTACGCGCTGCGGCGCAATGGACGCATTCCCGTGGTCTGCCGCGTGTCGAGCTACTCGCCGCTCTTGCGCTCCGCTTTTGGACGACCGTGTTTGCCCAGCGAATATTTGACCGACTGGCTGGAGCTTCGGCAAGTGCTGGATGCGGACGCCGCGTTTGCGCCCAGCCAGTTCATCGCGGATGTGCTCGCGCGAAACACGTCGTTCCAACCGACGGTCATTCGCACGCCGGTGGACGTGTCACCCGGAGTGGATTTGGATCCGACCTTTTACGAAAAGCACCTCGCCGGTTCGCCCTATCTGCTTTCAGTGGGATCACTCAGCCGCGTCAAAGGCACGGACCTTCTGGCCGAAATCATCCCCGCCATTCTCCAACGGAATGAGCGGCTCAAATTTGTTTTCATCGGTCGCGACGACGGTTTGCCGGATGGCACCAGAGTGTTCGATTTCCTTCGCTCGCGTTGCCGACAATTCGAGGCGCGCCTGCTTCATGTACCCGCGCTGGCCAAGCCGCAACTGGGTCCGGTGATCGCCAATGCGCTCGGCGTCCTGATGCCTTCGCGCGTCGATAATTATCCCAATGCCTGTCTGGAGGCGCAGGCCTTCGGGATTCCGGTCATCGGCAGTACGGATTCCAGCCTGGATGAAATGATTCACGATGGTGCCACCGGGTTTCTCATGCACAACGGCAGCGCCGCCAGTTTGCAGGCCGCGATTGAGGCTCTCCTCAACCTGTCGCTTCAGCAAACGCTCACCATGAAAATCCGCATTCTCACCCATGTGACGGCGATTCAGGCCGAAGACCGCGTCGGTCAATTGATCGCATTTTACGAAACCGTGCTGGCTCGATTCAAACGCACTAAACCCTAGCCCCGCCACACCGTGGAGATCAGCGTCATCATTTGCACTCACAACCGGGCTGAATTCCTGGAACAATGCTTGCGCGCCACTCTCGCCCAAGTCGTGGATCAACGCGTGAGCTGGGAAATTGTGGTCGTGGCCAATGCGTGCACCGATCAAACGGCCAGCATGGTGGCCACTGTGGCTGAGTCCTCCGCCGTGCCAGTGCGGTGTATGGACGAAGCACTGCTGGGCCTTTCGCACGCCCGCAACGCCGGCATCGCAGCCGCTCAAGGGCGAACCCTGTGCTTTCTGGATGACGACGCCCAACCCGCGCCGGGCCATCTCGCGGCCCTGACAGAATATTTTTCGACGCATCCCGACATTCACGCCGGCGGCGGACCGATTGAACTCGATTGGGGTTCCACGTCGAAGCCGTCCTATTGGCAAAACGAATTTGACGGCAACCTGGGACGGCTGGTCTTTGATCCCCCGCCAGAATTTTTTCCGCAAGGGCAATTCCCGTTCGGTGGAAACATGTTCATTCGCGCGGGAGCGTTTCGCACTGTGGACTTTTTTAATCCCGCGCTCGGCATGGTGGGAAGGCAACTGGCCTTGGGCGAGGAAACCGATTGGTTTCTCCGTTATGCCGCTGGCGGTGGCAAAATCGCCTATGTGCCGCGCGCCGGCGTCCGGCACTGGGTGGATCCCCAGCGCATTTCACGGCGAAGCCTGTGGCGACGGGCATGGCGCACGGGCATCGCCGCCGCCGGGTTGCACGACGCACCGCGGGAGGCGCGAGGGTGGTTGCACTGGATGCGGCACTGCGTCTCAAGCGCGCTGCGCGGGCGGCTTGTGTTGACGGAACAACTCTATCTCCTCCGCTGGTTGGGGCAGCTTTGGGGGCAACGGCACAAGCCCTGAAAAACCTCCAACCGGCACCGACCGAAGCGTCGATCGAGTTGTAATCTCCGAGAGCAGCCCCTATGTTTTAGAAAACTGCGGAGCTAAAAAAGCGCGCACCATGCCGGACAATTTGAAACACATATTGAAACGTTCTCCCGCGCTGGTGGCGTTGGTGCGTGGTGAACGGGCGCGAGCCGAGAAACGGAAACGCGCCCGGCGGATGTTGCCGGGGGTTTACTCGAAACAAATCGACGCCTACCTGCGCGCGCACTCCGTTCGCAAATTGCAAATTGGTTCCGGCCCGGTTTGCCTGCCCGGCTGGTTGAACACCGACTTCTATCCGGTTGCGCCGTCAGACGTTTACTTGGACGCCACCAAACCGTTTCCGTTCGCCGACCGCACGTTCGATTATATTTTCAGCGAGCATGTGATCGAACACGTGACCCATCCCGAAGGTTCGTCGATGCTGCGTGAAAGTTTTCGCGTGTTAAAACCGGGCGGCTGGATTCGCATCGCCACACCGGATTTGAAACAAATCGTGGATCTGTTTTCCCGCCCGCAGACGGAGCGTCAACGACGCTACATTCAATGGTCGATGGCGGAGAACCACCCGCAGGTAAATGCTGGAAGCGAGTGCTTTGTCTTGAACAGTTTTGTGCGGAACTGGGGACACCAGTTCATCTACGATTCACCGACACTCCACGCGGCCCTGAATCGCGCTGGGTTTGGGGAAGTCAGGCGGTGCTTGCCGGGCGAAAGCCAGAACGAGGAGTTGCGCGGCTTGGAAGCGCACGGCCAACAAATTGGCGCGGAGTGGAACGAGTTTGAAACGATGGTGCTCGAAGCGCAACGCCCGGCGACCGCCTGAACAGAAGGCAATGGTGTTTTCCTCGTCAGCGTGTTAGAGCTTACGACCCATGAGCATCACGGCTTTGATTCATACGCGCAACGAAGCCGCAAACTTGCCGGATTGTTTGCGTTCGGTGGCGTGGGCGGACGAATTGGTAGTCGCCGACATGGCGAGCACTGATGCCACGCGGGAGATCGCGGTGGCCCAGGGTGCTCGCGTGATTGACATGCCTTTGGCACCAATCGTCGAGCCGGTGCGGAACCTGGCCGTTGAGCAATGCACCGGCGAATGGGTGCTGATTGTGGATGCCGATGAACGCGTGTCGCCCAAACTGGCCGCGCAGTTGCGCACCCTTTCCCAGACCGGAACCGCAGTGGCGTATGCCTTGCCCCGACGGAATTATTTCATGGGCGAGTGGCTGGAATACGGCTGCTGGCCGGATAATCAGATCCGTTTCATCCGCAAGGACACGACGTTTTGGAACACGCAGGTGCATCAGCCGCCACAGGTCAACGGCCCATTAGTCGAACTGCCGGCGGATCCGGAGGCGGCGCTGGAACATTTTTTTGTGGGCAATGATTTGTCCAAGTACATCGAGAAGGGAACCCGTTACAGCGCGCTGGATGCCCAGCGTTTGGCGGCGAATTTGCGTCCGCCCATCTGGCCCTATCTGTTGCGCCGACCCTTGAGCGAATTTTATGGACGCTACATTCTGAACCAGGCCTGGCGACACGGAATGCGCGGGCTGGTTTGGAGTTTGATCTCCGCCCAATACCAACTGCTCGTGGCCATTCACTATTGGGCCTTGGTGCAGGCCCCGCAACCGGACGCCTGCGCTCCGGCCACGCTGCGCCGGCGGGTAAACTGGGAAGGGATTCGCACCGGCTTGAAATGGCTGCGCATGAAATCTCGCTGAAAAGTTTGCGCGTTCGCAGCCTCTTCCATCACCACCTCAAGCGTGATGGCAGGCTCCATTTCACCAACTGTGTCCATCCGCCGGGCAGAGTGGGACGAACCTTGATGGCCTTCAAAAAATGTCGACGCGCGTCCTGGATCAGCCCTTGCCCGGCCAGTTGCCGGCCCCACAAGACATGCCAATGAGCCAGTTCCTCCCGAAGGATGGCGGCTTGTTCCCCGGTCAATGGCCGCGCCAAAAACCATTCCAACGCGGCGGCCTTGGCGGCGAAAACCTGCATCTTCCGGGCCTGACTCGCCTGCTCCAGGTGCGCGAGATAGATGAAATCGTTGACGGGAAGGAACACACCCACTCCCGCGCCACTCAACGCGAGGAAAAGATTCAGCGGCAAATCGGGAATCAACGAAGAAATTTGTGGGGACAGCAAAGGCCATACGCTGTCCACAGCGGATTTGCGGTACATGCTGGTTCCGGAAAACCACTCCCAAAAGGCGGCCACAAGCAATTGTGTCGGAGAATACCGTTCCTCGGACGTTCGTTCCTGGTGATGCAAACTCACCCGCGCGCCCGCACAGTCGTGCGTTTCAAAGGCGGAAAAAGCGACCATCACCTCGGAGTTCCCAGCCATGCGCCGCCAGCGGTTCGCTACAAATTCCGGCCGCAGTTGGTCATCATCTGCGAGGAACACGATGAAGGCTCCCCGGGCGAGTTGAAGGCCCGCTTCCCACGCGGCAAAAGTGCCGCCGTTGACCGGCAGGCGATGACAATGCAGCCGTGGGTCTGTAAATGAACGGAGGATTTCCTGGGTGTTGTCAGTGCTCCCATTGTCCACGACCACGACCTCTAGGCGCGGATGAGTCTGGGCCAGCGCGCTGCGGATCGCCTGCGGCACCAGCGCGGGCCGGTTGAACGTGGGAATGATGATGCTCACCCCGTCCCTGCTGAATGTGTCTGGCGGCATGCAACGTCATCCTTACGCGAAGCGCGGCATTATTTGAAGCCATTTATGGATTCTCAGTTCCTCCAGATTTCACTCCTGATACGAGTTGAGAGTGTGTTAGTTTCAATCCTGTGAAGTCGCGCGAGCCTCGGGTCTTTATCTTGCCTGCCTCTTACTTCGCCCACGACCGCGTGGTGGGCGGCGGCGAACGTTACGCGCTGGAGTATGCGCGCGCCCTGGCCGCACTCACGCCCACGACGCTCGGCCTCTTCGACCTCACACCCCGGCACGAGACACTGGATCAACTGGAAATCCGTACCTTTCCCGTGCCGCGCTTGACGCAACGCTGTGGCTTTCCACTCACGCGGGAAATCTGGTGCGCCTTCGGTGAGTTTGACGTGATCCATTGCCTCGTTTTCCCCACCCCGCTCACCGATCTGTTGCTCCTCGCCGCGCGACTGCGCCGGCAAACGGTCGTGCTCACCGACGTCGGCGGCGGTGGCGCGTGCTGGAGCACTTATCTTGGAAAAATCCATCCACGCCTCAACTTGAACCGGCTGGCGCACGGGCTGGCGCTGCTATCCCGTCATTCCGTCAGCGCATTCGCGGACTGGCAGCAGCCGAAAACGGTGCTGCACGGCGGCGTCAATTTGCAACAGTTTCAAGCCTTCAACACGCCTCCGCAAGGTTACGCTCTGTTCGTCGGCCGACTCCTGCCGCACAAAGGCGTTTTGCAAATCATCGAAGCCATTGATGCCAACACGCCCTTGCACATCGTGGGACGACCTTACGATGAAAGTTATGTCGGCCAACTGCGCGGTGCGGCGACCGGGAAAAACGTGCGGTTCATCTTCGATGCCGACGATGCCGAATTGCGCCGGCAATACGCCGGAGCGAACGTCATCCTCCAGCCTTCGCTGCCCTCGGAGAATTCCGCGGTGGACACTTCCGAGTTGTTGGGCCTCGTCACGCTCGAAGCGATGGCGAGTGGCAAGCCCGTCATTGTTACTCGCGCTGGCAGCCTTCCGGAATTGATCGTGGACGGCGAAACTGGCTTCCTCGTTGAGCCGCACGATCCAGTCGCCCTGCGCGAATTCATCACGCGCTTCGTTTCCAATCCCAACCTCAGCCAGGCGATGGGAGCCGCAGCCCGCAAACATGTGGAAGCGCATTTCACCTGGGAGCAGGCGGCGCGGCGCGGTCTGGCGTTCTATCATACGCTTGCTTCGACCGCTGCCGGAACTTAACCTTTGTTCGACCTGAACGAACTCCATGACAATCCAGCCGCCGCCCGCGCCGTGTCGCTTTTTTCGGAAAGACTTTGGCACGCGTTGAGCACCAAACCACGAACCCGGCCATGAAAGCCCCGTTGCATTCCATGCGAAAAATTCGGGAGATGATTCACTCACACCTTTCCCGCAACCCCGGATCAATCCAACGGAATCCTTTGCCGGATCAAGAGCCTGCACCCGGCGGATCATCACCTGCAACGGAAGCGGCAAAAAGTGTTCAAACCAAGAGTTGCGTGGTCTTCGCAAGCTGGGTTCCAAGACGCAGCTTGGAGTTGGGGCGGTATTATCTGAATCTGCTGGAAAAATACCATTGCGACTCGGATATTTACCTCGGTATCAATTATGGCAGCGCGCCCGAATGGGTGGATCTGGTCTGGCGAAGCAAACTCAACATCCGCTTCGGACTTGTCCCCAAGGACCGACATATCAACTCGGACGTGGCGGGATTCATCGAGGCTTTGAGCCAGCTCCGCACCTCTGGAAAAACGTACGATGTCATCTGGTTCGCCCATACGAAAGGGGCGAGCTATAAGAACTTCAAGGCCTCCCGGACGGTTCGGGAGCACTTTGAGCAGAATTTTTGGTCTCAGCGCGCGTCCGTGGAAAAACTGTTCCGCGATTTTCCCAACATCGGCCTGGTTGGCAACGAACTGCTCGTGAACAAGTACGAAGACCACAATACTGCGTCTGCCCGGCTGACCGAGTTTTATCCATTCAAATACAAATCCATCGGCTACTTCGTCGTGGGCACCTACTACGCCATGCGCGGTAGCGTCGTCCACGAGTTCATTGATCGCTGTCACCCCGACTTCTTCCGCAAAAATCTTGAGGCTGACTTGGGTTTCCACCGCTGGTTTTTTGAATCGGGTTTCAACTGCATCAGTGACCGCATGGGCTACGAACCTTTCTGGCTGAACACCGCCCAAGACCTGTTTGTCAAGGAACTGGAAATGTGGCGGAAAGACAAGGAACACCACAAACCCACCGCCTATGACTGGTGAACCCACGCAGCAACGGACGCACGCCGCGGTCCCGACGACTCCATTGGCACTGCGGGCAGTGTTGCTTTCTTCCGGCCTAGGCTACACCGCGCGAGGCATCGAGACTTGGATGGCGGAACTGGCGGCGCATCTTCCCAACGAAATCTACGTGGAACTTTGGAGCGGCGGCCCGGCACCATCTTTGGCCACGCGTCTGGCCTTTTCACTTCATGGCGTAAGTCGCGACGCTCGTTTGCTGCGCGGAATGAACTGGCATCGTCGTTATCAGTTCGAGCAACTCTCGGTGCTGACCCAAACCATCGTGCAGTTGCGGCGGCGCAAAATGGATGTCGTGTATTGTGGCGATCCCGTGTTGAGCTGGCATCTGAAACGCTTCCGTTCGTTTCATCACGCCAAGGTGGTTTTCATGAACGGCATGCGCCTGTCCGCTGCGTGGGCCAAGGATTTCGATGGCGTGCATCTGCTGGCACCGCCTTATCTCGAAGCCACCCGCCGTGAATTGCCCGGCCAGAAACTCGACCATTTTTTTGCCGTGCCGCATTTTGTGGATGTGACCCGTTTCACGCCGCCGACCGCTTCCCAACGCACAACCATACGGCAACGGCTCGGACTGAAGGCTGACGACTTCGTGATCCTCAACGTCGGCCCCATCGGCCAAGTCAGCGGCAAACGGCTCGAATGGCTCGCCGAAGAAATCTCCGTCAGCGGCCGCAACAGCCTCCTGCTCTCCGCTGGCATGGATGAAGACGGTGCTGAAACCGTGCGCCAGCAAGCAACGAAATCGCTTGGCTCCCGTTTCCGTTTTCTGGGGCCGGTGGCGCGCGCAGCCATGCCGGAACTTTTTCACGCGGCAGATGTCTATGCGCTTGCGTCGGTGGCGGAGCCGTTTTCCATCGCCATTCTCGAAGCCCTCGCCAGCGGTCTGCCCGTCGTGCATCATGCCGATGAAGTGATGCAATGGCAGACGGGTGCGGGCGGCGTGGCTATGTCGATGCAAGTCAAAGGCGAAGCGGCCAGCGCCTTGCGCGCTCTGGAAAATAATCCGCAACGCCGAAGTGAACTGGGTGTGGCCGCGCGTCAACTGGCGGAAACCCGTTACGCGCCGGCCCAGATCAGCCGGCAAATCGCCCACGCCCTGTTGAAGATTTGCGGGCGGAAACCTGTCGCAGTGTGAACGAGAAACCGGCAACCAATTTCGTCAGCGTGGTTATTCCCACGCACAACCGCGCGCATTTTTTGCTCGAAGCGGTTCACTCCGCGTTGAACCAGGGGCCAGCCGTGGGTGAAGTGATTGTCGTGGATGACGGCTCGACGGACAACACGCCAACCATGCTGCAAACCATTTCCGATCCGCGCCTGCGGGTGTTGCACCAGCCGCAGAGTGGTCCGGTGGCCGCGCGCAACCACGGCTGGCTGGCGAGCCGGGGCGATTGGCTGATGTTTCTGGATTCCGATGACGCGCTGGAATTGCACGCCGTGGACTTGTTGCTGGCGGCCGCGCGCCAGCATCCGGGGCGCATCGCTTATGGCGAAGCGAGCGTCCATGCTCAACAGCTCGACACGCCGCCACACTACACATTTTGTTTCGCCCATCGCAGCGGCGACCTCCTTGAGGAACTCTGCTTTTACGCCGGTGGCACGATCCTCTCCTGTCTGCTGCCGCGCTCGGCGCTGACGGACACGGGCGGTTTTGGTGGATTGCCGGAGAGCGGCGATTGCGAGGATTTTGATTTCGGCCTGCGGCTGGCGCTGCGTTACGAGTTCTCTTTCGTTCCGCACCTCTGCTACAAAATCCGCATGCACGACGCCAACCGCCATCGCCCGCTGCATCGCCGGGTCTGGGCGTCCTCGCTGGTATGCGTGGAGCGACGGCTGCCGTCCACCCCGCGCCACTGGCTGCTCAAACGCCGCGTGCTGGCCTATTATCGCGGGCTGATGGCAGGTCACGATCTGGAGCAACGGCTCTACGCGCAGGCGATTCGCGGCTACCTGCGAAGTCTGTTGTGGTGGCCCATCAAAATCGGTGCCTGGCGCGGCTTGTTTCAAGCCAGTGCGCGGCACTTCAACCCAGCACCGCCACCAACTCAAAGCTGACGTGAACGTCGCCTTCATCAACGAGAACACGCTGGGGCACGCGTCCTATCTTGTGCCGTTCGTGCAAGCCTTGCACGCGCATCCCGAACTGGGCGTGGAGCCGCATTTGATTGACGCCACGCCGTTGCCAAAATCATTGGCGTTGCGCGCGAACTTCTCCGTCCGCGGCCTGCGCAAATGGGGCCTGGACTTTCACAACGCCCGCTGGCGGCTCACCGTCAGCCGGCATGTACACGAACAACTGATGGCGTTGCGCGCCAGGAAATCCATCGACGCCGTCGTCGTAAACACGCAAAGCGTGGCGCTGGGTTTGGCTGACGTCGCCCGTGAACTGCCCGTGCTCGTCTGGCACGACGCCACGTTCGCCCAGCTTGCCCGAACCCGCTGGTTCGCGCCCAACGCGCCGAGCCGCCTGTTCCTCCCGCTGACCAGCGCGCCGGTGCGGTCGCGAGAGAGGCAACTTTTCCGCGCTGCCCATCATTTCCTGCCGTGGTCGGAAACCGTCCGCCAGTCATTGCTGAAGGACTACCAGATTCCGGTGGAAAAGATTTCACTCCTCCCGCCCTCGCTCGCGCCGCCGCCGCGCCGCCGCAAAATCAAACCGGAAAAAACTCGCCCGCAAATTTTGTTCGTGGGCGGTGATTTTGCGCGCAAAGGCGGGCCGTTGTTGTTGGAGTGTTTCCGGAATCATTTTTCCGACCACTGTGAATTGCATTTGGTGACGCAATCCGGGATTCCGCCCGAACCCGGCGTCTTGGTTCATCGCGGTCTGACGGCGCAAAGCGAGGCCTGGCGTGAACGCTGGCGGCGAGCCGATGTGTTTGTCTTTCCGTCCACGCTGGAAACCTTCGGCATTGTGCTCGTGGAAGCGTTGGCGTACGAAGTGCCGGTGATTGCCGCCGAGGTCGGCGCGGCGCGGGAGATTCTGGCGAATGGCGCGGCGGGCTGGTTGCTTCCTGACACCCGCCCAACATCGCTCACGGCCGCGATCAATGAAGTGCTTCGTAATCCTTTGACCGCGCAAACCCGGGTGCAAGCCGGCCGACTGAGTGTGGAAAAGTTTCATAATCTGGACACCAATGCCGCCGCGCTGGCGGGCTGGCTGCGGAAAGCAGCGAGCTTTTGATGGGCGAGGGATGGCGATTGATCTAATCTCGCGGCGAATCAAACTGGCGACATTATGGATGAGGCTGTCAAACAAGGGCATTACGCCCGCAAGCAAATGTTCTGCAAGTCCAGCTTGATTGCCTGGAGCCATCGGCGGCGTTTTGAAACGGGCCTGATGCTGGTTCGGGCGCTGGCGGGAAAACGCATCCTCGATTACGGCTGCGGTGACGGGACTTTTTTGGCCCTGCTGCTCGATGCCCCGGACGCGCCACCCAGTGCGGTTGGCGCCGAGTTGGATTCCCGTATGGTAGAAGATTGTCAGCAACGATTGGGCAAAAGGCCGGGCTTGAAATTCATCCCGCTGGAGCAGCTCGACCGCGCGGAACACGCCGGCAATTACGATGCGATCATTTGCATGGAGGTGCTGGAGCATGTGGTCCAACTCGACCGGGTGTTCACGCAATTCCACCGCCTGCTCGCTCCGGGCGGCCTCCTGTTTATCAGCGTCCCGGTGGAAACGGGTCTGCCGCTGCTCATCAAGCAAGCCGGACGCACCCTCGCCGGCTGGCGCGGTTTGGGAGATTATCCCGGCACCAGCCCGTACACGTTCGGGGAATTGTTCCAGAGCGTCTTCGCGGGTAACGCGCAGCACATTCCCCGTCCCCGGCACGGGCAGGCGGATGGTTTTGAGTTTCACGACCACAAAGGTTTTAATTGGCGGGTGATGCGAACCAAAGTGGCGGCGCAGTTTGAACTCATAAAGATTTCCGCTTCCCCGTTTTCCTGGCTGCCGCCTGGACTGGCCAGTCAAGTTTGGTTTGTCGCTCGCAAACGTTCATGAACTCGCCGGCTAAAATCTTGTGGGTTTCCTGCGTCGGCGAAAAGGGCGGCGCGGAAGTTTACATGCTGAACTTGCTGCGTCATTTGGATCGCAAACAATTCACGCCTGCGGTGGTGATGTTGCGACCCGGCCCCTTGACAAAGGATTTGGACGCGCTCGGAGTGCAAACATTCGTGCTCGAAGCGCATCGCATGAGGAACCTGCTCGCCGTTGAGAAAGCCATCGGTGCGCTCGCGGAAATCATCCGCGAAGAGGACATCCGCCTGATTCACAGCAACGGCTTTCGCGCGCACTTCTACGGCGGACGTGCGGCGAAAGCGACCGGCATCCCGGAAGTCTGGCTCACACACACTGCGGAGAAGCCTGGCTTGATCACGAGTCTGATCCTGAGCATCCCCACCCATCACGTCATCGCCAACTGCCCGCGCACGGCGGATTACTTCATTGGACGCGGTCTTCCCACGAGCTTGATCTGGCCCGGCGTGGACGTTGAGCGGTTGAGTCACGGCACGCCGCGCGAAGATCTGGCGGCGCGTTTCAGCCTGCCGCCCACAGCGCGTTGGGTCAGCATGGGCGCACGGCTCCAACGTTTCAAAGGGCAGGATTTCTTCATCCGGGCAATCGCGGGAATCGCGGCAAGCCATCCTGACGTGCATGGCGTCATCATTGGCGGCAACTTGTTTGGCATGGAGGAAAATTACCTGAAAGAACTGAAAGTGCTCGCCACGTCACGAGGCGTGGCCGACCGAATTCATTTCACCGGCTTCATCAGCGACGCCGATGTTTATGGATTTCTGAGTGCCAGTGAATTGCTGGTTCACCCCGCGCTCGACGAAGATTTCGGTTTGATCGTGGCCGAGGCGCAAGCGTTGGGAAGGCCGGTGCTGGCGTTCGCCAGTGTTGGCCCCACCGCGATTGTGGCCGACCGGCAAACCGGCCGGCTCGTTCCGGTGGGTGATGAACGCCGCCTCACTGAAGCCTTGAGTGAAATGCTGGCTCAACCCGCCGCCCTGCGCGACTGGGGCGAAGCGGGACGGGAACGCGCCCCGCGCTTGTTTGGCGCACTGGCAGGCACCCGGCAACTGGAACGCATCTATGCGGCTTGTCTTCGCGATCCAACCGGGAATATCATCGCCCAATCGCGGCTGGAGACGGCCATGCCCGGAAACGTTTGATGAATCCGAACCTGCCAACTTTCACCCGAACGCCAGCAGCCGGGGCACTGATACGGGAACTTTCCTTCCAGGAAAAAATCACGGCGTTCTTTCGTTCCGACCCTTTTCTCAACACCGTGATGGCGGTCTCCATCACGGTCGGTTTTTTGCACGGCTGGCTGAAATTGAAATTTCCCAGCCCTGCCACCACCTTCTTGTTCGACCTGCTCCTGTGCGTCGCGCTGTTGCTGGTCTATTTCCAACCGGGACGCCGGGGTTCGTTCATTCCCACCGGGCCGATTGGCTCGGCACTGAAAGCATTTTACTTGCTCTGCATGTTGTACCTGGTGCTGCCGTTGGGGCCGCCGTTGCTGGTGCATCTCGCCGCCGTACGGGGCTGGTGTTTTGCGACGCTGGTGTTCGCGTTGGGCTACCGGTTGACGAACAGCATCGCCCAAGTCAAAGGTTATTTCATCGTGCTGATTGGGCTGGGGGTCATCACGGCGATCTACGGCATCCGCCAGACGCCGGAGGAAATTGAAAAGATGCAGCTTCAGGACGCCAACTTCGCGGAACGCTACAAGGATCCATTTTATTACACCTCGAAGGGCCGCCAACTGCGGGCGTTCTCCACGTTCGTTTCCCCGGGCGCTTTCGGAGGAACCATGGCGTATGTGATCATTTTCGGGATCGTGCTGTTGTCGGATCCGCAAGCCGGGAAGACCGAGCGCTTCTTGATTCTGGCCGCCATCATCCCCATCTCCTTCGCGATGGTGAAGAGCGGCTCGCGCAGTGCACTGATCAGTCTGGCGTTTGGATTCGCGCTCATCGCCTGGTATCGGCGCAATCTCCAGAACTTTGTGCTCATCCCCGCGTGCATCGTCCTGGCGCTCAAATTGGGTTCCACGTTCATGGGAGGGTCCACCTTTGAGCGGTACAGCACACTGTTGAATTTCGGGGATGTCTATGCCCGCAACCGTATTCCCACTTCCATCGGCTGGAATTACATGACGGAAAACCTCCTCGGCGGCGGGTTGGGGAAAAGCACGTACAGCGTGCCGTCCTTTATTTCGGCGCGCGCCAATTATTCGGACTGGGTTTTCTGCGACGGCGACCTCGGTCGGTTGATGATTGAAATGGGCGTGCCCGGCCTGCTCTTTTTCGGAATGATCATCTGGGCCGCCTTGAAGACCACGTTCAAAAGTTTGAACGAGATGCGGGACGCCTCTGTCGAATCCGTGGGCTTGGCGAGCGCGGCCTGCATCATCATGTCCCTCGGCTCCTTTCCCAGCGGTTCACCGTTTCTCGGCATCCCCATGGGCGCGCTGGTCTGGTTCTTCCTCGGCACGTTGCAAAAACTCTCCGATGAACACGCCCGGGGCGGCTTGGAGCGTCACGAAATCGCGACGGCACCGGTTTCCAAAAAACGTTTTTTGCATCGCCATTCGGCGCGGCGAACCGCCCGTTGACGCGCGCGCCCAGCCATGAAAATTGCGCTCGTCGTTCATGACTTCGATTTGAATTTTGGGCACGGCCGTTACACGGTCGAACTCGCCCGCCGCCTCGCGCCCCTGCACGACGTGCATATTTACGCCAACCGCTTCACGGTTCCGTTGGAAGCCAATTTCACTTTCCAAAAAGTTCCCGCCTGGCGGCGCACCTCGCTCGGCACGGTGTTGACCTTTGTGCGGCCAGCGGAAAAACTTTTACGGCGGCAGACTTACGACATCATTCATGCGCAAGGCCTGAGCTGCTGGCACGCGGACGTGGTCACCGCGCACATGTGCAATGCCGCCAAGGCGCAACATCTCAAGCCCGCGCAGTGGCACAAACGCCTGTTCCCGCTGATCATCACGCGGCTGGAGCGGCGGTTCTATCAACAAACCCGCGCCCGCCATTTGATCGCCATCTCTCAGCAGTTTGGCCGGGAAATCGCCGAGTACTACGGCTGGAACAAGCCGGCCACGGTCATCTATCACGGCACCGACACGGAACAGTTTGCTCCACCCGCTTCGACCGATGCGCGCAGTCGGGTGCGGGCGCGCTATCAACTAAAACCCACTGCTTGGGTCTGGTTGTTCGTCGGCGAAGCCATCAAGGGTTTGCGCGAAGTCATCGAGCAACTGCCGCGATTTCCGGACGCAACCCTGCTGGTCATCTCGCGCTCTCCGTTGGAACCGTTCCAGGAACAGGCGCGCGGCCTGGGCGTCGAAACACGGATCCAGTTCTGGGGCGTCGAAAATTCCCCAGCGCTGGCTTATCAAGCGGCCGACGTGTTTGTCTATCCGTGCCGTTACGAACCGTTCGGTCTCGTCGTCGCGGAGGCGATGGCCACCGAATTGCCCGTGATCGTCGGTCACTCCGTCGGCGCGGCGGAATGGATTACCCACCAGCAAAACGGATTGCTGTGCGATCCCGCGCAACCCGATTCGTTGCGCCAACAATTGGAGTGGCTGCGCGCCGACGTCGCGCGCGCGCGCGACATGGGCCAGGCCGCGCGCGCCACCACGCTCAAACATAGCTGGACCGCGTGCGCCGAAGCCACCGAGGCAGTCTATGAAACGGTCTTGCGAGAGCGAGGTTCGCCGTGAACCCACCGCGCATCGCGTTCCTGGTGCATGGCGGGCCGGACAGCATTGAAGCCGTGCGTGCGCGCGGCCTGAGCCAGAATCATCCGGCAGACCAGGTTCATTTTCTTTGGCGCGAGACTACGCGTCTCGCCACAGCCAAGATTTGGCACCGGCAAATCAAGGCGCACAAGCCGGATTTGCTTTATGTCATCAACACCGCGTTGCCGGGTGCGCCACTCGCGTGTTGGTGGCAGCGTTGGCACGGCCTTCCGTTTGTGCTCGATACCGGTGATGTGATTTATGAAATGGCCCGCCACGCGGGCACCTCGGCGGCCTGGAAGCTGCCGCTGCTCCGCTGGGTCGAATTGCGAGCGCAACGCCGGGCACACACGATTGTCGTGCGCGGCACGCGGCATCAGGAGTATTTGCGCGCGAACGGCCATGCGCGTGTTGCCTTGATTCGCGACGGTTATTCGCCCGCGAAGGAAATTGATTCGACACATATTCAAACTTTGCGCGTGCAACTTGGTCTGGAGAACAAGTTTGTGGTCGGCGTTCTCGGTTCGCTCGTGTTCAGCCCGCGATTGGAAATTTGTTACGGCTGGGATTTGATTCAAGCGCTGGCGGAATTGCGCGACACGCCGCTACATGGCCTGGTCATCGGCGACGGCAATGGCCGGGCCTGGCTGGAGGCGCAGGCGCGCAGGCACGGCGTCGCGGACCGGGTGGCTTTTTGCGGGCGCATTCCCCATGCGGACGTCCCCGCGTATCTCCGGCTGTTTGATGTCGCGCTGTCCACGCAAACGAACAATTTACCCGGGCAAGTACGCACCACGGGTAAACTGGCGGAATACCTGGCTGCGGAACGGTTCATCCTCGCCAGCCGCGTGGGTGAGGCGGCGCTCCTGCTGCCGGATTCGATGCTGCTTGATTACGTAGGAACCGTGGATGCGGAATACCCGCGCAAACTCGCCGCGCGCCTGCGGCAACTGTGGCAAAACCCCGTTGAACTGGAAGCCCGGCATGCGCTGAGAGAAGTGGCTGAAAAGAATTGCGCCTATGCCGTGCTGGCAAAACAATTCGACACAGTGGTGGCGGCGGCAACGTCCCGGTCGTGAGCTTTGCGCCCATGCACATGGCGCAAACCGCGCGTCAGCGAATCAACCAGTAGATCAAGCCGAGTTGAACGGCACACAGGGCGGCCAGCGCCAGCCAGGTGGCGAGTTCGCGCCACACGAGCGAAGTTTGGCGCACCTCGCCGAGCCAGAACTGGATTTTGACCGCGCCGATTTCAATTACGTCGCCGTTGCGCAGCAGGATTTCGTCGAAGGGCTGGCCATTCACCGTGGCCAGCGCGTTAGGTTGCAGACGGAGGACAAAGCCGGCGGGAGTTTTCAAGTCCAGCTCCAGATGCTGATCCCAGACGCCGGCGTCGGGCACTCGGCAATCCGCCGAACCGGCACGCCCGATGGCGCAGGGAAACCGGCGGACAACCTGTTCGGTTCCGGCATTGGTCCCGGAGAGAATCTTCAGTTGAACCATAAACCGATGCAGGACGCCGCAGTCGCGCAGGTGAATCAACGGATCGGAATCAATCAAAGATACCGTTGCGGCACGGTGATTTTGTCACCGGGATAAATGGGCAGGTCCAGTTTGGGATCTTTCAGCGCTTTCAGGCAGTCCACCGTGAGCTTCTGACCATTGGCGCGGACGACCTGCACTTTCTTCTTGTTGGCGAAGTCGGTGAAACCGCCCGCCGCAGTAATGGCTTTGAGGACGGTTAATTCCCCCAGATGCGGCAGACGGCTGGGAATCTTCACGCTGCCATCCACGTAGAAATAACGGTTTTCGGTCAGGACGACGACGTTGAGGTGCTTGTAATATTTTGGCACGTAGAGGTCGTGAATTTCCTTCTGCAATTCTCCCGCCGTTTTCCCCACCGCCTTCACGGCACCGACCAGATAAAGGGTAATGTTGCCATCGTCCTTGATGCGTTCCTCGTGTTTTTCCGGAGGCATCGGGACACCGGAGTAAATGAGAGTTACCAAATCTTCCGGGCGTAACAGATCTTTCAGGGTGGGCGGTGGTGGAGAATCAGTTTCAACCACCGTGGTGCCGCTGTTCGAACCGGTCGTGACACAACCTGTCCACAGAGCAAAGGTCAGAAGCAATGCGCCCAGCGCGGCGAAACTATTCTTCGGCAATAAATTCATGAAGGCGGATGCTACCGAGCGGGCGGCGGCGGAACAATTAGTATTTTCGTTTCAGGTCGAGCTTGGCCTGATCGCCGGGCGTTTTGGCGGTCGCGCCGTTCGTCGGGCCGGGTTCATCCTCATCCGGTCGGGGGGCCTGGTTGTAATAATCGCCGCTGTAATAATAGTAGTACGAGTCTTGGGAGATGTTGATGTTGTTCAATACCACACCGAGCAGTTTGCCGCCCACCTTGTCCACGGTCTGCTTCGCCCGCACCGTCATGGCTTGCGGATATTTGCGGTATTGCACGACCAGCAGGGTCATGTCCATCTCGCTGGCCAGCACGGAGGCATCGCTCACGCCCATGATCGGTGGCGAATCAAAGAACACAAAATCGTAGCGGCGTTTGGCTTCCTGGATGAACGCCTTCATTTGCGCGGAATTGAGGATGCCCAGCGCGCTGCTTGGCAGTCGTCCGCTCGGCAGAAAATCCAGCGTGGGCAGACTTGTAGTTTGAATCACCTCTTCGAGAGTGTTTTGCTTGAGCAAATAATTGGTCAGGCCGATGGAGTTCGAGACTTTCAATATCCGGTGCAGGCTCGGCCGCCGCAAATCGGAATCCACCAGCAAAATACGCTGGCCCTGCTGGGCGAACACCGTCGCCAGGTTGAAGATGGTGGTGGACTTGCCTTCGCCCGCGCCACCGCTGACGATGGTGATGCTGTTCAACGTGGGATCCTTGCGGGAGAACAGGACGTTGGTGCGCAGCACTCGGTAAGCCTCGGCGTGCGGGCTGTCGCCGCCGTCGGTGACGAGGGAGCCGACGTTCTGCGGAATGACGCCGATCACCGGGGATTGCAGCGTGCGCTCGATGTCATCAATCGTCTTCACGCTGGTGTCCAGATACTCAATGAAAAACGCCAACCCAAAGCCGACCACCAAACCGACAATGACTCCCAGAGTGATGTTGAGCGGAATGTTGGGCCGCACTGGGCGCAAGCTTTCCTCCGCGTGGTCGGTGATCTCGACGATGGAGTTGCGCGGGAGGCTGGCTTCCACCTTTTCCGAGGCGATGCGTACGGAAAGCGCGTCCAGCACGCGTTGGTCGCTCTCCAGTTCGCGCTTGGCTTTGAAGTAGGGACGATACTTTTCCGCGCCTTTGATTTCCTTCTCCTTGGCCTCGTTGACCTCCACCGTGAGAGCTTCATCCTGGGCTTTGTACGCGGCCAGCTTGGTTTCCAAACCGGTCATGATGCCTTCCACCCGCGCTTCCACCTGGCTGTTGATGTTGGAGAGCAGTGAGGCGGCCTTCATCACTTCGGGGTGGTCTTCCGCGTAATCCTTGCGTTTGACAGTCAGTTGCTGCTCCGTGGTGGCGTGGTCTTTCAAGAAGGTCGCCAAGGACTCATCATACTTTACCGTCAGCAGAGATTTCCTCAGGCGTTCGCGATCCAACTTGGTCAACCGTTCCATGGTGGCGTTGAGATCCACGTAATTCAAATGCGCATCCACCCGCATCATCTCCTTGCGGCGCAGGGTTTCCATTTCGAGCGTCGAAGTCGCCGAACTACCCTCGGCGACCACATCACTGATGTTAAAATCGGTTCGAAGCTTGTCGGCAAATTCCTGGGCATCCTTGACCTTTTTCTGTTGCTTCTCCAACTGTTCGTTCAGCGTTTTAATGCCGACCATCGACCGCTCCAACCGTTGTGCCAGGCGCGTCTCACGGTACACGGTCGCAATTTTTTCGGCGATGGCCGCCGCGTCCTTGGGGTCGCGGTCATACACCCGGATTTCGATCAGGCTGGTGCCGCGGGTCTGGCGCACGTCCATTTGTTTTTTGAGAAGCAAGTAGGTGTCGGAAATCGGCAGTTCGCCGTCCAAGCCGCGGCTTTTGGCCCACTTGGCGCTCAGGTTCAAATCCTTGATCACCTTGTGGAGAATTGTCGTGGACTGAATCTTTTCAAATTCGGTCTGGATAAAAAACGGATCCATGGTGGAATACGCCTGCTGACTGCCGCCGATACCACTCACGTCCGTTATGTCCTTGTTCACTTCGATTCGCGTTATGCTGGAGTAGGACTTGGGCAGCCACAGGGTGACCAGCGTAGTGGTGAGAACCACGAGCAGGAACACGGCAAGGATGACGAATTTGCGGATGCGGACGATCCGCCAGTAATCCAGAAAATGAAGTTTGGCTTCCGCAGAACCGGTTGAAGCAACGTCTTCCATAAGTCAAAAAAAAAGGGGGCCAGATTTTTAAGCTCCAGCCCCCGTGCTCAAATCAAAAGGGATTTCAGTAAGAGGCGCGAATGCCCACGAACACCCGGTTGCGGGTAAAACTGCGGCCCCCCAGATCCGAATCCAAACGGTCGTAGTTGTAGCCGGCCTCCGCTAACAGATGCGGGTTGATTTCGTAGGCGACGTTCACACCGGTCAAGAACAGGCTGTCCACCAGATTGTTGGACGCGCCTTGGTTAAAACTCCCTCGTTGATATTGGCCAATCAGGCTGCCAGTGATTTTGGCGGTTATCTTGTGCCTAAGTTCCCCGTAAACCGTGGTGCTCTCCTGGTCGAGCGCGTCGCCGATGTCAGTCGTATTGCGGGTATGCTTCACGCCGACTTGGAAGGTGCTGCCTTCCGTATAGGCATAGCTTAGGTTCGCATCCACATACGGGCTGATACCGCTCTTGCTCGCCGGTGCAACCGCGTTGGGGTATTCGGCGTACTGGCCGCCCACCCGCACTGAGCCTTTCAGTTGTGTGGTGAAGTCATGATCGGCACCCACGTAAAGATAATGGGAATGGCTATCGCGTGTGCTGGGCAGAACGGTGCCATACAAAAAATCTTTGCTGGTCTGATCAATGATGCCAAACTGATAACCTAAAATCCCCACCGTGGTCGGGAGCGCCTGCCAGCGTAAGTCCACTCTCCCCAGATGTTCAACCCGATCCAAGAGTGCGGATCTGCTTCCGGTGCCAGTCTGTTGATAGTCGTAAAAGGAATTTTGGTAAGCAACTTCAAAGCCCAGCAGCGGGGTGCATTCGGCTTGAAAGCTGACCACGGCGATGTTGCGAAGGTTGTTGCCGTTGCTGCGCAATGGGGTGGCGACCACACCCGCATCAAGGAGAGACGCTTCTTGGGCGAGGGCGAACGAGTCGCTCGCCAAGAGCTTGTAACGCGGCGTGAAGGCATGGGTCAGTTTGGCCTCGGCCTGATGGCTGTGGTCGGCGGAGTTGGAACGGTTTTCGTAATACTTCATGTCGTACGTGTAACTCAATCCAATCTCGGTCTGTTCCAGCGGCAGTTTAAGACTGACGGACGGGCTGACTTCAAAGCCGAAACTTGCCTGCCGGAGCGGGGCACCCGTGGGACCCACCGCCCCCCTGGGAGTCGTGGCGATGTTATCGTCGTAGAAACCGCGCAAAGTGGCGGAGACACTCCATTCCTTCGACTGAGCTTGGGCGGTCTGGAAACCGACCGCACTGAGGGCGACAAGACCGGCAACCGTGGCAATTGTTCTCATAATTTTGTATTTTTGCAGGGCAATTCAAATTCCCCAAAGTCAGATTTTGTCAAAAGCAACTGCTGTTTACGTTGGGGGCCACCAATTGTCAAACATTAAACCGGTGCTGAAAGGGGGGACTTCCCTTATTTTGATCGCGCCACCCAGCGCGGACGGTCGGCCAGAAAGAGCTGGTCCGGAAACCAACTGGTGAACGCATGTTTCACCGGGAATCCGTCGGGGATTTCCCCCTTGAATACGCTGTCCAAGGCAAACTTGCCCCAGACCGAATCGCGGCTTTGCATCATTTGCGATAGAAACCGGGTGTCCATCGTCAGCGGCGTCAGATAGAGCGCCGAGATCGGTCGCTGGCGGTGGAGCGTGTGGAAATCTTGCAAGTCCCACGGCAGCCACAGGCACGGCCGGCGACCATACCACGCCACCGCCCACGGCATATCGCTCATCATCAATTCGTCCGGCTCCATCCAGTCGGAAGCCTGTTGAATGAACGGCGGGTAGTACGGCGGATACGCCACCGGCGACGGGCGGGGCAGGAGCAGTGCGAAGATCAACGGCGCGCAGGCAAGCACGCTGAAGGAAGCCATCACCCACCGGCGCGCGGGTGCAAGCGGCGCGGTCAGTTGATCAAGCAGCATGAAAAAGAGGCCGACGCCGTACACAAACACCAGCGGTGCCAGCAGCACGAGGAGGTTTTCGGAGTTGATTTCCGGCGTTGCCTCCGCCAGATGCGTTTGCCCCAGCGCCTGGATCGCAATCATCAACGCTAGGCAGAGCAGCAGAAAATACCGCAGCCGCGTCAGCGACGGATTGTTAAACGGCACCAACAACCCGACGAGAAAGAAAGCCGTCACCCAGCTTCCGCCCAGCTTGGGCAGTTCGTTTTGCAAAATTTTCGCGATGTTCGCCAGCAACTTGTGCTCATACTGGTCCGTGTCGATCTTGCCCAAATCCGATTTGATGGCGGGATTTTCCGGGTTCAGCGCGCGTTCCAGCCGGTTGCCGGGGAACTGCCCCGTTTGATGATACAGCGCCAGCCCGGCGGTGCCAAAAAGTTTGCCGCAAATCTGATGGTTGCGTGCCAGCCACGGAGTCATCACCGCGAGATAAGCCACCACCGCGATCAGCACGACCGCCGCCCGCCGCCGCGTCAGCGCGAAACAAAAAAACGCGACCACCGGAAGGATGACCCAGGCAAACGCATACCGCGTCAAACCGCCCACGCCGACCAGCGCGCCGATGACCGCGGCCAGGAAAAACATTTTTGCCGCGCCCCATTGCTGCACGTGGTCCCCTTGCTCCAGCCAGACCAGGCAACTGATGACGGCCAGAAAAATGACCAGCAACAGCATCGTCGAAAGGCCCGAAACGCTGAAGCGCCAGAACAAATCCGCGCCGCCCAGCACGATGACGGAAACCCAGGCGACCGGCTCATCAAACAACTTCCGGGCCAGCCGGAACACCAGCCACAGCGCGAACGCGAACAGCCCCTGATTCAGCCACGCGATCATAATTTCCGGCTGGTATTTCTGAAACTCCGACGGGTTGGCGATTTGAAAATCAAACGGCGCGACCGTCATCAACCCCGCCAGCACACACGGATAGACCGGCGGGTTCGCCAGGTCGGGCTGCGGCGAAGCAAGAGGCAGATTCGTGCCGCCCTGGTGTTTCTGAATCAGATACAGGCTCACCGGCCGGATGAATTGCGTGGTGTAGCCTTTGCCTTCGGCGAGGTTGCGGGCCAGTTGCGCCATGTCCATGCCCTCCGGTGCGGAAAAATTCTGGAACTGCCGCTGATTGTAAAACAACGCCCGCGCTAGCAACACCAGCAGCG
>JBKJSC010000178.1:0-9010 GCA_046593035.1 Limisphaerales bacterium | reverse complement strand
GGCGTCTGGCCCGCGATTACGAACGGCTCGCCGCCACGCTGGTCAGCTATCACTGGCTGGCCCTCGTCACCCTCATGCTCCATTCCCTCTTTGCCAAATGTCCATGACAGGCTCTAGTGTTTTTTGGTGTTAAAAGCATCTGGTTTTTGGCGACATGGAAACCCAAACCAGACACTCGTCCGAAGTACTCAGTAAAGTACTCAGTTAAAAAAAAGAAGTGAACCGTACACGCCAACCAAAGCACCGGTAGTGCCATGAAAATAAACGCTGGTGCAGTTATAGGCTGTCACCGTTCCACGATTTTCCTGTAAGCCTGCAAGCCGTCCACGATGGCGCGGTCGAGTTTCTTGCGATAAGCCGGGTCGAAGATTTTCTTCAAATCGCCCGGATCGGTCATGAAACACTTTCAATCAGCACGGTCGTTGACATGCGCGGCTTTTTAGAGGAACTCTCCGATTGGCGCAAGTAATGACTGGCCTTGCCTCGGCTTGCTTAACACGTTCAAATACCCCTTGAGTCCTTATGAAAGAGAAGAAAGTTTTGACAGTGGTTATTGAATGCAATGTCGGCTATGCTCGCGCCGAAGATTGCAAAACCTCCATCTGGTTGGTGCCAAGGACAAGTGAATCTATAGAGGAAGCTGGTAGGTTCGGTGTTGCAGTGGATAAGCTGAAGATACTGGGGCCAATCGATGACAAAATGGCGGAAGACCTGAAGAACGGTTTATGCAGTGCGTTAAGCCAACTTGGATTTGAGGTGCAAACCTACACCACCGCAGATGCCTGAGAAACCGGCACGTTCCACTTACTTCATCTGCTTCGGTTGCTCCACTTTGGTGGCCAAAGGCGGTTCTTCGTTCACGCGGGGGTGAATAGGCTTGACCGGTGCATGATGAGCCACGTATTTTGACACCGTGTTAGGCACAATTCATGTTCGCGCAATTTAAGAGCCTGTTTTCCAATGACATTGGAATCGACTTGGGGACTGCAAACTCCCTCGTTTATGTACGGGATCAAGGAATCGTGTTGCGTGAACCTTCGGTCGTTGCCATCCAAGCGGGAACGACCAACGTGTTAGCCGTCGGTGAGGAGGCCAAGCGGATGCTGGGCCGCACCCCGGGCAACATCGTGGCCATCCGGCCCATGAAGGACGGCGTGATCGCCGACTTCGAAATCACCGAGGCGATGCTTCGGCATTTCATCCAGAAGGTTCACCATCGTAAGTTGATCGCCCCCCGGGTGGTCGTCGCGGTTCCCTCCGGCATCACGGAAGTCGAAAAACGGGCGGTGAAAGACTCGGCCACTCACGCCGGCGCCCGCGAGGTCTATTTGATCGAGCAGCCCATGGCTTCGGCCATTGGCGTGGGCATGCCGGTGCATGAACCGGCTGGCAACATGATCGTTGATATCGGCGGTGGCACTTGCGAAATTGCCATCATCTCCCTCGCCGGAATCGTCTTCAGCCGCAGCCTGCGGGTGGGCGGTGATGAGTTTGACGAGACGATCATCGCGCACATGAAGCGCGCCTATAACCTAATGATTGGCGAACGCACTGCGGAGGAAATAAAAATCCGCATCGGTTCCGCGTTTCCCCTGGAACAAGAACTGACTTTGGAAGTCAAAGGGCGCGATTTGAGCGCCGGGTTGCCCAAGACCCTCACCGTCCGTTCCGAGGAAATCCGCGAAGCCTTGAAGGAGCCTCTTAATAGTATTTTGGAGTCCGTACGCATCACCCTGGAACGCTGTCCGCCCGAATTGTCCGCCGACCTGGTGGATCGCGGGATCGTGATGGCGGGCGGCGGCGCATTACTGCGCGGCATCGACCGCTTGGTGGCCGAGGAAACCGGCTTGCCGGTCCACATCGCCGACGACCCGCTCACGGCGGTATGCGAAGGCACCGGCCGGGTGTTGCAGGAACTCCAATTTCTCAAGAGAGTCGCTTCTTCCAGTCGAACCTGACCCGCGTTCGCCCCGGTAAATTTGTCGGGGTGAAGAATGTTTAGAAGGCCGCACTATATCGCCTTAAGTCTGGTTTTGTTGCTGGTGTTGATTGTCCTCAATCTGCCCCAATCCACGGCCGCGCGCCTCAAGCTGGCCATCGGTGGATTATTCCTGCCGTTGTTCGGCCTGGCCAGTTCCACGCAAAACCTCACCTCCAAAGTCGGCGATGCCGTCGTGCCCCGGCGTGACTTGATTCGGGAGCTGGAACAATTGCGGCAGGCGAATCAGCAACTGCAAATCCAGTCCAGACAGGCCGACGAAGCGCTGCGAGAGAACGCCCGCCTGCGCCAAATGGTCGGATTTCAAAAGCAGTCCAAATGGAAATTGAAGCCGGCGCATGTCATTGGCCGCGATCCCGCGAACTGGTGGCACACGGTGTTCATCGACCTCGGCAGCCGTGATGGCGTGCGCGCGGATTTGCCCGTGCTGTCCCCGGAAGGTTTGGTGGGGCGCATCTCGGAAGTTGGGTACACGCGCTCACAAGTGGTTTTGCTCGGCGATCCCAACTGTCGCGTGTCGGCGTTGATTCAAGAATCCGGCGACCACGGCGTGATTTCACCCGGTCCGACGGGCACGCCGGACAGCGGGTTGGTGAACCTCACGCATTTGTCGCGCGCCGAATCGAAGCCGGGCCGAACGGTGGTGTCAGCGGGACTGGAACTGAAGCCCGGCCAAATCGTCATCTCCAGCGGCCTCGGCGGTGTGTTTCCAAAAGGCATTCCGATCGGCCAATTGCTGGATAAACGCACCGCTGGCTTTGGTCTTTACACCGAAGCGCGCGTCAAGCTCGCGGCCAACCTCAACACGCTGGAGGAAGTGTGGGTGATGTTTCCATGAACGTCCTCAATACCATTGCCATTTTGTGCGCCGCGTTTCTCGTGGTGTTCGCGGAATTCGCCTTCAACGGAGTGCGCGCTCTGCTCGGCGCGCAGATTGATCTGCTGCCAGCGTTGATCGTTTATGCCAGTTTGAGCGCGGGTCTGCCGACCGTGACGTTGCTCGCCGTGCTGGGAGGGCTGGGGTATGACTCGCTTTCCGCCAATCCGCTGGGCGCTTCGGTACTGCCGTTGTTTCTGATCGGCCTCGCCCTCCATCTAACCCGCGAATTGGTGATCCGCGAACAGCCGTATGCTCAAATCGTGCTCGGCTTCATCGCCAGCGCCGCCGCGCCCGCGTTGACGTTGCTGCTGTTGGTGAACGCAGGTGCCGAGCCGATGTTCGGGTGGAAATCATTGTGGCAATGGCTGGTCATGAGTGTGGGCGGTGCCCTCAGTACGCCGCTTTGGTTTCGCCTGTTCGACGGCATCAATCGCGCCTTCGCCTATCAACCGTTGCCCGAAACCAGTTTCCGCTCTGACCGCCAAATCAAACGCGGCCGCGCCTGACCCATGCTCGTATTCGACCAGATCAACAAAGAAGATCGGCACCTGCGCCTGTTGGCGGTGGGCTTGCTCGCCGGCCTGCTCGTGTTGCTCGCCGGTCTGTGGTACGTGCAGGTGATTTCCACCAAACGCCACCAGGAAGATTTGCTCAATCAATCTTTCCGCTCGGTGCGGTTGCCGGCAGTGCGCGGGAAAATTTTGGATCGCAATCTCGTCCCGCTCGCGGAAAACCATCCCAGTTACAACATCGACCTCTACCTCGCGGAATTGAGCAAGAATTTTCAGGACGAATACCGCCGCCTCCGCCCGCCCGGCAAACTCACGCGCGCCGAACGAGACACACTGGAACGCCAGGCACGGGTGCAGGTCGTCAGCAACATCGTGCTTCGGGTCAGCACGTCACTGGATCAGTCACGCGCTTTTAATGAGCGTCAATTCCTCCGGCACTACGAAGAAATCCGCGCCCTGCCGTTTCCGATTCTGGAAAACCTGCAGCCGGTGCAGATCGCCCGGTTTGTGGAGCGTTCGGCGAAAGAGCCGGGCGTGGAACTGGAAATTCAACCGGTGCGGGTTTATCCCGGTGTCACCAGCTTGGCGCACTTGCTCGGCTACATGCGTCGCGACGACAGTTCCACCGCGGATGAAGAAGCTTTTTTTAATTACCGCCTGCCGGATTTCAAAGGCGAAACCGGCCTCGAAGCCGCGTTTGACTCCGCACTGCGCGGCAAGGCGGGCGGAAAAACCATGATGGTAAACCGGCTCGGCTATCGTCAGGCGGAAACTCTACAGAGCGTGTCGGAGCCGGGGCAGAACGTGGTGCTCACCATTGACTCAGGCATCCAGCAAGCCGCCGAGCGCGCTTTATCTTCCGCGTATGGCACCAACACGCGCGGCGCAGCCGTGGTCATGGACGCGCAAAATGGCGACGTGCTGGCGATGGCTTCCGCGCCGGCTTACGATCCGGGCACATTTCTTGGACGCATCAGCCACGAAGAATGGGCGCGATTGACTGACGCAAAAATGCGGCCGCTCATCAACCGCGCCATGCACGAAAATTACGCGCCCGGCTCCATTTTCAAAATCGTCGTCGGTTTGGCCGCGCTTGAACAGGGCGTGCTGGAGCCGACGAACTTTGTGCATAATCCGGGTTACTACATGCTCGGCCGGCGTCGCATCGATGACCGCGCCGCGCCGGGTGATTATGATTTCCGCCGCGCGTTTTCCCATTCGAGCAATACGTATTTTATTTATCACGGCTTGAAACCCGGCGTGCTGCAAAAAGTGCTGACGCTGGGACGGCAGTTGCATCTGGGCGAGCGCTGCGACCTTCTGCCGCGTCAGGAAGCGGCGGGTCATTTTCCCGACGGCCAGTCGCTCGCCTTGGGCTGGCAGCCGGGCGACACCGCGAATCTCAGCATTGGTCAGGGCGCGATCTCGGTGACGCCGCTTCAAATGGCCGTGATGACGGCTGCGGTGGCCAATGGTGGCAAGGTCTATTGGCCGCGGCTGGTGGATCGCATTGAATCCGCCGAGACGGGCGATGGCGAGCCGCCGACTTATTTTCCTGCTGGAAGGTTGCGGGACGAATTGAGCGTGAGCGCGAGCAACCTGCAAATCATCCGACAGGCGATGCTTGCCGACGTGGAAGATCGTGGCGGCACCGGTAGCGCGGCGGCCGTGCCGGGCCTGCACATTGGTGGCAAGACAGGTACTGCGGAGATTGAGCACAACGGCCGCATCGTGGATAAAAACGCGTGGTTCGTTTCGTTCGCGCCGGTGGAAAACCCGCGCTACGTCGTCGTGGTGATGGTGGAGAGCGGTGCGTCGGGTGGAAAAACCTGCGCGCCCATTGCCCGTCAAATTTATCAGGCCATTCAAAAACGTTTCTCACCGCCCATTGCCGCCGTTACGCCCGGCGTGAAATAGCATGATCCAAACGAACCAAACTGAACGCCGCCTGCCAATGGACTGGCCGATGATCCTTGCCTTGATGGGGCTGATGGTTTTGGGTGTCGCGTTCATTTACAGCGCGCGTTTGGCTTCCGAAGCAGTGATTCAGAATCCCTTGCTGCAACAATTCTTCTTCAAGCAAATCATCTGGTACGCGCTCGGCCTGGCTGCACTTTACGCGGTGTCGCTGGTCGATTACCGCATCCTTGCGCGCTGGTCGTTCGTGGCCTACTGGGGGGCCATCATCCTACTAATCGGTGTGTTGATTCCCTTCATCGGTTCCCTGCGCTTTGGCGCGCGGCGCTGGATTGATCTGGGGTTTTTTCAACTGCAGCCCTCGGAATTCGCCAAGCTCGCCTTCATTCTCGCGCTCGCGCATTTCCTGAGTCGCCCGCCGGACGAGTTGCGGTTGCCGCGCATATTCTTCAAGGCGCTCGGCCTGCTGGCGCTGCCCTTCGTGCTGATCATGAAGGAGCCGGATTTGGGTTCGGCGCTGGTGCTGGTGCCGGTGGGGCTGGCAATGCTCTACGTGGCGGGCGCGCCCGTGGTGTTCTTGCGACGGCTGGTGATCGCAGTGGTCGCGTTGATGGCGTTGCTGCTGGTCGATGTGTTTTTTGCGCCGGAACAATGGCAGGTCAAATTGCAGGATTACCAGCGTCGCCGGCTGCTCGTTTATTTCGGTCGCGATGTGGCTCCGTCCAATGCCACGGCGGCGGAACTGCAACGCGCGCGCGCGCAACGCCGCAACGATTCCTACAATGTGGAACAGGCGTTGATCTCCGTTGGCTCCGGTGGGCTGACAGGCAAAGGCTGGCGGCAGGGCACCCAGAACGCCCTGGGTTATCTGCCGCGCGCCGTGGCGCACAACGATTTCATTTTCTCCGTCATTGCCGAGGAAAGTGGCTTCGTCGGGAGCGTCGTCGTGCTCTCGCTCTATGCAGTGGTGCTGTTCACGGGTATCCGCATCGCCGGCCAGGCACGCGACCGTTTGGGCAAACTGCTGGCCGTGGGGGTCGTCACCCTCCTGTTCAGCCATATCTTCATCAACATCGGCATGAACATTCGTCTGATGCCCGTGACGGGCGTGCCACTGCCGCTGCTGAGTTATGGCGGATCTTCAGTGCTCGGTTCGTTGATCGCCGCGGGCTTATTGCAAAACATCCACATCCATCGTCGGTCCTATTAAACAAAAACTATGAGTGAACAAAATCGTAACTTCTCCCGGCGCCGCCGCGGCGGCCAGCGTTTCCGTCCTCCCGGCGGCTTGAACCCCAACTCCGCACAGCGCCCCGACCGCGCCGCGCATGAAGCCCGCGCGGATGCGTTGGGCGACCGCCCGGTCGAGGAAAACGTTTTTTCCGGCAACCGGCACGAACACGAAATCGAACGCGCGGAAAACATCGCCGCCGGTCTTCCGCCCGAGGGCGCGCCCGCCAGCGAAAACTCGCGCGGGCAGGGGAACGAGTCGCGAAACCGCGATTTTCGCCGGCCACATCCGGACGCGCCGGAGCTAGGAAAGGATGAAGCGTCCTTCAAGCCAGTGCCCGTTTCCGATCCCGTGCCGAAGGGCCTTGTCGATCGGATTCAAGCCGCCGCCAACAAAGTGATCACCAAGGTCAAGCGGTTCATGAAACCGGTGAAGCGCGTTCACAAGGAAGTCGTCATCAACGCCGAGTCGCTCGAAACGCGCGTCGCGGTACTGGAGGAAGGCAAGCTGGAGGAGTTCACCATCGAGCGCACCAGCGAGGAGCGTCTGGTCGGCAGCATCTACAAAGGCAAAATCAAAAACCTCGAAGACGGCTTGAAGGCGGCCTTCGTGGACATCGGTTTTGAGAAGAACGCCTTTCTCCATTATTGGGACATCGTGCCGAGCAATCTCGACAGCGGCGTGGAAGTGGTCGAGCGCGAGACTAAGCGCCAGCGCGAACGTCCGCGCATCACGCAGAAGGACATTCCGCGCGTTTATCCGCCCGGCAGCGACATCATCATCCAGGTCACCAAAGGCCCCATCGGCACCAAAGGGCCGCGCGTGACCACACACCTCGCTTTGCCGGGGCGGTTTTTGGTGCTGTTGCCCAACTCCGAGCAGAGCGGCATTTCCCGCAAGATCGAAAATCAGGAAGAACGCCAGCGGCTCAAGAAAATCCTGCGCGGCCTCACCATCCCGGAAGGCATGGGCGTCATCATCCGTACCGTGGGCGAAGGGCAGCAGGCGCGTTACTTCGTGCGTGACCTCGCCTTGTTGCTCGACGAATGGAAAATTGTTCAGGAGAAAATTAACAAACAGCCGTCGGCCACCTGTGTTTTCCAGGAACCAGACCTCGTGGAACGCACCGTCCGGGATTTCCTCACCGAGGATGTCGAGCGCATCGTCATCGACAACGCGCACCAGTTCGAGCGCATGCGCGAGATGATCAACCGCATCTCCCGCCGTTCCAGCGACAAGGTGAAGCTCTACGGCGATTCGATGCCGATCTTCGACCGTTTCAACATCTCGCGCCAGTTGGAGAACGCGTTCTCGCGTCAGGCGCATTTGAAGAGCGGCGGCTACATCGTCATCGACGAAACCGAGGCCCTCGTGGCCATCGACGTCAACACCGGCGGCCACAAGGGCGGGCGCGATCAGGAATCTACCATCCTCAAGGTCAACCTCGAGGCGGCGGATGAAATTTGCCGGCAACTCCGCCTCCGCAACATGGGTGGTTTGATCGTGCTCGATTTCATCGACATGAAATCGCGTCGCGATCAGCAGGCCGTGTATCTGCGCATGAAGGATTGCTTGCGGCGGGACAAGGCCAAGACCCACATCCTGCCCATCTCGCAACTGGGCTTGATGGAGATGACGCGCCAGCGCCATTCGGAGAGCGTGCGCTCGGCGGTGTATGATGACTGCTCCTATTGCAAGGGCCGCGCGAAGGTCAAGAGCACCGTCACCATGAGCGTGGAGATTCAGCGCAAGCTCGCGGAAATCCTGAAGAAACGGACGCGCGACGAGTCGGATTTCCAACTCCGCATCGTGGTGCATCCCACCGTGCTGGACCGACTCCGGCACGAGGACGAGAAACTGTTGATCGACATGGAGAAAAAGTATTTCGGCAAACTCTCGTTCCGTGCCGACTCCATGTTTCACGCCGAGCAATTCAAGATCGTGAACGTGGCCACCAACGAAGAACTGGCCAGCGTGGGTGGATGAGGATTGTAGCGAAAGGACTGCTGACCGGGCGGGGCAAGTGCCGGCAGTGCGGTCAGGTTTTCCGGGTGCGCCCGCCGTGGGAGGGATTGAGCACCCACTTCACCAAGGAGTTTGAAGCCTTCGCCCTGCTGCTCATGCGCGAGATGCCCATGAGCAAGGTGGCCGAGCTCGTCGGGGAGACCGACACGCGGCTATGGCGGATGCTTTTCCGGCAGGTGGACGCCGCCTATGCGGAGGCCGACTTCAGCAACGTCTGTTGTGTCGCCGTGGACGAGATGAGCGTGCGCAAGGGGCACGAGTATATCAGCGTGTTCGCCGATCTGGTGAGGAAGCGGGTGCTCTTCGCCACCGCGGGCAAGGATCACCAAGTGTGGCACACCTTTGTCGCCGCGCTGGAAGAGCACCATGGGCAGCGGCACGCGATCACGCAGGTGAGCCAGGACATGCGCGCGGCCTATCAGAAAGGGGTGCGGGAAACCTGCCGC
>JBKJSC010000168.1:0-27161 GCA_046593035.1 Limisphaerales bacterium | reverse complement strand
CCGGGGAAAAGATTCTCGCCGAGTGTGGCAAGGTGGACATCCTGGTGAACAACGCCGGCATCACGCGCGACGGTCTGCTCATGCGAATGAGCGAGGAGGATTGGGATACCGTGTTGAACACCAATTTGAAAGGCGCATTCCTCTTCACCAAGGCTTTTGCGCGCAGCTTCATCAAGCAGCGCTCCGGGCGCATCCTCAACGTGGCGTCGGTCATCGGCCTCATCGGCAACGCCGGCCAGTGCAACTATGCCGCGAGCAAGGCGGCGCTGATCGGCTTCACCAAGTCCGTCGCGCGCGAACTGGCCTCACGCGGCATCACTGTCAACGCGCTCGCGCCCGGCTTCATCGAAACGGACATGACCGCCGTGTTAAAACCGGAAATGAAGGCGGAGCTGCTGAAGCAAATTCCGCTCAACTGCCTTGGCCAGACCGACGACATCGCGCACGCCGCGTTATTTCTGGCCAGCCCGGCGGCGCGCTACATCACGGGACAAGTGCTCACGGTGGACGGCGGCATGGTGATGTAAAATCAGTGCTGGACACCATTTGAATGCGCCGCTAGACAGTGCGCGGTGAACGTGAAATCAAACCTGCTTCCGCAACGGGCAAACGCAGTGCGGGCCGAAATATTTAATTTCGTATTCAGGGCTTGACGCCTTCGGGTACGTCGCATAGACACAAAGAAAAAATTACGGAGACATCATGGCTGCTGAAAAAACAATCGAACAAAAAGTTAAAGACATCATCGTCGAACAACTCGGCGTGAATGCCGACCAAGTCACCCCCGACGCCAAATTCATCGAGGATCTGGGCGCGGATTCGCTCGACACCGTCGAACTCGTGATGGCCTTGGAGGAGGAGTTTGGGATCGAGGTCCCCGATGAAGAAGCCGAGAAGCTCCAGAGCGTGGGCGATGTAATCAAATACATCGAAGAGAGCAAAAAGTAATCCGGCGGGCATTTTCCGGGGCAGCCAGGCTGTGGTCAGTCGTGCTGCCCCGTTTTCTTTATGGGAAGCAACTGGACAGATCGCAGAGTGGTCATCACCGGGCTGGGGGTCGTCTCTTCGCTCGGCCACAACATCGACACCTTCTGGCAGAATCTCCTCGCCGGCCAGTGCGGCATCGACAAGATCACCTCGTTCGACGCCTCCGCGTTCGATTGCCAGATCGCCGCCGAGGTCAAAGACTTTAACCCCGCCCCGGCGTTCCCCTCACCCAAAGAAGTCCGGCGCACTGATCGCTTCACACAATTCGGCGTGTTCGCTGGCTACCAGGCACTGCTGGATTCCGGCATGGACCTGGATAAGTTGAACCGCGATGAAATCGGCGTCTTCATCGGCTCCGGCATCGGCGGACTTTACACGACCGAAGAGCAGCACAAAATCCTGCTCGCCAAAGGCCCGGGCCGCATCTCGCCCTTCATGATCCCGATGCTCATCCTCAACATGGCGTCGGGGATGTTTTCCATATACAATAAACTGCGCGGACCGAATGTCGCCACCTGCTCCGCCTGCGCCACCAGCACCCACGCCATCGGGGAAGCTTGGCGCACCGTCAAAATGGGTGACGCCCAGGTGATGTTCGCCGGCGGCACCGAAGCGACTATCGTTCCCCTCGGCATCGCCGGCTTCTGTGCCATGCGCGCCATGAGCACCCGCAACGCCGAACCCAAACGCTCCTCCCGTCCGTTCGACACCGAACGCGACGGCTTCGTCATGGGCGAAGGCGCCGGCGTCGTCGTCCTGGAGGAACTCGAACACGCCAAGGCGCGCGGCGCGAAAATTTATTGTGAAGTCGTCGGCTACGGCAACACCGCTGACGCGAACCACATCACTTCGCCTTCTCCTGGCGGCGAAGGCGCGGCCCGTTGCATGCAGATGGCGCTCCGTTTCTCCGGTTTGAACCTGACCGACATTTCCTACATCAACGCCCACGGCACCTCCACACCGCAAGGCGATATCTGCGAAACGATGGCCGTCAAAACGGTCTTCGGCGACCACGCCAAAAAAATCGCCATCAGCTCCACCAAAGGCGCGACCGGCCACATGCTCGGTGCCGCCGGCGCGGTCGAGATGGCCGTCTGCTGCAAAGCGATCCAGACCGGCGTGGTGCCGCCGACGATCAACTACGAAAATCCCGATCCGCAATGTGATCTGGACTACGTGCCCAACACCGCCCGCGAAATGACGGTGAACGCCATCGTCAACAACTCCTTCGGCTTCGGCGGCCACAACGCGACGATTGTGGCGAAGAAGTTTGTGGGCTGATCTTGAAAGGGCGAACCAATGCACAGCATTGTATTCGTTCTGTTGCCTCCGGACACTTCGGACATTCAAGTTAAAACCGAGTCATTACTCGCAGCCTTCAACAGCGAATTAGAACTTGCACCGTACAAACGTCGGTATGGCTCGGAGCAAGTGGAATATTGGAAGAAGAGATTCGGAAAAAATGAACTGCCAGCCTTGGCGGAGGAGTTAAGCAGGCAGATCAAATCGGATTTCGGAACAGACGAGGATGGGCTATTCGAGATTTCGACCTTCAACGAGTCGGGCAGATGGGATGGTTGGTCTCCGTTCAATTACTTCGAGCGTGATCCGGCACAACTTAGTCGTTGGGGCAAAAAGCTCGCTCGCAGTATCCGCCCGGCAACTCTGCTGAGTGAAAAAGACTTTGATGCTCCCTATTCCTTGATCACGCCAGACGGCAAGTGGCATAGCGTTGAAGATTTCGGATACAATCTCGGTCTTCAGGTACAGTGTGAAATAAACGGCTTGCACCCAGAAAATACCGAGCCAGTCGCAAGGTGGGGCGACTTTGTGCGTAGCATGGTGATGCGGCATGCCGACCATCTTGTGTTCGTTCTGGATTGTCACAGCTAAGGAATGAACTTCCTCCCGCTCATCGAATCCAAGCGCGACGGGAACCCGCTCTCCCCGGCTCAGATCAAGCAGATCGTCGATGCTTACAGCGCAGGCCAGATCCCCGACTACCAGATGGCCGCCTTCCTCATGGCGGTTTTCTTTCGCGGCTTGAACTCCGCCGAAACCCGCGCGCTTACCCTCGCCATGCGCGACTCCGGCGACGTGCTGAAATTTCCCGACGACCCGCGCCCACTCGTGGACAAACATTCCACCGGTGGCGTCGGCGACAAGGTATCGTTACCGCTCGCGCCATTGCTCGCCTGCCTTGGCTTTCGCGTGCCGATGATTTCCGGTCGCGGTCTCGGCATCACCGGCGGCACGCTCGACAAGCTCGAGTCCATTCCCGGTTTCACCACGCAGCTTTCGGCCGAACGCCTCGTCGCGCAGACGCAAGCCATCGGTGTCGCGATGGGCGGCCAGACGGCCAACATGGTTCCCGCCGACAAACTGCTCTACGCCCTGCGCGACGTGACCGCCACCGTGCCGAGCCTTCCGCTGATCACGGCTTCGATTCTTTCCAAGAAATTGGCGGAAGGTTTGCACGCGCTCATCATGGACGTGAAGTTTGGTGCCGCCGCTTTCATGCAAACCCGCGAGCAGGCGCGCGAACTGGCCCTGGCCATTGTCACGCTCGCCAATGAATGCGGCATGAAAACCCGCGCGTTGCTCACCGACATGAACACGCCGCTGGGCCGCAGCGCCGGCAACTGGCTCGAAGTGAAGGAAGCCGTCGCCTGCCTCGAAGGCCGTGGCCCGGCGGATTTGCAGGAGCTTGTCCTCGAATGCGCCGCCTCGCTGCTCGTGCAAACCGGCCAGGTTTCCGATTTGGAAAAAGCCCGCGTCCACGCCACCGCTTGCCTCGCCTCCGGCGCACCGCGCAAAAAATGGGACGAACTGCTCGTCGCTCAAGGGGCGGATCTCGACACCTTCAGTCACAAGCTTGCGCTCGACCACACCGCGCCCGTCGTCATGGAATTGAAAGCGAGCCGCGAAGGATTCGTTACGCGTTGCGATGCGCGCATCATCGGTGAAATCGTGCGCGACCTTGGCGGCGGTCGGTTGACGAAGGAGACGATCATCAACCACGACGTGGGCCTCGACCAACTCGCCAAACTCGGTGAAGCGATGGGCCGCACATCCGTTCTCGCCCGCGTCCACACCGCGACGCAGCCACAAGCCACCGCCGCGTGTGAGCGGTTGAAGAGCGCGTTTGAAATCTCTGAAGCGCCACCTGCGCCCCGGCCGCTGATTTGCGAAGTAATCCTGTGACCCGCATGTTTTCCGTTGCGCGGCCACTTTGTTTGGACATAAGGTCGGTCTGTAACGGGTCGTTACTGCTCCATCCCACGCATCTCAAGACCTTATGAAAAGCGAAAAGAAACCTTTGAAAAAACCCGTCAAAGCGCTGGCCAAGGCACCCACCATGACTCCCCGTTCGCGCACGGCGGCAACCGCCAAAAGCAAGGCTCCGTCGAAAAAAAAGCCCGTGGCCATTCCGCCGATTTTATTGGAAGGCGACGCCCCATCCGCTCCGGCCGCCAGCGGCCCCGGTCAGCGCTACGCGCTCGGCCCGACGACGATGCCCGCCCATCTGGGCCAGCCGGATGAACTGGGAGAATTGCCCGAAGCCTACGGCACGAAAGCGTTGCTGCTCACGGCGCGCGACCCGCACTGGCTCTACGCCCACTGGGATCTAACCCGCGGACAACTCAAGGAATACAATTCCCTTTCGGTGGATCGCCATCTGGTGCTGCGCGTGCATCTCAACCAGATTTCCGACAAGCCATTCACTGAAGTGCATGTTCACCCGGAATCGCGCAACTGGTTCATCCATGTCGGCCGCGCCGGCGCGAAGTTCACTGCGGAACTTGGCTATTACACGCGCAAAAAACAATGGGCCAACATCGCCACGTCCGGAGTCACGTTGACGCCGGTGGACAGCCTGTCCGATGATTCCTCCGTCCGCTTCGCCACCCTGCCCTCGGACGTGACGATTGAGCAACTGCAAGTGCTCATCCAAACCGCCGCCCAGGACAACACGCCTTTGCTGGAAGTAATCCAACAACTCCAAGGGACGGCGGCGGTGGATCGGAGACCCAAAGCCACCAAGTCTTCCGGCACCTCCGCCCGCTGGACACCCGAACAGGAACGCGCCCTAGCCGAGGCGATCTCGATGGACGAAGTGCGCCGGGTGTGGATCGGCTCGCTCGAAATCACGGAGTTGATTCGCCGCCAGTTGGCGAAGGAGATTTCCTCGCAAACCGCAGCGCAGTTTTCCCAGCAGACGGGCGCAGTGTCGAGTTTGAGCAGCCCGTTCGGCGGTGGCGGTGCGGAGCGTGCGAAAGGTTTTTGGTTCAACGTCAATGCCGAGCTGGTGATTTACGGCGCGACCGAGCCGGACGCCGAAGTGACCATCGGCGGACGCGTCATCAAATTGCGGCCCGACGGCAGCTTCAGCTATCGTTTCGCGTTGCCGGATGGACAGTATGAATTGCCTGCCGTCGCCGTTTCGGCTGATAAGACCGACGGACGCGCAGCGGAATTGAAGTTCAGCCGCAGCACGGAATATCGCGGAGATGTGGGTGTGCATCCACAGGATCCGAGTTTGAAACCGCCGTTGGCAGCGAATGTGGAGTGAGGGTGTGCATGAGGAACTACGACTATCGGTGAAGCAACTCTTCTCTAGAGCGAGTTTGAAAATGGTAGCGTCGGCCATCTTGGCTGACGTAGAGCCGTGGCTTCCAGCCCGGCGGAGGCAACCGTTTGAACAACCAAGAAACGAAGTAACAAAGAGAATTTCCGGAACTTGGTTTCTTTGTTCCTTGGTTGTTCAATCTGTTTTCGCCGGGTTTTCCATTTTGCAAGCTGCTGCCCACTACGGCCGGCCGGGATGTCCGCCGCTACTTCTCAAACAGGGACTCAGAACCTCATGATTCCCTGAACGGCTGTTTGATTTTCCAACCTGATGCAAGGCTACCTCTCCCTCGTCCTCCACGCGCACCTGCCGTTCGTCCGGCATCCGGAGCATGACCGGTTCCTGGAGGAAAACTGGCTCTTCGAGGCGATCACCGAGACCTACATCCCGTTGATCCAAGTCATGGACGGCTGGTTGCGCGACAAGATGGACACGCGCCTCACGCTCACGCTCACGCCCACGCTCTGCGCGATGCTGCTCGATCCACTGCTCCAAGATCGCTACGTGCGCCACATGGACGGCCTGATGGAACTGGCGGAAAAGGAACTCCACCGCACGCATTGGGACAGCGACTACCGCGAGCTGGCCTGGATGTACCACCACCGGTTTGCGGGCATTCTCGATACGTATTTCTCGTACGGCCGCAACCTCGTCGGCGCTTTCCGCAAATTTCAGGAGCAGGGCAAACTGGAAATCATCACCTGCGCGGCCACGCACGCGTTGTTGCCGCTGTTGAATCATCCTCCGTCGTTGCGCGCGCAAATCCTCACCGCGCGCGATCACTACCGCAGTTGCTTCGGCTGCGATCCGCGCGGCATCTGGCTGCCGGAATGCGCCTATGTCGAGGGCGTCGAGCAAGTGCTGCAAGAGGCGGGCATCCGCTGGTTCATCACCGACACGCACGGCCTCCTGCACGCGCGCCCGCGCCCGCGCTACGGCGTGTTCGCGCCGGTGTTCACACCCAACGGCACCGCCGCGTTTGGCCGCGACCTCGATTCCGCGCGGCAGGTCTGGAGCAAGCACGAGGGCTATCCCGGCGATCCGCGCTACCGGGATTTCTACCGCGACATCGGCTACGACCTCGACTTTGATTACGTCAAACCGTATCTGCCGAACCCCGGCCTGCGTGGCTTCACGGGGATCAAATATTTTCAAATCACCGGGGCGACAGCGGACAAGCAAATCTACAACCGCGATGCCGCGCTCGCCGTGGCCGCCGAGCACGCGGGCCATTTCCTAAACGCGCGCGTGGAACAGATGCAGAAGCTCGCCGGCATCATGGAACGTCCGCCGCTCGTGCTCTCGCCGTACGACGCCGAGTTGTTTGGCCATTGGTGGTATGAAGGGCCGGAGTTTCTCGATTACTTCGTCCGCAAGGCGTATTACGACCAGCAGGCTTTCAAGCTCACCACGCCCGGCGAATATTTGCGCGAGCAACCGACCCAACAAGTCGCCACACCGGGAGCCTCAAGCTGGGGCGAGGAAGGTTATTGGAAACTCTGGCTCAACGAAACCAATGAATGGATTTATCCGCACCTCCACGTCGCGCAGGAACGGATGACCGACCTCGCGCGGCGCTTTCCGCACGCCAGCGGACTCACCGAGCGCGCGCTCAACCAGGCCGCGCGCGAACTGCTGCTGGCGCAGGCCAGCGACTGGCCGTTCATCCTCCGCACCGGCACCAGTCCCGACTACGCCCGCAAACGGGTGCAGGACCACCTGCTGCGCTTCATCGCCCTGCACGACCAACTCACGGCCACCGGCCTCGACGAAACGCGCCTTTTGAAAATGGAATGGATGGACAACCTTTTCCCCGACGTGAATTATCGGTATTGGGCGTGAACAGGTTTATCGGCTGACCGTCTCGTCCGGACATATCCGTTTTCCGTCCGTGTTTCATCCGCGGCTCAACGGCATCGTTTCAGTGGAGGCAGTTTGCGATCCTGAGTTTTGGCATTGACCGGGTTTCTGCGTCCCCTAGATTCCCTGAACCATGTTTGCCCTACGATTGCTCCACGCGCTGCCGTTGTTGTCGCTGCTCGCCTCCGGCTGCGCGACGTGCTGCCAGGATTCGAAGGCGGCGGGAAGTTCCAATGGGGTTGTTTCCATGACGCGCCGCGAGAACCGGGTCAGCGTGGACATCGGAGGCCAGCTTTTCACGGAATATTATTTTCAAGATGTCACGCGACCGTATTGCTATCCAATCATCGGGCCGGGTGAACTGGCGATGACCCGCAATTATCCGATGAAGGAAGTTGAGGGGGAGGAGAAAGATCACATCCATCACCGCTCGCTGTGGTACGGCCATCTGAGCGTCAACGGCCATGATTTCTGGGGTGAAACCGCCAAGTCCGGCAAAGTCGTCCACGACACATTTCTGGAATTGAAAGGCGGGAAGAACAGCGGCGTCCTCAAGACGCAAAACAAATGGGTGGCCGCCAATGGCACGGTGGTTTGCACCGATGAACGCAAGCTCACCTTTTACAACGAGACCGCCACGCGCACGATCGATTTTGAAATCACGCTCCAGGCGTCGCACGGCGAACTGGTGTTGGGCGACGACAAGGACGGCACCATGGCGATCCGTCTCGCGGAATCCATGCGCTTGAAGCCCACCAAGGTGAACAAAGACAAGCCGACCGGGCACATCGTGCAAAGCACCGGCGTGCGCGACGCCGACACTTGGGGCAAGCGCGCCGACTGGTGTGATTATTTCGGGCCGGTCGAGGGCAAGATCGTGGGTGTCGCCATTTTTGACCATCCCAAGAACCTGCGTCATCCGACCTGGTGGCATGTGCGCGACTACGGCCTCTTCGCCGCCAATCCATTTGGACAGCATCATTTTGAAAAAACGTCCGACAAGGACGCCGGTGCCCTGACGATTCCCGCCGGGAAAAGCGTCACGTTTCGCTACCGCTTCTATTTCCACGAAGGCGACGAAGTGCAGGGAAAAGTCGCTGAACATTATCGGGATTACATCAAATAGCCACGAGCCAAAAACTTTGACGCTTCGTTCCATTCCACCCCAACCCATCCAGCCCATGAAAAAATCCACCCGCCGTAATTTTTTGAAAAGCGCGTTCCTCACCGCCGCGTCATTGAGCATTCCCGTCCGCTCCTGGGCGCAAGTCGCCGGGGCCAACAGCAACATCCGCGTCGCCACGGTCGGCTTCAACGGCCGCGGCGGCAGCCACATTTCCGGCATGCTCAAATTGGCGCCGGAAGGTGTCCGCATGGTCGCGCTCTGCGATGTGGACTCGAAGGTGTTGAACGCCGGAGTGGAGTCCTTCAAAAAGCGGAACGAGCCAGTCGAGGGCTACGGCGACATCCGCAAATTGCTGGAAAATAAAAACGTGGACGCGATCACCATCGCCACGCCCAACCACTGGCATTCGCTGGCGGCGATCTGGTCGATCCAGGCCGGCAAGGATGTCTATGTGGAAAAGCCGGTGTCGCACAATGTCTGGGAAGGCCGCAAGGTCGTGGAAGCCGCGCGCACCTACGACAAGATTGTGCAGACAGGAACACAAGCCCGATCCAGTCACGCCCTCAAAGAAGCCGTGGAATGGGTGCAGGCCGGCAACCTCGGCAAAATTCTGCTCGCGCGCGGACTGTGCTACAAACCGCGCGGCAGCATCGGCAAGACGGAAAGCGCGCAGCCGGTTCCCAATTCGGTGGATTACGATCTGTGGTGCGGCCCCGCGCCGAAAGACGAACTGCGCCGCGCGAAGCTGCATTACGACTGGCACTGGATTTGGAACTACGGCAACGGCGACCTCGGCAACCAGGGCATTCACCAGATGGACATCGCGCGCTGGTTCCTCGGCGAAAAGGAACTTTCACCGCGAGTCCTCAGCGTTGGCGGACGTTTGGGATACCTCGATGATGGCCAGACGCCGAACACGCAAATCGTTTACCATGACTACGCGAAAGCGCCGCTGATCTTTGAAGTGCGCGGACTGCCGGAGAAAACCGGCTCCAAGAACATGGACAAATATCCCAAGGCCATCGGCGGCAACGAAAAGTTGGGCACCAGTGTTGGCGTCATCATCGAATGCGAAGGCGGCATGGTCGTCGTAACTTCTAGCTACGGCAGTGCGATCGCTTACGACAAGGAAGGCAAGGAGATCAAAAAGTTCAGCGGTGACACCGATCATTTTGAAAATTTCATCCAGGCCGTGCGCAGCCGCAAACACACCGACTTGCACGCGGACATCCTTGAAGGCCATCTCTCCAGCGCGCTTTGCCACACCGGAAATATTTCCTACCGGCTCGGCAAACAGGCGTCGTCCGATGAAATCCGCGAGCAAATCAAGGGAGATCGCGACGCGTCGGCCACGTTCGCACGAATGCAAGAGCACCTCACGGCCAACGACGTGGACCTGAGCAGCACCAAGGCGACGCTCGGTGTGCCTTTGAAAATGGATCCGTGGACGGAGAAATTCGTCGGCAATGCCGCAGCCAACGCCCTGCTCACCCGTGAATATCGGAAGCCGTACGTCGTGCCGGAACGAGTTTAGGCAGCGCGAATTGATTTCCATTCGCCTTGTGACCACTGCCTGGCAATCCGTTTTCTGGCTCGCAACCGCGCTGGTTTGTGCGCCGGCCAGTCGCGCAGTCGAACCGGTGGCAAAGTTGCCGGCGAGTTACAAGCTCCTGTATGAACAGAATTTTGGAGACGCGACCGCGCTGAAAGATTTCGTGTTCACCGACCCGAAGGCTTGGCGGATTTCCAAAGAAGAAAAACGTTCCTCACTCGAATTGTTCGGTCAGAGCAATTACCAGCCGGCGCACCGGTCGCCCCTCAATATCGCGCTGCTGGCCGACCGCGTGTTTGGCGATTTCGTCCTCGAAGTGGAATTACTTTCCACCGTGAAGCCGTATGGTCATCAGGACATGTGCCTCTTCTTTGGGGTGCAGGAACCGCTCAAGTTTTATTACGTCCACCTCGCCGTCGCGGCCGACGCCAATGCCCACAACGTATTTATCGTAAACAATGCGCCGCGCAAAAACTTCGCCCGGGAAACCACCAAAGGTATCACCTGGGGACAGGACACCTGGCACAAAGTTCGCATTGAACGCACGCTGGCCGAGGGAACCATCAAGGTTTATTTCGATGATCTGGGCAAACCGATCATGGTGGCCGAGGACAAAACTTTTGTGAAAGGTGGCATCGGTTTCGGCTCCTTTGACGACCTGGGCAAGATCGGCAACATCAAGATTTGGGGGCCGAAGATGGAAACGAAGCCGACCGAGTTTTTCAAAAAGCTAACGGAGTAGCCCGCCGTCGGAGCATCAAATCCGCTTTTCGTCCGCGTCGATGTAGTCCACGAAGTTTTGAATGTCGTTGCGATGCGCCAGGCCGGATTGCTCCTTCCGCCACTGCAAGCGGGCCTGGAGTTTCTCGTCGCCCTGGCCGTAGCTGAGCACACTTTCGCGAAAAGCCGCCTTCTCCGCGTCGGATCGTTTCACATTGCGCGCGACCCAGTCCGCCACTTCCCCGTCCGTGATGGTGTTTTTCACAACTTCGATGAATTGCTCGGCGGTCAGGCCCGCGATTTTCAGCCAGGCACCATCGTAGCCTTTGGTGAAATTCTCCTGGTAGTCGGCCGCGAGTTTGCCCGCGAGATGCAGGCGGATTTTGTCCACAAAACGCGGCAGATACATCCAACCAGACATCGTTTCACGCGGGCTTCGGGGGTAAATGGGCTGATTCATCCGCACATAGTCTTCAGCGGGCGCGACACTGTCAACTCCGAGCGGACGCGGGCCGTGAGCAATCGTTTCCTCTGTGAATAGTTTGACAAATATTTGGCGGGACGTTTATATGCGGCTACACAGCAAGTCAACCAAACTACCCTAACGGGAAATCCATTTATGAATTCCGATGAGGTAAAAAAACAAACCGAAGAACTGGAATCCTTGCGGTCGCAAACCAACCGCTGGCGGATTGGCACCGCGCTGGCCATCATCCTCATCGCCTTCGTTGCCGTCGGGACGATCATCCACGGAGTTATGGGACTGGTTCAGAAAGGCCCCAATCAGGAAATCTTCATGGGTGAGGTGCAGACCCACTTGAAAAAGGAAGTGCTCCCCTCGCTGGAAGTCATCGCCGGCCAGACGGTCAAGGAAATCAAGCCGCGCATCGAGAGCGAGTTTAAGAAGATGAACGAACGCTCCCCCGAATTGGCCGAAGCGTTGCATAAAGAACTGCTGACGTTGAGCACCAACCTGCCCGTCCGGGGCGAGAAAGTGTTGAACGCCACCTTCGGCGCGATGCTCAAGAAGCGCGAAGCCGACATCCGCAAGACCTATCCCGGTGTGACCGAAGAGCAGGTCGCCGCGCTCGTGGCCAATTTGGTCACCGCCGGGCAGGAACAAATCGCGACTGTCACCGAATCACTCTTTGCACCGCACTTGAAGGCACTCAACGTCATCGTGGCGAATATCGACATTATCAAGCAATCCGAGACGATCGACCCCGCCGACGAGGGACCCACGTGGGACACCGCGCTTCTGATTTTCGACATTCTCCGCGACGATTTCAAAGAGTTTGACACGGATGACGCCGTCGGCGGCAAGGTTGGGAAGAAGAAAATTACGAAGGCCAAGAGCAAAGCCAAAGACACTCCCAAAGACGCTACCACAACCAAGGAGGCCAAATGAACCCGGAACCCAACACCCCTGGAAAAATCGATCCCCAACCGAAACCCGGTGCGGTACCGCCCTTGGAAACCGATGTGGCGGCCAAGTATATTGCGGATCAATTGGAAAAAGCGCGCGCCTCGCTGCATAAATCCCGGTTGGTGGGTATCATTCTTATCGTCGTCGTGCTGGCGTACATGACGTTTCTCGTCAAATCGCTGCAGGGTTATTTGGAACCCCACGCGGCGGCGGAAATGGTTAACAGCCACATCACAGAACAAGTCGAGACGCGCGCCAACGACATCGCCGATCAGTTGAAGGAAAAGATTCCGGCCATGATCGCCCAGATTCCCGACTACGCCTTGCAAAAAATCCCCGAATACCGGGGCGCGCTGGAGGATAAGGTCGAAGCGGATTTTACGGAGTTCGCCCATTCTACCTCCGCTCAACTCGGCAAACATCTGGACAGTTTCCTGGCCAGCCATGTCGTCCAGATCAAGGCGTTGTTGGACTCCGCCAAAGACCCGGAAAAGCTGAAGGCGCTCGGCCCCGACCTGGAAAATGAAATCATGGAATACCTCAAGGAGAAACCGGACGAGGGCGAATCGATCAAGGACAAGATCGACAAATCACTCGACGCCTTGAAGAAGATGGAAGTGCAAGTGGAACGCCTTGCCAACGCTACCGATCTCACGCCACAGGAAAAGAAAACCCGCCGCGCCATCGCCATCATCGCCAAGACGGTGGATAAAAACATTGAGAAGCCCGCCGACAAAGACAATAAATAGCGAGGCGAAGGATCGTTTTCCGGCAGTCATTGCTGGTTCAAGAAGGCCGATGAACGCAAGTTCAACGGCCTTTTTGCAACCCGATTTGGGTCATGGACTCCAACCTTCCCCGATAGGGTAATACCGCATTGAAACATTCTCCTTCTCGATTCATCCTCGACAAATGAGCCGAACCAACCTGAGTTTTGATGTCGCCATCATTGGCGGCGGCAGCGGTGGTTATGCCGCAGCTAGAACGGCGACGCACGCCGGATTACGCACAGTCGTCGTGGAAGGCGGCGAAGAAGTGGGCGGGTTGTGCATTCTGCGCGGGTGCATGCCGACCAAGGCGCTGCTTTACGCTGCCGATGTGCTGCACTTGACGCGGCACGCGGTGACCTGGGGTCTTCTCGCGCCGGATGTAGGCTTCGATTTTTCGCTGGTCATGGCTCGGAAAAACGCACTGATCCGGGAATTCGCCGATTATCGACGCCACCAGTTGCGCGAAGGCAAATTTCAATTCATCCGCGCCCGGGCGCGTTTTACCGACGCGCATACACTCACGTTGGACACCAGCGCAACGCTCACCGCCCGGCATTTCATCATCAGCACCGGCTCGGTAGTCTCGCCCCCTCCCCTGCCCCAGCTCGCGCAAGCGGGTTATCTGACCAGCGACGAGGCGTTGACGCTCGACCTACTACCCCAATCACTCATCGTCCTGGGCGGCGGTGCGGTGGCAGTCGAATTCGCGCAATTCTTCGCCCGCTTTGGCGTAAAGGTGACGCTCATCCAACGAAGCGCGCATTTACTGCGCGATTTCGATGCCGATGCGGCGATGGTGATCGAAGACGTGTTCCAGCGCGAAGGCATCAAACTTTTCACCGACACGAAGCTGACGAATGCCGGTAGGGACGACGCGGGGAAGTTCGTTGAGTTTGAACACGGGGGCAAGACCATCCGGGTCGTGGCGGAAGAAATCCTCCTCGCGCTGGGCCGCACCCCCAATACGGCGGCGCTCGACTTGCACCAGGCGGGCGTGGCCAGCGACGGCGCGCGCATCACGACCAACGCGCAAATGCAAACCAGTGCTCCACACATCTACGCCGCCGGCGACTGCACGGGGCCGCATGAGATCGTTCACATCGCGATCCAGCAGGGCGAGATTGCCGCGCACAATATAGCGCACCCCGACTCGCCACGGAACATGGATTACCGCCTGCTGACCAGCGTCGTTTTCACCGATCCGCAGATCGGCTGTGTCGGTTTGACGGAAAGGGAGGCGAAGGCACGAGGCATATCCTGCCTGACTGCAAGCTACCCGTTCCACGATCACGGCAAGTCGCTCATCATGGAAGCGAAAGATGGTTTCGTGAAACTCCTGGCGAACCCGGAGACAGGCGAAATCCTTGGCGGCTGTTGCGTCGGACCGATGGGCGGCGAATTGATTCACGAAATCATTGCCGCCATGCACAATCGGATGACGGTTCACGAACTGGCGGCGATGCCGCATTATCACCCGACCCTCGCGGAGATTTGGACCTATCCAGCGGAAGAATTGGCGGATCAAATCAGCCTATAAATATTTTGGTCGATGGAATCCGTGACGGCGGCGGGTTGGATCAAAGCGAGAGTCGGCTCAAAACAGCGGCGGCATTGTGTCCCCAAGTATGCTGCTCCAAAACGTCAATGCGTCCTTGCGCACCCAAGCGCGCGCGCAACTCCGGTTCCGCCACGAGCATCGCCAGCGCCTCGCGCAAGCCTTCCGGGGAACCAGGTTCGAACAGCACGCCATTCACGCGGTCGCGAACCACCATCTCAATCGGTTCAGTGCGCGGCGACACCACCGCCTTCCCCTGCCCCAGATACTCGAATAGCTTGATGGGCGAGCGGTATTCGTTGCTGTGCGGCACTACCGCGATGTCCATCGCCGCAATGTGCGCGGGAATTTCCGCATGAGGCACCGCGCCGGTGAAAATCACCTTGTCTAAAATTCCGTACCGCTGGGCAACGGCAGTCAACGCTTCGCGCAACCCACCTTCGCCGACAAGCATCAGTCGAATCTCCGGATGTGGCCGGCTCAGAACGGCCACCGCGTCGATCAAACTTTCCAAACGGTGCCAGGCAACAAACCAGCCGACAAAACCGATGACGACCGTGCCATCCAAATGCCAACGTTGTCGTACCTCTCCACCTTTGGCAGGAGTGGCAAACTCCTCGCGGCTCACGGCATTGGGCAGCACTAGAATTTTTTCCACCGCGATCCCCTGCTCCACGATCCTCCGCTTCAGATGCGGCGACACGACCACGATGAGACTGGCCCGTTGAAAGGTTATTTGGTCGCAGCGCCGAACCAGTCCCGCCAGACATGGTTGCTTGCGAACGCGCTCGTCGCCCACCAGTTCATTGACTTCCACGACGAAGGGAATGCGCCGCCGTTGGGCCAGCAGCGCGGTGGCAAACATGAAAAATGCGTGGCGCTCGTAAATCAATTCGAACCGTTGACGACGCAGCAAGCGCGCGTTGCGAAACCAAGCAGCGACATTGTAGCCCAATTCCAGGAACTCGAAGAGAAAAGCGGGACAGTTCCGCGAGACGAACCGCATCAACCCTCCCCGGCCTGAATCCTTGAACGGGCTGGCCCCGGCCGTGACGCGCGGGTCAACGCCGGTGGGGCTGGAGAAGACTACGGTGTGCCCCAGTGTTTCCATCGCCCTGGCAATGCCGGCAATATGCACGGCCTCCGCTCCGCTGCCTCGCGTGCGAAAATGGTAGAGGATGTTCATGTCACCGATTCGCTTTCAACTGGAGATGTGGCTTCGCTTCCCGTGGGGACGAAGCAGTTGAAGAACTCTCGAACTGGTGCGAATCGAGGGCGGCATTCCAAGAGTGACCCCGCCGACGCGGTGTGCGGGCTTACCGGTAGAGTCGATGCTGTTGCTCGCGGCTGACGGCTGGCTGACCGCAGCATGCGCCGACGGCTGTTTGATCAGCCGCTTTTGCGCGCGCTGCCAGAACCATACCGTGGCGGGGAATTTCGGTCTTCGCTTCGCCGTTTTGCGCGAGCTTGGAATCCTTGTCTTCGATCAAACCCTTGACCGCCGCATACGACGAACGCTGGAACGACCCGCTGGAACCATTTTGTTTCGCACATTGGTCGTCGAACACCGGCCGGACAAAACTGGGCCGTTCAAACGCGGGACGTACAAAGTCCGGACGTTCCAAGCTGGCACGCTCCAAGGAAGGTCGCTCAATGGTGTTTCGCACCACGTCAACCTTGTCAAAGCGGGCGCGAACAAAATCGGGGCGAACGAAATTCGGCTGCACCCGGCACGCCTGTTGGGCCGAGGCAAAGGATGGAGTAAAAAAAACAAAGCCGCTCAACAAAAGGAACAGGAGCGGCTTCGATGATTTATTCACGGCGAATACATACCAGAAAGCGGCTCCGTGGCAATAGCGAATAATGGCACCGCACGGACCCGTCCCTCCCAGCCGGGTTTCACCCGCCGCCGAAACGATAGCGGTAGTCGCGGAAATCGGCGGGATTGCCGTCGTGCCCATCTTCGGCGGCGTGGAGGATGTTCACCATCTCGCGGGCGGAAACGTAATGGAGCCGGCAACTCCGACCATTGTTGTAGTGCGCCAGAAGTTGTTGATGGAACTGCCGCATCGGTTCGCCCAATAACATGCCGGAGTTTTCCGGTATCGCCCCGTGGGTGTGCAGCTTGATGAACACCCATTCCGGGCGGCCGGCAACGTGAATGCCCAGGCGCTGCCAGATACGCATCCGGTCAAGGCGCGGCGGATTATTTCCGGTGAGGTCGCCGTTTTCAATGCGCGGCAGGAAGCCAAACTTGCGACGTTCCCAGTTCAACCCAAGCGGGCCTTGGACGAGCAACAGCTCGTCCGTGTCGCGCGTCAAACCATTGGCTGCGCCTCGCAGGCTGCTCGCACCTCGCTTCACCTGCACGGGGATTCCCGAGTCGTGCGCTTTGGGCGTGGAACCGCCGCGCGCATAATACAGGCGGTTGATGATCCGCGTTTGTGTGGGGTCGGGCGCCGAGGGCATGGTAAAATCGGCGTAACAGCCGGTTTCGCGCAGCACACTCAATTCGTTGGTGACGCCGCAGTGGAGGCCTTGGGGATGCGAATTGTCCAACGCCCAGTTGCCGTGGATGAATCCGTACCGCACCGCACCGGCGGCGTCGCGTGCCAGCAGGCCGTGTTTGGCGAGGGCGCGCTGGCCACGCTTCAGAGTGTCCCGCAGATGCTCCGCCGTGTCGTCCTCATGGTGGAGATGGATTTCGACCTCGCCCTGGCAGCGGTGGCACAGTTCAGCGAGCGTGGCAACCACGTCGGCGTCGTATTGCTCAATCGGATAAAAGAAAGTGTGTCGCGGGCGAATGCCGTCCGCATCCAGAAAAGGCTGGATCAGCTTGGGAAATTCCTGAAGCCAGAGTTCCATCCGCGCCAGCGCGCCCGATTTGTCCGTCGCGTGAAAGGGTTCAAAATGATCGCAGACGCACAACAGAAAATCGACCCTGCCCTGTGGCGCAGGTGGGCAACGTTGCCGCAGATACGCGGGCAGCCATAAGTCTAGAGCCTTATACATCGGACGGAGAATATTTTAACTCGGGTTCATTTGCCAGCCTTGGCGATGGGTGCCGCGCACGTAGTGCCACAGCCCAGTCAACGTCATCCAATTCAAAAATACAAACCCGGCGGGGAGTGAAAAGCAGGCCAGGCGTAATGAGGAGAAAACCAGTCCGATGAACGCAGAGACGTAGAAAGCAATTTGCCCAAAGAAGAGCAACCGACACAACGGCGCATCCAGCAAGGCACTGTTCGCCAGGAACACGACGAGGAGAAGGAACGGCGCGAGCAGGCGCAAATATTTGTGGGAGATCAATTGCCACCAAAGCCGGTTGCGCCACGGCAGTAGCCAGCCGGGATACCGCAGCAGCATTTGGAAGTTGCCGGCCAGGGTGCGACGTTTGCGAATCCGTTCGCGGTGCGGTTCGAGCGGTTGAGGATCGAAAGCCCGCGCCGTCGGATCGAAGAGCACGCGCAATCCCTGGTTCGCGATCTGCATCGGAATGACGACATCGTCGAGAATCGTGTCTTCAGGAATGGGTTGGAATGATCGGCGGCGGATGGCGTAGAGGGCACCCGTACAGCCAATGGCGGAGTCCCATTGCGATTCAGCGGCCCGCAGGAATTTTTCCAACCGCCAATAAGCGTCCACGCCGCCGCCAACGGCCGAAGCCGATGGGTCGATCTCCAGCGCGCCACTAACCGCGCCGACGCGCGAATCTTGAAAATGTCGCGCCAATTGCGGAATCGTTTCTGGGAAAAAATGTTGGCGGGCATCGGCAAACACCACGATTTCCCCGCGCGCCGCCGCGACACCGACATTCAACGCGTGAGCCTTGCCGCAGCGAGTAGGTTCAACAATTATCGCGACTCGCGAATTCGCGAGCGCGTTCATGCAAGCAACGGTTTCGTCCGTGGAACCGTCGGAGACGACGAGGATGTCGAGCTTGGCCGGTGGATAGGCTGAGGCCAGCAGGTTTTGGAGGCGGGTCTGAACGCGGTCTTGTTCGTTATGGACGCAGAGAACCACGGTAACTGAGGATGGATCGGGCATCAAATCCTTGGCCAGCGACCAACGGGAAAAACGTCCGAGACACGACACCAAAACCGGGTAGCCGAGGAAGGTGTAGATCAAAGCCATCAAGCCGCTCCAGAAGATCAGCAAGGAAAAAATGGGGTCAATCATGAAGAACCTTCCAAGTCCGGGCTGGCGGAGTTAGAAATGTTTGCAGACGTACTCCCAATAGTGGAGAAACAATTCGCTCATGGCCCAGATGAGCGCGACATCGATGATTCCAATTCGCTTCCAGCGAATGGCCGGCTTGACCTCCTGCTCCTGCTCCAAGGTAATGCCCACAGACGATCCCACGGACTCGTTCACCGGGATTGCCTGGCCGGAGACATTGGACACCATCATCGGCATCGGTGCCATCGCGGGTAAAAGACCGCCGGTAGAAGCAGGGATCAGTTGAGGCTGAGTTACCATCGTCGGTTCATCCTTGGGGGTTGCCTCTTCCTTGTTCTTCAACAGGAGTTGACGGTGAAAAGCCGCCACACACGCCGCAATGATGAAATAGGTCGGGAAATAGCCAATATCAACCAACCAAGCCGAAACCGTGTAACCCACCACCAAACAAAACAGCAGGCGTCGGATACGCTCCTCATCGTTGTTGGCCGTCTTGCAAGTGACCAAGACGCGGAGTGAACAGTAAATGATCCCCAGATACAGCATGTACCCGGTGAAACCAAGCTCGGTGCCAACATGCACGAAACCACTGTGGGCCGCCTTGTTCCAGCCGTGCGCCCTGTTAAAGCTGGAAAACCAATTCCCATAACCCACGCCATACTTCTCATTGCTTATCACCTTAAACCCATGCTGAAAGGCAATCACCCGTCCAGCAATGGCCTTATCTGACCGGGTTTGGTTTAACTCCTGCATTCGCGGCAACGATTGCAGGGCCGCCCACCCACCCGTCAAGGCCAAGGTGAAGACCATAATTTGTACCGCTTTTGGCCGGCCAAAGGCCATGGAAAGCACCAGGTTTGCAAAGCCAGAAAGATACGCCCCTTTGGATTGGGTTAGAAAAATGCACCAAGCCGGCAACACCATCACCACCAGGGCCGTCTGCTTCATGAAAATTGGACGATTCCACGCAAAGATAAAATAAATCATGGCCAGCACCGGCACCACCGCATGACCCAGCGCGTTTGGGTTGTTGTAAATGGACAAGTTTAGCACCAGCCGGTCCAACATGACTCCATGGGTCAAGTCGTAGCTCCCGAGCGGGTCGAAGCCATGCTCCCCGGCCAGCGCCAGCGCAGCCACAAGAAAAATCATCACCGTCCACCAGTTCAGAAAACTCTGAATCCGTTCAAGGCTCGAGAGTGCCTGAACAATCACCAGGTAAAAAACCAGGAAGCTCTGCACGTTGAGAAAAGTGGCCCAGGGCGTTGGCGACGTGAAAATAATCCAGGCAAACAAGGCGAACATCACCCAGTCGTGCGGCGTCCGCACCAGATCACGCAGCGAAAACCTCTGACTGCGTGCAAGCATCGCCCACAGAGCGAATAGCATGACCCAGGTGACCGGACGAAATCCCGAAAACGATGCCGACCACTCCTGCGGGCGGAGGCAGTACAACACCAAGAAAATTACGACTGATACGAAATCCATGGAAGAGCGATAATACTATTGCTACAAGCTCCAGCAGTGCGGAGCCTGACGATACGACCGATTTAGGTAACGGCACCCGACAATGTGATTCGCCGCGCTATCAATTTCATCAAACATATTACGACCGATGATACTATGATTTTTCGCCCGGTCTCGTTCAAGGAGGAAAACATCGGATTTGCGATCATGGGGGCGTCTCCGGGGGCACACCGGCTCGCGGAATTCAAGATGGTGGGAACTGGGTTTTCCCTGCCCTCCCCAATGAATTTCCCGACCATCTCCCCTTGCGAGCCGCCTATGACCGCTTCTGGCAGAGTTGCACTGCGACGCCGGCAAATCTCTGCACACCCAGCACATTGATCAGAAGATGGTCGAGCCAGAGCAACTGAATTGAAATAAAATCGTGAAAGGGAAGCCATTCCGGCATAAGCCGGCACAGCCGGGAAAAACAGTGGAAAAAGCGCCGTTCGATGATCGTGAATTTCTCCTCCATCAATTTCAAATCAGCGTAATTAAGTGGCCGCTCATTGGGACTCAGATCTTTTTCTATCGGAACGCGATCTTTCAGCCATTGAAGCGACGCCGAAAAAGCCACCGGTTCCTGGATCACGGCAAAACCACCGGGTTTGAGCAAACGCAGGATGGTCTCCAACCCCTCTTCAGGGTTCATGTGATGCAAAACCGCTTCGACAAATACTAAATCGAACGGTTCCACCGGCGGAGCCGATTCTGCGGCATTTGCCACCATAAACGTGGCTCGATCCTTCACTTGATCTAAAGCAGCCCGCCGGTTTGCTTTCTCGATCAGATCGGGAGAAAGGTCGAACCCCACCACCTGGTATCCGAGCGCCGCCAGTTCCACCGCGCTCGCGCCTTCGCCGCATCCAAAATCACATATCCGTTGCGGCTGGCACCGCTTCACCAAATGAAACATGTATTCTTTGCGGCAAATCTTCCACCGTTTCAGCTCCCGGTAACGCCGCAGCACCGCTGCGGGCGTTGGGCGCACTTCCCCGGTCTGTAACGCCTGCCCGGCCTGATACGCCCGCTCGACTACGACATCTTTCATACAATTACTCGCAAGCGACTTCCTACTGCCATTTTTCCAAATCCAAGGCGATGATCAACCGCAATCCTAGCTACTGACACTGCGACGTTGATGCCCGTTTGACAAGGATTCTCTCCGCGTCTCAGGTTAGCGTACGGATTATTTTTTCCCACTCGAACTGTCATGGTCGGCGTCTCAAACCCCGGTTTTTGGTGGCGGTTGATCGTGAAATCGCGTTGACTGTGAGCCATGCGTTTCATCCCACTCGTGTTGACGTTGGGCGCGTTTGTGGTGCTGGTCACTTGGCCCTTCCGCTTCCCGGTGGATCCCGGGTTTTGGAGCCATGCGATGGATGCCTGCCACCTGCCTCTCTTTCTCGGTTTGACCTTGGTCTTCCATCACTACCTGCGGAGTTGGAATCAAGGTTTTTGGCTGCCCAAACTGGCCGCCGGTGGCATCGCCGCCCTGCTCGCAGCTTTGACCGAATGGTTACAGCCTTTGGTCGGACGGGATGACAGTCTCCAAGACTTGGTCAATGGTTTTCTAGGCGTCGGCATCGCCGTCACCGGACTGGCGGTTGCCAAGCCCCGGGTATCCTCTCTGCCACGCGCAGCATGGGCGGTATGTGCCATTGTCGCGATTCTGTACGCGAGTTTGCCAGCATTTCATGAGTGGCGTGGAATCCGTCTTCGCGCAGGAAATTTTCCCATCCTGGGAGATTTTGAACATGCCGCCGAACTCAGCTTCTGGTATCCGCAGGGCGGAACCTCCAACCGGCCCACACAGATTTCCATCACCTCCGAGCGCGCCACGCGCGGCCAGCACTCCCTTCACGTCCAATTGGGGAAAACGAACTGGCCAGGAGTGAATTTCAACGCTGGAGAAATGAACTTTTCAGCTTATCGCACGCTGGCATTTGACATACACAATCCCAGCACACCCTTTGACCTGATTCTGCGCGTGGACGATGACGGGGATTGTTCACATCAGGACGCGCGTTGCTTGCGCGGTTTCCAGGTGACGAATGGTTGGAACCGTCTGGTGATGCCGGTCAAAGAACTGGAGCGGGCACCCAAAACACGGCGGCTAAACCTACGGGCCATTCGCCGACTGGTGTTGTTCAGTGACGGACAGGCGGTGCCGCCTTCGTTCCTGCTCGATAACGTTCGCCTGGAGTGAACCCTTGATCCTCGCGCGACGCGCAGATCCACCACCAGTTCAGGCCGTCTAACTCACATCAAATGCTTCCGCCGAAAAGTAATGAAAACGAATATCGGCTCTGGCATGGTTGACCGGTAAAAGTGATGAGCGAGCCAATGACACCAATGACCGAAACTGCGGCCACCAACCTACCAGATATCTTGTCGGCCCTTACCCCGTCCCCGGCCGCTTATCTGCGCGCCATGCGACAATTGGAAGGGCTGACGGACCTAAACTTGAAGCCCGTGAAGGTGGCCTTGGTCTCAACCTTCACCTTGGAACTCTTGCGGCCCTATCTGATCGTGGAAAGCTCGCGGCGCGGCCTTGGGACGGAACTGCATTTCGCCCCTTACAATCAGCTCGAACAACAGTTGCTCAATCAGGCAAGTCCCCTCTATCTTTTCAAACCGGACGTCATTGTCATTGCCACGCGGCTGGAAGATTTCGCCACACGGTTGACCAACGGCTTCCTCCGCTTGTCCCCGGCTGACATTGAACTCGAAGTGGCGTCCGTCATCCGGCGCGTTTCCGATCTGGTCGCGGGCGTCCGCCAGTTCTCCACCGCCACGGTTTTGGTTTTCAATTATGCGGCCCCGGCGATTCTTTCCGCCGGTCTGGCCGACGCTACATTGCCATCGCCTCAACTCTCCGTCATACAAAGCATCAACGATCAGCTTGCCCAGGTTTGCCGCAAGGCCAGTGACGTTCACTTCTTTGATTATGCGCGCCTGGTCAGTGATTTCGGGCGGCAACGCTGGCAGGATCCAAAATTATTTTTCATGGGCCGCATTCCCTGGCGGCTGGAGGCACAGATTGAAACGGCGCGGCAATTGTCGCGGTACTTTCGCGCGTTGTATTTTCCGCCGTGCAAATGCCTCGTCCTCGATCTCGACAATACGCTTTGGGGCGGCGTGTTGGGCGAAGAAGGCCAGGGAGGAATCGCGCTGGGAGAGGATTTCCCCGGCAATATTTACAAAGATTTTCAACGCTACCTCGCGGGTTTGCGCGATCGCGGAATTCTACTGGCCATCGCGAGCAAGAATAACGAGGCCGAGGTACGGGTGCTTTTCGAGCAACATCAAGATTGCGTTTTGCGGTTGAACGATTTTGCCGCGCATCGCATCAATTGGGAGGAGAAGTCTGCCAGCTTGCGCGCCATCGCCCGCGATCTCAATATCGGGACGGACGCGCTGGTCTTCTTCGATGATAATCCCGTGGAACGGGGATTGATTCGCGCCCAGTTGCCGGAAGTCACCGTGATTGAGGTTCCGCAAAGCCCCCTGGAATTCACCACCGCGCTTGAGCAATCAGGAGCCTTCGACAGCTTGACCCTTTCCCACGAGGATCGCCAACGCCACGAATTGTATTCCGGAAACCAGCAACGCCAGCAATTGCAGGCCCGGACGATTTCACCGGAGGATTTCCTGCGGGAACTGGCCACCACCGCCACGATTGGGATGGTGGGGCCGGACACATTGGAACGCATCGCGCAATTACTGGCCAAGACGAATCAATTTAACCTCACGACCCGCCGCCACAGCGCGGCCCGGATTCAAGAAATGGTGGCGGGGGGCAGCATCGCTCTCTGGCTACGCGTAGCCGACCGGTTTGGCGACAACGGTCTGGTCGGGGTGGCAATTGCCATTCCCAAAAGCGCTGACCAATGGTTGATCGACACCTTTCTCCTGAGCTGCCGGGTGATCGGCCGGCATGTCGAGACCGCCCTGGTGAGCACGCTCATTCAGCTGGTGCGCGCGCGCGGTGCCAGCGAAATACATGGCGAGTATGTGCCGACCGCAAAAAATACGATGGCAGCGGATTTTTATTCCAAACATGGTTTCACACAAAATGGCAATGGTCGCTGGAAACTTGGCATTGCCCCAGAAGACATGCCTATGCCAGACCATATTGCGATTAGGATCGCTGAGAATTCACCTGAAACAACTCCGGGGAAAAACGCAAATCGTGAGCATTTCCATGAACAAACTAAATCCAACAGTTAACATTATTGCGACCTTTGCGGCTGAATCCATCAGGGATGCCATTGTTTCCGCCATCCACGCACGTGGCATTCAGGCGACGGTCACGCTGCTCCCTTACCACCAGATGGGACCGTCCATTGTTGGGGGTGGTGATCTCAACGTGATTCTGATCCGATGGAATGATTGGATTCACGGGCGCGAGCCTGCGCCTGAAATTGTCTTCCAGCCGGGCGAACGTGTTTTCAGTAAATTGCCCCGCCACAAACTGCCCAACGGCATGGAGATCGCTCATCAAAACAAATCTGAAACTCAGTTTTTATATGAGGAAATTTTTGTCGATAACGTTTACCTGAAGCATGGCATTACGTTGCCCGAAGACTCCTGCATCTTTGACGTGGGAGCGAATATCGGTCTCTTCAGTGTCTTTGCACATCAGCAATGCCAAGGCGCCCGCCTCTACGCCTTTGAACCGATCCCGCCCGTTTTTGAAATATTAAAAGCCAACGCCGCCTTTTACGGCGTGCATGCGAGCCTATTCAATTGCGGTTTGTCCAATGAATCGAAGGAGGCACCCCTTACTTATTATCCGAATTACTCGATCATGTCCGGATTTCATGCCAACGCGCAGGAGGAGAAAGTAATCTTAGAAATGGCGTTGGGCCATATGCTGAGTTCAAATCCCAAACTCGCCCGACATGCTTCGTTGAACACCTACATTGACGGCGTGCTAAACAAGCGTCTCGAAAGCAAGACTCTGATCGCTCAACTCAGGACGCTTTCCAGTGTCATCCGAGAGCACAGAATTAAGCGCATTGATTTGCTTAAAATCGACGTGGAGAAAAGCGAATTGAGTGTGCTACTGGGCATCGCGGAGGAAGACTGGAAGATCATCCGTCAGATCGCCATGGAGATTCACGACAGCAAAGGGGACGTGATCAAAGAAATTACGCATCTCTTGGAAGCGAAGGGGTTTAACCTGACGTCGGATGCCGATAAATCGCTCGCCCCCGCCGGCGTGTACATGCTGTACGCCGCCCGCCCGCCCGCCGAAGAAACGCCCTCAACCGAAGAACCCGATTTCACCAAGGAATACGCAGATATTACCCTGAAGATAAAACAGCTGCTGGCTTTTTTGAAATCGGCGGATTCAACTACTCAATATCTCCTCTGCATATGCCCCGCCTCAACTTTTCATCAGGCGCGTGTGTGTTTTTTTCAGGAATTGGAAAACCGGATCATGTCGGAACTTAAGCCTGTCAGCGGCGTCAGGGTCTTGCGACTTCCAGAGATTCCGGTTCCAAGCTCTGCCAGCCCTGATTTCTTGTCCACCATCGGTCAGCTGATCGCCACCCAACTCAAGCGCGGTTAGCTCTACCAGCGGTGGCTACGCTGTCACCACACGCTTGAAATGGTTTGATCGCGCAGTGAGAACACCGCTTTCCAAACCTTGGAAATGCGGAATGACCGGAGCAAGATCACCGACTAGGAGGCGAGGCAAACATTCCAGGTATTCCGCGTGTTCTGGAAAAACATTGGCCACACGCGTCGTCACCACGGTTTTGAAACCACAACTTTTCGCCAGGGCGAACTCCCGCTGGTTGACGGAATTTCTGCCACCAAAGGGGTAGGAGAAATGCTCCACTTTCCGGCCAAGCATGGATTCGATGACGCGCCGCGATTCATTCATTTCGAACAGAACCTCCTCGGCGGACAGCTTGTTGAAGTCGTAGTGATTGACCGAATGCGCGCCGATGGTAACCAATGCCTCGCCGGCCAACGCTTGGATATGGTCCCAGTTCATGACGAGGTTTTTCCGGTGGAAATCTGTTTCTTCGAGGAAGATTTCCCGCAGAAAGGCCTGTCGCTCACGCGCTCCGGCTCCACGGATGATGGAACAGATAAAATCAAAAGCCGCCATTTTCTGGCTGTGCGAACCGAGTTCCAACTCGTGGCGCTGGCCTTGACTCGAAAAACTAAGCCGGCTTTGTCGCAACAGCAGATGTTCCAGTCGGTACCACCAGAATGCGTTCGTGTTTCCCACGAATGACGTGGGGATATAAACCGCAAAGGGTACCTGGTATTTTTTGAAAATGGGCAGGGCCAGCGTGTAATTGTCCAGGTAGCCGTCATCAAAAGTGAACGCCGCAAATCGTGGAGACTTCCTCCTGGGGGCGGTCAAAATGGCATAAACTTCATCCATGGTGACAATGGCGTAACCGCGGGACAGCAGATGTTGAATCAGGGAATCCAAGCCAGCCGGGGAGATTTCCAGAGACGGGTTGTCAATCCGGGGCGTATCCGTTCTCTCCGCCACTCGGTGCAGCGCCAGGATGCAACCGACACCAGCATAAACCGGCCGGAGCGCCACGCCCAGAACTTTCCGCGCGGCAGTTCGCAACATTCGTTTCATGGCAGCGGCATCAGAGGCTTAAAAGTATCAATTCCGAATAAAGATTGTCGATCTGTTCCGGGCGCAAACGAGAAGACATATACAGCGGCGGCGACGGGTAGAGAGTGGTTTTGCTGTGCGGTATCACCGGGTCGCCGACGAGCCGGGATTGAAGCAGGGTTAACAAAGTCCCGTTGACCATGAACAGGTGAAGTTTGATCCGGTCGAGATTCTCCAAAAATATCCGCG
>JBKJSC010000263.1:0-8091 GCA_046593035.1 Limisphaerales bacterium | reverse complement strand
GCAGCATTTCGCGGCGGTTGCAGGTTTGATTCATGGGGTGCGGGCATTCTGTCGGCCTGTAAGCGTGCTGGCAAACTTTTGTTTGCTGCGTGGCCGTGAACCACCAAAGATTTGTGGCCGGACGCGCTTGCAGCGGAGCCGGTTTTCCGCAATGATCGACCACGAATGACCCCGCAGCGATTTTTCATTTTGCTCGCGGCCCCGTTGCTGTTGCTGACTGGTGCGCGGGAATTGTCGGCGGCAAACAAGCCGAACGTCCTGTTCCTGTTCAGCGACGATCAGCGGGCCGACACCATCCACGCGCTCCCAAACGAACTGCATGGTTCCAGCTTATCCGGCACCCGGCGTCCGCAAGCAAGCGGTTTAGTTCCCCGCTGCGCCCGACGGGTGCTTCTCCGTTTCCAGCCAGAGAGTCCGCACCCGTTCAAACCAGCCAGCAACGGAGTTGCACCAGAAAGTAGCCCACGGCGTAAGCCGTGGGGCGGAGATGTATCCGGATCAAGCTGCGGGGCAGCGACAGAGGCTCTAAATCAATCGTTCAATTCTGTCGCCCCTCGCGGGGCTTTTCAAAATTCAGACATCGAACCCACGGCTTACGCCGTGGGCTACTTTCTGCCGCTGCTCCGCAGCTTCCGCCGGGATCGTAACTTTAGAAACTTGGCCGCGACCGTAACAGCTTCCTGCGGGAATCCGTCGTGACAATTGGGGCCGGTGGTGTTTCAGTCCGGCATGGATCATTCCCGGTTGACTGGCATTCTCTGCCTGCTGCTCCCGCTCCTCTGCGGGTGCAACGATCCCGGTTTTGATTTGCGCCGCGCCGCGTACGATGGCAATGCCGCCGCCGTCGAGAAAATCCTCAAGGCGCATCCCGAACTCGTCAATGATCGCGAGAAGCCCGATCCGGTTCCGGTCGTTGCTCCTGGTGCTTCGCGCGCCTCGACCGATTGGGTGGACTTTTTGTTCGATGGAGGCGAGGAGGGTTTCTTCTCCGATAACCGATCCCGCATGACGCCGCTGCACCTGGCAGTGCGGACGCAAAAAGAAGACGTTGTCAAACTGCTTTTGAGCCACAAGGCCAATGCCAACGCCACGAATATTTACGGTCATACTCCTCTGTTTGATGCGGCCAGACTCAATACAAAACCCGCGCTGACCAGCCTTTTGCTCGATGCCAAGGCGGATCCGAATTTGAAAGACCGTCAAGGATGTACGGCGTTGCACTGGGCAGTAATGAATAGAAATTCGGGTTCCGCTGAGTTGCTCCTGAAACGCGGAGCGCAAATCAACGCCACGAATGTTATCGGCATGACACCTTTTCACTTCGCTGCACAGGAAGGATATGGACCCATGGTGCGACTGCTTCTGGTTCACAAAACGGCGATGGATGACCGGGATGCTCGTGGTAACACGCCTCTTTATCTGGCTGCCGATCGCGGGCAAACGAACACCGTCAAGCTGTTGCTGGAGTACGGAGCCGACGTAAACGCCGGGAACAACGATGGATCGACTCCGTTGTTTCACTTGGTTCAGAACAGCCGATACCGATGGGCGGGGCAGCATTATCTGAACATGATTGATCAATTACTGACCAGCAAAGCGCAGGTCAACGTCACCAATATTTTCGGCAAGACTCTTTTCCAAGAAGCGTTGCGCGCGGGCGACACGAATGTGATTAACCGCTTGCGCCAGCACGGAGCCAAGGAATAGCCTCGTCACGATTTCCAACCGGCAAAGTTTAATGCACACAAAGGATTGATTGAATAATTTCAACATCACTTCGACCAGCCAATCGCGTCCCGACCCGCTGACAGACCAGCGGCGAGACCGATTTACCCCTGAGCCTCGTAGCAGCCGACGTGAGGAGGCTCCGACTATCCGCTGCTTCATAGTGAGCCTCCTCACGTCGCCTGCTACGGTTCAAGATCCGTGCAGTTTCGTGAGTGGCTTCCCAATTCTGAATTTTGCATGAACGTCCTGCCCGTCATCGTCCGCGAGTTGCGCGCGGGAGCGCGGCAAAGGGCTACCTACTGGCTACGCGTGTTGGGTGCGGCGTTCGTGGTGCTGGTGTTCGCGGTCGTGATGCTGGATGACCAGAGCAACCCGGCCACGCTCGGAGCCAAACTCTTTACCCGTCTGCACACGGCGATCTTCATCGTCATCTGGCTGCTGGTGCCCGGAATGACCGCCGATTGCCTCGCGCGCGAGAAACGTGAGGGGACGCTGGGCCTGTTGTTCCTGACTCCGTTAACGCCCGCCGGGATCGTGGTGGGCAAAAGCCTCGTACACCTTTTGAAAGCCATGACGCTCTGGCTGGCCGCCGTGCCGATCATGACGCTGCCGCTCCTGCTCGGCGGACTGACGTGGCTGGATATTTGCACCGCGTTCGTCCTGGAATTTTGCGCGGTGATCCTGGCTTTGTCCGCCGGCATTTTCGCTTCGGCCAGATCCAAAGTTTGGGGCCGCGCGCTGGTGTCGGCGCAACTCGTGAGCCTCGGTCTCGCGGTGCTCTTCGGCTGGTTCCTCAGCCTCGCCACCGCGTTCCAAATCGTTGCGCCGGTTCGTAACTTTCACTGGCAGGAATTGCTGTCGGTTCGGTTTCTGGCCGGCATGCCATTGATTTTGACCACGGGCTTGCTGCCAGGAAATTGGAACGAATTGTTCACGGGCTTCCCGCCCGCCGCCAGTCAAATGTGGCTGGTGGTACTGGGTGAAACGCTGCTCTTTTGTCTGCTCATTTTTGGCTCGGTAATCTGGCTCGCCGCGCGTCAGGTGCGACGAAGCTGGCAGGATGGACCGGCTTCCGCGCGCAAGCGTTGGCTGTTCCGGACGTTCACGGTGCCGGTCCTCTGGCGCGACCGGCTGCGGCGGAACTCACGCCGCGCGCTCGACCGCAATCCCATCGCCTGGTTGCACCAATGCTCTTGGAGCGCCCGGCTGACCAAGTGGGGCTGGTGCCTCGGCTTCGTCCTCGTGGAATGCGTGCCCCTCAACCTTTGGTCTGACAACGCCAGTCCGGCGACGTGGTGGGAGGTGCAAACGTACTTGATGCTCGCCCTTTCGCTGGGCCTCACGTTTGTGGCCGCCGGCAGTTTCATCAAGGAAAAGGAAAACGGCGTGCTGGAGTTGTTGCTGGTCTCACCGCTGCCGCTGCACAAACTAATCTATGGCCGCGTCCTCGGACTGTGGGAGCAATTCCTCCCGTCCGCCCTGGTGATTGCCCTGGCTTCAGTCATGACGCAGTTTGGTTTCGCCGAGTGGGACGGTTACGGAACTTCCAGCAACCAAGAGAATGTGCAGTTTGCCTTGGTGGTCTTCATGGGGTTCTTCACCTTGCCGTTCATCGGACTCTATTGGTCGCTGCGGCTGAAACGTCTGTGGACGGCCTGGCTGCTCATCTGGGTCATGGGCGGTTTTCTCCCGCTGGCATTTGGCATTCCACTGGGGGACGCACTGGCTATTTTTCTGGACTACCTAGCGATGCCCACAATAGGCGATCCGATTTGTCGCGCGATCATGATTTGCCTGAGTCAAATAGCCTTCGCACGCCTGGCATGTTTTCTTTTGCGGCACAGTCTTTCGCGGCGAATCTATCCGTTCACATGAACGAACCGACAACCGTTGGTAGTCGCCAAACTTCCTCAGCCAATTGAAATAACTTTTGGCCCGGCGTGGGGCATGCTATTCGATGCCCGCTGATTCCAAGCCATGAAGTGCCTTGACCTGACGCTGCCCAATCCCGCACAAAACCTCGCCGCTGACGAGGCGTTGCTGGATTGGTGCGAAACCGGCGGCGCGGACGAGGTGCTCCGCTTCTGGGAATCGCCGGAATACTTCGTCGTCGTCGGCTACGCCAACAAGCTCGGCACGGAAGTCCAGGGCGAACACTGCCGGGTAAATCAGATTCCCATTCTGCGGCGTTGCAGCGGCGGCGGAACCGTGGTGCAAGGGCCGGGCTGCCTGAATTATTCCCTCATCTTGAAAATCGACGAGGCTGGCCCCACCGCGAGCATCACCGGCACCAATACGCTCGTCATGCAACGCCACCAGCAGGCGCTGCAAACGCTGCTCGCGTCGCCCGTTCGCATCGAAGGCGTCACGGACCTGGCGCTCGGCTCGTTGAAATTCTCCGGCAACGCCCAGCGACGGCGGAAGAGTCATCTGCTCTTCCACGGAACCTTTCTATTGAATTTCGATCTGCCGCTGATTGAGCGTCTCCTGACTCCACCTTCCAAAGAACCGGCTTACCGGCGTCACCGCGCGCACCGGGATTTCGTGACCAATTTGCCGCTTTCCGTCGAACAAATGAAAGAGGTGCTCAAGCAAGCGTGGAACGCGTTAGAAACGATGAAGGAAATTCCAAGCGAAGCCATTAACCGTCTCGCCGCCGAAAAGTATTCCATGGCGGCGTGGAACCAAAAGTTTTAACCGGAACGTTACCTTTGAAATGGGGAGCGCGCCCGCCCCGGGCGCAGCGGGCCGCAGCCGGGGCGGCTGCGCTCCCAATTCTGATTCGGAATTCGGGCCGGATTACCTATGCCCGGACGCGACAGGTTGGCAGCCCAGCCCGAACTTTGCCTTTGGCAGATGGGCAATTCCTGCTAAACAACCCGCTTTGACATCGTCATCTGGTTTGATAGTTTTGCCGTCCGCCGCGGAGTCCCGCGACGCCATTTGATGCACAGCCGAAACGAATGAACGCGCCTGAGTTTGACCGCATTGACCGCTGTTCCTCCGCACTTGCGCGGCGGCCATGCCGGGCTTCGGCTTTTGGGGTATGATCGCCAGCCCGAAAACATCCCCGCCCAACCTCGGTTGGTGGAGCGCCAACGGCACTCCGCCGACCACCGACCAGCAATACCTGCGGCGGGCCATCGGCGACATCCGGCATCCGATCACGCTCGTTGAAACCGCCGGACGATTGGCCGTCGGTGAAGGCGGGATCGGTCAACTAGGAAGAAAATCCGCTGTCAGCGGCGCTTTGCCCATTGCCGGTTATGCGGCGGCCTGTCCGCTGGAAAATCTGGGCGACCGTGCTTTTTGCAACGATCATCGCCTCCGTTACGCCTACGTGGCCGGTGCAATGGCCAACGGCATCGGTTCGGCGGACATCGTGGAAGCGATGAGCCGGGGCGGCATGTTGGGCTTCTTCGGCGCGGGCGGATTGCCGTTGAAGATGGTGGAATCGGCCATCGACCGAATCCAGCGTTCACTCGGTGAAAAGCCTTACGGATTTAATTTGATCCACAGCCCGAACGAGCCGGACTTGGAAGCAGCCGTGGTGGAACTTTTTTTGCGGCGCGGGGTAAAGCTCGTGGAGGCCTCGGCCTTCTTGAACCTGACGCTGCCCGTGGTGCGCTATCGAGTACGGGGCATTCACCAGGATTCCAGCGGCCGGATCATCACGCCGAACCGCATTATCGCCAAAGTTTCGCGCGTGGAAGTGGCCACGCATTTTCTGTCGCCGCCGCCGAAGAATTTTCTCAACGCCCTCGTGCAGCTCGGCGAAATCACGGATGAACAGGCGCGGCTCGCCGAACAAATTCCGATGGCGCATGACCTGACGGCCGAAGCCGATTCCGGAGGCCACACGGATAATCGTCCGGCCATTTCCCTGTTGCCCAGCATGCTCGCCCTGCGCGACCGGTTGCAGTCGCAGTATCAATACGAGCAGGAACTTCGCGTGGGCGCGGCGGGGGGCATTGCCACGCCCGCTTCCGCCGCCGCCGCGTTCGCGATGGGCGCGGCCTACGTGGTCAGCGGCTCGATCAACCAAGCCTGTGTCGAGTCCGGCTCGTGCGATCAAGTGCGCAAGATGCTCGCGCAGGCGCAACAGGCGGATGTCGCGATGGCCCCGGCGGGCGACATGTTTGAAATGGGCGTCAAGGTTCAGGTGCTCAAGCGAGGCACCATGTTTCCCATGCGCGCGGCCAAGCTGTACGAACTCTACCGCGCGCACGACCGGCTGGAATCCATTCCACCCGCCGAACGCGCCGTGCTGGAGAAGCAGTTTTTCCGCGCCACGCTGGAGGATACCTGGGCACAGACGCGGGAATTTTTCCTGGTGCGCGATCCGAGCCAGGTGCAACGCGCCGAGCAGGATCCCAAACACAAAATGGCGCTCGTATTCCGCAGTTACCTCGGCCAAAGTTCGCGTTGGGCGAACGCCGGCGAACCGTCGCGCGTCATGGATTACCAGATTTGGTGCGGCCCGGCGATGGGCGCGTTCAACGAATGGGTCAAAGGCTCGTTCCTCGAACTGCCGGAAAACCGCCGCGTTGTGACCGTCGCGCGGAATATTTTGTATGGAGCCGCCGTTGCTTTGCGGCTCCAGGCACTGCGCAGCCAGGGCATCCGGTTGCCGGCGGAATTGATGAGCGCCCGGCCGCTGGAGCCGGAAGCGTTGAATGAAGTTTTGAATGCATGAAAGACAAGTCCGCACCGTCCCGTGAATCCGCTCTGGCGGCGCCCATTGCCATCATCGGCATCAGTTGCCTATTTCCCAAGGCGGACAATCTGCAAACCTACTGGGCCAACATCAAAAACGGCGTGGATGCCATCACAGCGGTGCCCGAACACACGCACTGGAAAATGGCGGACTATTTCGACGGCGATCCCAAGTCGCCGGATCGCACCTATGCCGCGCGGGGCGGTTTTCTTTCGCCGGTCAATTTTGACCCGCTGGAGTTCGGCATTTCGCCCAAAGACATCGAGGCCACCGACACCACGCAACTCCTCGGCATGGTCGCGGCCAAGCAGGCGCTACAGGACGCCGGCTACGGCGAGGGCAAGGAATTCAATCGCGAGCGCACCAGTGTGATCCTCGGCGTCACGGGCACCTTGGAACTCGTCATCCCGTTGGGCGCGCGGCTCGGCCATCCGATCTGGCGACGGGCCTTGAAAGAAGCAGGCGTGGACCATTCCGTCGCGGAAGACGTGGTGCAGCGCATCGCGGATTCTTACGTCGGCTGGCAGGAGAACTCCTTCCCCGGCTTGCTCGGCAACGTCACCGCCGGCCGCATTGCCAATCGGCTGAACCTGGGCGGAACCAATTGCGTCGTGGACGCGGCCTGCGCCAGTTCCTTGAGCGCGCTGCACCTGGCCGGACTCGAGCTGGCGGCGGGCCGTTCCGACATGGTCATCGCCGGCGGTGTGGACACGTTCAACGACATTTTCATGTACATGTGCTTCAGCAAAACCCCGGCGCTTTCGCCGACGGGCAATGCGAAACCGTTCGCGCAGGACGGCGACGGCACAATCCTCGGCGAAGGTTTGGGCATGGTGATTCTCAAGCGCCTTGAGGATGCCCAGCGGGACGGCGACCGAATTTATGCCGTGATCAAAGGCATTGGATCCTCGAGCGATGGCAAAGGCAACGCGGTTTATGCGCCCAGCTCCGACGGACAAACGCAGGCGCTCCGGCGCGCTTATGAACTGGGCAAAGTGACCCCGGATACGATTGAACTCGTCGAAGGCCACGGCACCGGGACGAAAGTTGGCGACGCCACGGAAGTCACCGCGCTCACACAGGTCTATCAACCGGAGAAACCCGAAGGCAGTTGGTGCGCGCTCGGCTCGGTCAAATCGCAGATCGGCCACACCAAGGCGGCGGCGGGCGTCGCGGGCTTGATCAAGGCCGCGCTGGCGCTGCATCACAAAGTTTTGCCGCCCACGATCAAGGTCAGCCAGCCGATTGAGCCAGCCGCGCCTGGTAAATCGCCGTTTTACGTGAACACACAGAAGCGTCCCTGGCTCAAGCGTGCGTCGCATCCCCGTCGCGCCGCCGTCAGCGCCTTCGGTTTTGGCGGCAGCAATTTTCATTGTGTTCTCGAGGAGCACACGGCGGAGAAATCCGCGCCGGATTGGGACGGCAACGTTCAAATCCTGGCCTTCTCCAGCGAGGATTTTCCTGCGCTGCAAAAAGCGCTGGCCGCGGAACCGGCGGACAAACCGTGGGAGGATTTCACGCGTCGCGCCGCCGAATCGCGGAAGCAGTTCACGACCAGCCATGCCTTCCGGCTGTTGCTCGTGGTCGAACGCGGCCAGACCGATCTCCAAAAGCTGCTGACCTCCACGCGCGCGATGCTCGAGAAG
>JBKJSC010000211.1:0-23760 GCA_046593035.1 Limisphaerales bacterium | reverse complement strand
CGAACACCTCGCCGGTGCGTTCGGCGGCGACGATCCGTCCCGGGACGAACGTGCGGATGGCTTTGCGAAGGTGGTCGAAGGCGAAGAGGTACCAATCGCCGTTGATGTTCGCGAGATGGTAGGGATCGATGAGCCGGCGCTCGCTTTGCGCGCGACCCGGTTTGCGGTAGTCCAGTTCCAGTTGCTGATGCCGCGCCGTGGCCTTGGCGAGCGCGTCGAAGATTTCGAGGTTCAACACCGGCTCGGCGCTGGTGCGGAAGGAAATGGTCTGCTCCCACTCGGCGAGATTCAACGACACGGTGTCGGGCAGGGACGCCGCCATCTTCTTGAACGCGCTGAGGAGCGGTTTCTCGAAATGGGTGCCGCGATATTGCTGCAACGCCTTTTCCGCGACGAGCAGCGCGAAGAGTTCGCCCTCGGTGATTTGCAGCGTGGGAAAGGAACTGACCTCCTCGGTGTAATGGTAGCCGTTGCGCGCGTGGGTGTATTCCAGCGGCAGATTGAGCCGGTCGCGCATGAACTCCAGATCGCGCTGGATCGATTTGGTGCTGACTTCCAGTTCGACGGCGAGCGTGGTGGCGTTGGGAAAACCTCCGGACTGGATGGCTTGGTGGATGCGGAGCATCCGCTCCAGCGGCGGGCGGGAGCGGGGCAGGTCGCGGCTCTCTTTGCCCTTGGATTTCATCGCCATGCTAGGCGGCACCGCGCCGGCCTATGCCATCTTCGCGAGCAGCTCGTCGTTGGTCTTGAATTTCTTGAGCGCGGCGGTGAGCGTTTCCATCGCCTCGACGGGATTTAAGTCCACCATCGTGCGACGGAGCTTGCGGATGGCTTCGAGATTCTTGGCGGCGAAAAGCTTTTCCTCTTTGCGCGTGCCGCTCTTCGGGATGTCGATGGCCGGATACAAACGGCGGTCGGAGAGCTTGCGGTCGAGGATCAACTCCATGTTGCCCGTGCCTTTGAACTCCTGGAAAATCAATTCGTCCATGCGCGAACCGGTATCGACCAGCGCCGTGGCGATGATGGTGAGCGAGCCGCCGTGCTCGATCTTGCGGGCGGAGGCGAACATCTTGCGCGGGATTTCCAGCGCGCGGGCATCGACGCCGCCGGACATCGTGCGGCCGCTGCCGCCATGCACACTGTTGTAGGCGCGAGCGACGCGCGTGATGGAGTCGAGCAGCACGAAGACATCCTTGCCGCATTCGACCATACGGCGGCAGCGCTCAATCATGAAGCGAGAGAGACGAACATGCGTGTCCAAATCCTGGTCGTTGGAGGAGGCGACGACCTCGGCCTTCACGCTGCGCTGGAAATCGGTCACTTCCTCCGGGCGCTCGTCAATCAGCAAGACCATCACGAACACCTCAGGATGGTTCGTGGTGACGGCATTGGCGATCTGCTTGAGAATGGTGGTCTTGCCCGTGCGCGGCGGTGAGACGATCAGACCGCGCGTGCCTTTGCCAATCGGCGTGACGAGGTCAATGACGCGCGTCTCGATCGCGTCCGACGTGGTTTCAAGTTGATATTTCTCGATCGGGTCAATGCTGGTCAGGTTCTCGAAGCGCACCGACTTCGTGTAGTCGGAGAACGGCATGTCGTTGACGTTGACGACTTCCTTCAACTGCGGGCTGCTGCCGCGGTGCGGCGGCTGGAGCATGGCATCCACGAGGCAGCCTTCGCGCAGGAAATTTTTCTTGATCGTGTCGGGCGTGACGAAGATGTCGGTCGGTTTGGGCTGGAACCGGTTCTCCGGCGAGCGGAGGAAGCCGAAGCCCTTTTCCGAGATTTCCAAATAGCCAGCGCCGCGTTCCGGAGTGGGCGGCGCTGTGGGCGTAGAATTGACTGCTTTGCTCATAGTGTCTGTGTTTGAATGGGACTTAGCCCAAAAAGCTGACTTCAGGAAACCGCAATGAATTTTGAATCATTAGGGAGAACCGCCGCCCGAAACTGTTCCAATGGGACGCGCGATTAGACCTGCACCGGGGGAATGTGTAGGGCCAAACCCCTCCCGTGGCAACAATTATTTTTCACCGCAAACGCTCGAACGGCCTTACCCGCCGACTTCCGCTTTCGCTTCGGCAGCCAGGGCGGTGCTGAGATAACGTTCACCCGTCGAGCACGCCACGGTCACGATCATCTTGCCCTGGTTCTCCGGGCGCTTGGCGACCTCGATGGCGGCCACGACATTCGCGCCGGTGGAAATGCCGACCAAAATTCCCTCTTCCTTCGCCAGCCGGCGGGCCATGGCAAACGCGTCGTCGTTCGTCACCTGGATGCACTCCACGATCTGCGGGTTTCCCTTCTCGTCTTTCAAATGCAGGTTCTTGGGCACAAACCCGGCCCCGGTGCCTTGAATCTTGTGCGGTCCCGGTTTGACCGGCTGGCCTGCGAGCGTCTGTGAAATAACCGGCGAATCCTTCGGCTCCACGGCGATGGCCTGGAAGCCCGGCTTCTTGGGCTTGATGAATTCGTAACAGCCGGTGATCGTTCCGCCCGTGCCCACGGCGGCAACGAAGATGTCCACCTTGCCGTCGGTGTCGTCCCAGATTTCCACGGCGGTGGTCTGCTTGTGGATGGCCGGGTTGGCGGGATTTTCAAACTGCTGCGGAATCCAGGAATTCGGCGTCTCCTTGGCTAGTTGTTCGGCACGGGCGATCGCGCCCTTCATGCCCTCGGTGCCGGGAGTCAGAACCAGTTTCGCGCCGAGCATGGCGAGCAGCGTGCGCCGTTCGAGCGACATCGTTTCCGGCATCGTGAGAATGATCTTGTAGCCCTTGGCGGCGGCGACAAATGCCAGCGCGATGCCGGTGTTGCCGCTGGTTGGCTCAATGATGATGGTGTCCTTCGTCAAGATGCCGCGCTTCTCGGCCTCCGCGATCATGGACATGCCGATGCGGTCTTTGACGCTGCCGAGCGGATTGAAGAACTCGCACTTGAGCAGGATCGTGGCGGGCAGGCCGGCGGTGACTTTGTTGAGCCGGACGAGCGGAGTGCGCCCGACGGTTTCGACGATGTCGTTGTAAATGCGTCCCATAAAATTCTTTGCGGTTGGCGCTGCGTTTTTGGCTGCGTGGTTGACGGGGCAGATTTTGGCCGAATGCGCCGCGAGGGCAAGTTTTTTCTCTCAGACACCAGCTTAATGCTCCGAAATCCAGACCAGCGTGCCCACCGGGAGTTTGTCGTAGAGCGGAATCAAATCAGCCGCCGCGAGATGAATGCAACCGTGCGAGGCGGGACGTCCCAGCGTCGGTTCGTCGCCCGTGCCGTGGATGTAAATGTAGCGGGCTTGGGAATCGACCTTGCCGCCGCGATTGAAACCCGGCTCCAGACCTTCGAGCCACAGGATGCGCGTGGTGATGGACGCGAGCGGCATTCCCTGCCAGGTGAAACCGACGGGCTGACGGCCTTTGAAGACGGTTCCCACCGGCCAGCCGCCGCCGATTTTTTCCGCGATACGATGCAGTCCGAGCGGCGTGCAATTCGAGCCGGCGAGCTGGCCAACGCCGAACTTGGAGGTGGAGCAACGGAATTGTTTTACCAACTTAAAACCGCAGAGGCGCGGCGGCGTGGAAGATTTTTCGTGAAGGGAAACCGTCTGCGAAGCAACACTCACAACCAGTAGGAAGCGTGTGGGAAAAATGCCTAGCCGCCAGCAGACGGACTCCATTAGCCCGCGCGAATTCAATCGGAGTTGCTTCATCGGTGAGATTCCAGTTGGGCTCTCGGTAATAGAAATCCCTGATTTGTCCCATTGCCGATGTAGAGTCCTTCCGTCCTCCATTGAATCTTTCCCCATTTCTCGACTGCCTCGGCGTCTGTCTTGACCGTTCCAAGTTTGCCGCAATCGTGAAACATTCCATTGCCACGACCAATGTAAACACGGGCGTGAACTGAGTAACCGGTATTAATCGGTTCAAGGAAAACGTGCGCACCGTAAAACGCATTCCCATATTTGCTGTCGCCCCACTGCATCGCCACCGTTTTGTCCAGCAGGTCTGTTCTTATCAACGAACGATGCGTCCAACCGATAAGATAGCCAACCGAGAGGCAGCTAACGAAGACCAGCACAATAAGGATTCGCTTCTTCAAGACGCGTTCCTGAAACTAGGTTGCCTTCGCCAACTTCTTCACCAGCACCTTCGAGTTGCGGCCGCTCTGGTCGTAGCGTTCGCGGCGGCTGGGCGGGAGATCATCGGGAGTGCCTTCCGCAAAACCGCCCTTGGATTGGAAGTAGGTGAAGGCCTGCGTCGAGAGCGTGAGCAGTTCGGCCAAACCCAGTTCGCGCGCCTTGCTCTCGACGAACTGGATCAGCTTGCGGCCGATGCCCTGGTTTTCGTGCGACGGGCTGACGTAGAGAAAGGCGAGCTCGCCTTTGCCAAACTCCGGCCAGGTGTGCAGCGCGACGCAGGCCACGGGGTTGCGGTCGATTTCAAAAATGTAGTAATCGCCGAGATGCTTCTCGATGGCGGCGCGGGTGCGCTTGGCCAATTCCTCGCTGGCCACGGAGTTTTTTGTCAGCACGAGGATGCTGCGCACGTCCTTTTTCTTGGCCGGGCGGATTTGCTGATATTCGTTGGCGTAAATCAGCGTGCCGATGCCTTCATTGGAAAAAACCTCGGCGAGCAGTCCTTCGTCCACGCGGCCGTTGATGATGTGGACGCGTGACACCCCCGCGTGGCAGGCGGCGGCGGCGTGCTGCGCCTTGGAGAGTGCCTCCGGGGTGAAATCATTTTTGTTCTGCGCCAGCAAGCTGTCCAAATCCGCCACCAGCATCTGGCGGATCAACTGCCCTTGATGAATCAAGCCGTCCTGCGTGGAGATGTAAATTAACTTCGCCGCCTTCAACGCATCCGCCACCGCGAACGCCACGCCGTCGGAGTTCACGCGATACGTCCGGCCATCGCCGTCGAAGCCCAACGGCGGCACGACGGGGATGATGCCCTGCGCGAGTAGCGTCTGCAGCAATTCGGTGTCCACGCGCTCGACCTTGCCGGTGAAGAGATGATCTGCGCCGTGCAGGATGCCCATCGGGTGGGCGATGATGGCGTTGGTGCAGGCGGCGCGGAGGTCGTTGGCGGAAAACCCTTCGAGAATTTCGTGCGTGAGGCGGTTGGCAGCGGTCAGGGCGAGCTTGAGCGTTTCGGCGTCGGTGATGCCGACGCCGTCGAGGTTGGAGGGTTTAACGCCGGATTGTTCGGCCAGCAACTTGATTTGCGCCGCCGCGCCGTGAACGAGCACCACGCGGATGTTGAGCGAGCGCAGCACGGCCACGTCGAGCAGGATGTTGGCGAAGTTCTCATCGGTGACGATGGCACCGTCCACGCTGATGATGAACGTTTTTTCGCGGAAGCGCGGGATGTATTGCAGGATGCCCCGCAGGTCAGTTGGTTTCACGTTGCTGGTCGAGTGGCTTCAATTGTTCCAAGGGATTAAGTATGCAGATTCGCACGGGATTCAACTGTTTATTTTTAACCCGTCTTCGGTTGGGGCAACTGGGAAATACTTGTTGAACAAATCAACGGGTGACGTATTCATAGTGACAGTGAAACCGTTCCGTCTATTTGCGGCCGTGTTGTTGCTGGCGCTCTGGGTGCCGGCCACCTCGCATTGCCTGATGGAATCCGCCGGGCTGATGCCTGCGGTTTTCTCCTGCACGGATGATTGCGCGCCCGGCGCGCCCGGCGGACAGGACGCTGACGATGCCTGCGCCGCGCTGGAATCGGCCAGTTACAAAGTGAGCGACGACGACGCGCTGGCCATCGTCCCCACTTGCCCGCCCGTTCTGGCCCTTGCATTCCTGCTGCCAGAAACGCATTCCAACGCGCCGTCCTCTCCGCTTTTCTCGACTGTCGCGCCGCCAGCATTGCCCGTGACGTGGCAATTCCGCCAGCGCGCGGCGCTGCCCGTCCGTTCCCCCTCGCTCCCCGCCTAATTCGTTCCCTTGCGGAACACCTCCGGCCCGTGGTGTGTCTTCACGCTGCGGGAGTATCTCTTTCGGTTGTCCTTAACCCTTGGTTTTTTATGAAACGAATTGTCCTCTGCTCTTTGTTTGTTGTTTGCGCCGTTCAAAACGGCTTCAGCGCGGATGCGCCTGCCAGCAATGCCAACCCCGCCACGCTCGACGCGCTCGTGGCCGAGGCGTTGGCACGCAATCCCGAATTGAAATTCTACGAAGCTGAAATCGCCGCCGCCAAAGCTGGGCGCAAGACAGCAGGCACGTTCGCCAACCCCGCACTGTCCACGCAGACCGGCTACAAAGGCGTCCGCGACAAGTCCGGCACGTTGTTGGGTGAAGGCGTTGCCTGGTCGGTGTCGGTCGCGCAGACGTTCGAGTGGCCCGGACGCATCGGGCTGCGCAAGGCGATTGCCAATCGCGACATTGATTTGGCGGAACTCGGCTACGACCGGTTTCGGGCCGCGCTGGTCGGGCGTGTGCGCACGCTCGCCTATGGCATTTTCGTCGCGCAGGAGAAGGCGGCGACCGCACGCGAAGTGGCGGAACGGTTTCAGGCATTGAAGGAAGTGCTGGTGCAACGCGACCCCGCTGGCCTCACACCGATGCTGGAAACACGCATCATTGAAGCGACCACGCTGATCATGCAACGGCGGGCCGGCGAGGCGGCACTGGCCGCGCAAGCCGCCTTCCTTGAATTGAACCAATTGCGCGGCGTGCCGATGGACACCCGGCTCTCCATTGCGCCGGCGAATCTTTCCTTTCGTCCACCGGAGCCGCTGGAAACGCTGCTGGCTCTGGCGAAGACGAATAATTTTGAACTGCGCGTCCGCGCGACAGAGCTGGCGCAGCAAGGCTTCAAGGTCAATTTGGCGAAAAACGAGAAATATCCCGGCATCACTGTCGGGCCGTATGTGTCGCTGGCGCGTGCTGGCGACCGCGAGCGTGAGGCAGGCATCGCCCTCTCGCTGCCACTGCCCTTGTGGAACAAGAATGCAGGAAACATTGAGGCGGCTCAAGCGCGCCAGATGCAGGCGGAAATCTCCTTGCTGGTCACGCAGCGCGACGTGGAACGCCGGGTCGTGGAAAACGCGATTGCTTATCAGGCGAAGCTCGCCGCGATGGCCAGGTGGCGCCCCGACTCCGCCCAACACTTCCGCGAAGCGGCGGAACTGGCGGATCGACATTACCGGCTCGGCGCGGTGCCTGTGACCACTTACGTCGAGCTTCAGAAGCAATACCTCGAAGCCGTCGAAGCGTTGTTGGATACGAAGAAGGACGCCTTGGACGCAGCGCAGCAATTGGAATTGCTCACCGGCCTGCCATTGCCGCTGGCACAGGCGAGCGGGAGCGAGGAGGGGAAATGATTTCCCGCATCCTTGAATTTTCGCTGCGCCAGCGCGCCGTCGTGCTGCTCGGCGCGGTCGCGTTGCTCGGGGCTGGACTCTGGTCCGCGAAGCATCTGCCGATTGACGCCGTGCCGGACATCACAGGCGTGCAAGTCCAGGTCAACACCGAAGTCCCCGCGCTCGCCGCCGAGGAATCGGAGAAGCTCATCACCCAGCCCATCGAGACGGAACTCGCGGGCCTGCCCGGCGTCGAGGAGTTGCGCTCCATCACCAAGTTCGGCCTGTCGCAGGTCACGCTGCAATTCAAGGACGGCACGGACATCTTCCGCGCTCGACAGCTTGTCACGGAGCGGTTGCAGGGCGCGCTGGAACAACTCCCGCCCGGCACGCTCCCGAAGCTCGCGCCTATCAGCACGGGACTCGGCGAGATTTTTTATTACAGCGTTGGCTACCGCGCGGACGCGACGAATAAGCCAGCGACCGAACTCGAACAACTCATCGAGTTGAGCGAACTCCAGACCTACCTCATCAAGCCGCTGCTCCGCACCGTGCCGGGCATCGCGGAAGTCAACGAGAGCGGCGGCTACCGCAAACAGTTCGTCATCCAGCCCAAGCCCGACGCGCTCACGGCGGCGGGGATGACCTTCAGCGAACTCGCCGACCGCGTCGCGCAGAACGTCGAGAACGCGGGCGGCGGCATCATCAGCCGCGGCGGCGAACAGCTCACCATCCGCGCCGTCAGCCGCGTGCAGAGCATTGAGGACATCGCGAACCTGCCGCTGAAGTTTGGCGCGGGCGTGAAGCCGCTGCTCGTGTCCAACGTGGCCGAGGTGAAGATGGGCACCAAGTTCCGCACCGGCGCAGCGACGCTCAATGGGAAGGAAGCCGTCATCGGCACTACGATGATGCTCACGGGCGAGAACAGCCGCACCGTGGCCGGGCGCGTGAAGGCGCGGCTCGCGGAGATTCAGGAGAAACTTCCCGACGGCGTGGAGATTCAAACGCAATATGACCGCTCCGAACTCGTCGGCCGCACCATCGGCACGGTGGAGAAGAATCTGTTCGAGGGTGCGGCGCTCGTCGTGCTCGTGCTGCTGCTGTTGCTCGGCAACTGGCGCGCGGCGCTCATCGTCGCGTGCGCCATTCCGTTGGCGTTTCTCTTTGCGCTCACCGGCATGGAACGCTTCGGCATCTCCGGCAACCTGATGAGCCTCGGCGCGATTGATTTCGGCCTCATCATTGATGGCGCGGTCGTCATCGTGGAGAACATCGTGCGCCAGCTTGGGCAGCGGCAGCACCAGCTTGGCCGCGCGCTCACGGCGGAGGAACGCACGCACACCGTCCTCGCCGCGAGCAAGCAGGTCGGCTCGCCGATGTTCTTTGGCGTGGTCATTATCACGGTGGTTTACATCCCGATCCTCGCGCTCACCGGCATCGAGGGGAAAATGTTTCACCCGATGGCGCTCACCGTGATGCTCGCACTCGGCGGCGCGCTCGCACTGGCGCTCACGCTCATGCCCGCGCTCTGCTCGTTCCTCCTGCGCGGAAACATTCACGAGGGCGACAACCGCCTCATCCGCTTCGCCAAGTTGATTTATGAGCCGGTGCTCAATGCCGCGCTCAAACTTCGCTGGCTCGTCGTCCTTGCCGCCGTGCTGCTCTTTGCCGGATCGCTCTGGCTATTCGGCCGGCTCGGCGCGGAATTCGTACCCAAGCTTGACGAGGGCTCCATCACCGCGATGCTCTACAAGCCCGTCGGCATGAGCATGGAGGAATCGCTCCGCACCGACATCGAGGTGGAGAACAAGCTGTTGAAGGAGTTCCCCGAACTCACGCGCATCTTCTCGCGCATCGGCACGAGCGACATTGCCACCGACCCGATGCCGCCGAACGAGAGCGACGTTTACATGTTCTACAACCCGCTCAAGGAATGGCCACGGACGCCGGGCCGCCCGGAGAACAAGGCCGAGCTGCGCGAGCAGATCGAGGCGTCGCTCAAGCAGATCAACACCAACTACAACATCCTCTTCGCGCAACCGATCGAGATGCGGTTCAACGAAATGCTCGAAGGCACCAAGGCGGAACTCGCGGTGAAGATTTTCGGCACCGACTACGACGTGCTCGAAAAGCTCGCCGAGCAAACCAAGGCCATCCTTGAAAAGACTCCCGGCGCGGCGCAGGTGGAATACGAAACCGAAGGCCGCACGCCGCAGTTGCAGATCAACGTCAAGCGCGACGTGCTCCGACGCTACAACCTGCAAGCGGGTGAGGTGAACAAGGCCGTCACCGCTGCGCTCGCCGGGCAGGTCGTCGGCACCGTGGTCGAGGGCAATCACCGGCACGACATCGTGGTGCGGATGCCGGAAGAGTTGCGCGCGGACGATGCACAAATCAAGAAGCTCCCGCTGCGCGTCGGCGAGAACGGAATGCTCCCGCTCGGCAGCGTGGTGGAGTTCGCCACGTTGAAAACCGTGGAGCCAATCAACCGCGACGACGGCCAGCGCCGCGCCGCGCTCATGGTGAATCTCAAGACGCGCGACATCGAGGGCTTCGTCCGCGCGGCGGAACAGACCATCAAGGAGCAGGTGAAGATGCCGGAGGGTTATTTCGTGGAGTTCGGCGGACAATTCCAGAACTTGCAGGAAGCGCGCGCGCGGCTGGCGGTCGTGGTGCCGTCGGCGCTCGTGCTCATCTTCGTGCTCATCTTCCTTGCGTTCGGTTCGCTGCGGCAGGCGTTGCTGGTTTACTCCGGCATCCCGCTGGCAGTGACTGGCGGCGTGGCGGCGTTGTGGTTGCGGGGAATGCCCTTCAGCATCACGGCGGCCGTCGGATTCATCGCGCTCACCGGCGTCGCCGTGCTCAACGGCATGGTGATGGTGACTTACTTCAACCAACTCCGCGAAGAAGGGAAAGACCTGCTCGCGTCCGTGCTCGAAGGCTCGCTCACGCGCTTGCGCCCGGTGTTGATGACCGCCGCCGTGGCGAGTCTCGGCTTCGTGCCGATGGCGCTCGCGACCGGCGCGGGCGCGGAAGTGCAACGCCCGCTCGCCACCGTCGTCATTGGCGGCATCTTAAGTTCCACCTTTCTCACGCTCGTCTTGTTGCCCGTACTTTATGTGTGGGCGGAAGGAAACAAAGATGATGCGCTGAACCGGCATCCGTGAGGTGCGAGTTGGTTATTTGCCCAACACCAGTTTCAACGCGGCGAGGAAGCGCGCGTTTTCCGCCGGCGTGCCGACCGTGACGCGGATCCATTCGGGCAACTGGTACACGCCCATCGACCGGACGATGACGCCGAGCTTTTGCAACTCGCCGAAGACACGCGCGCCGTCGCCGACGCGCACGAGGACAAAGTTGGCGGCGCTGGGTACGTATTCCAACCGCAGCTCACGAAAGGCGGTTTGCAACCCGTCGCGGCCTTGCCGGTTGTTGGCGCGGGTGCGGGTGAGATGTTCGAGGTCGTCCAGAGCGGCGAGCGCGCCGGCCTGGGCCACGGAGTTGATGTTGAACGGCTGGCGGACTTTCTCCAGCGCGGCGACCAGGTCGGGATGCGCAATCCCGTAACCGAGCCGCAGCCCGGCCAGGCCATAGATTTTGGAAAATGTGCGCATCAGGAGGAGGTTGGGCATTTCGCCGCTGCGAATCAGCGGGAGCAAGTCCACCGGCTCGTCCAGAAATTCCAGATACGCCTCGTCCATGACCAGTAGCACATTCTTCGGCGTCTCGTGAACCAACCGCAAGACGTCCGCGCGCGGCGCGAGCGTGCCGGTGGGATTATTCGGATTGGCCACGAACACCACTTTGGTCCGGGGCGTGATGGCTTCGAGTATCGCCGGCAAGTCGTGCCCGTAATTCTTCGCGGGAACCGTGACCAAGTTGGCACCGAACAGATGCGTGATGATCGGATACACGGCGAAGCAATATTGCGAAACTACCACGTCGGTGCCCGGTGCCATTAACGCATGGCCCGCGAACTCGATGATTTCGTTGGAACCGTTGCCGAGGATCAGGTTGGCCGGCTCCACGCCGAGTTTCGCCGCCAGTTTTTGTTTCAGATAATAGGCGTTGCCATCTGGATACAGGTGGAGCTGCGCCAGCATCCGTTGCATCGCGGCCAGCGCGGCTGGCGAAGGGCCGAGCGGATTCTCGTTGGAGGCCAGCTTGATGAAGTCTGCGGCGGGCCGGCCGATTTCGCGGGCGACCTCCTCGATCGGGCGGCCCGGTTGATAGACCGGCAGGTGTTGCAACGCGGGATTGAGGGGCAAAGGGGAAGACATGGGAATTTCAAACGGAATGCGGGCAATCTCCCAGCGCGTTCAGGATTTTGTTGACGTCCACATGCTGGGCGATGAGGTCGCGGATGAGCGCGATTTTCTCCAGGTCAACGGGGCGGGTTTTCACGATCAGGTCATGCACCTTGGACGCGACCTCATAACTGTCATCCTTTGCGAGCAGCACCGGGAAGGGCATTTCGCGGATGACTTTCATCACGCTGGGACCGGGGCGGAGGTTGCCGGTCAGGACGATGCCGGCGAGGGTTCCTCCGGTTTGTCCCGGGGCGGCGGCGGCGGCGGCCAGCACGATGTCCTCGCGGTCCCCCGGAGTGATGATGAGCACGCCGGGTTTGAAAAACGGGGTGGCGTTTTGCGCGCTCATGGCGCCGACCACCACATCCTCCACCAGGTTGCGCGAGATGGAGGACCGGTTCAACACGTCCGCGCCCAATTCATCGCGAATAGATTCCAGCGTGGGGCTGGAAAGCATCGGTTGATGGGGCAGGACGCCCAGCAACTCCAGTCCGCGGCGCTTGAGTCCACGCCGGGCGAAATCCGCGATGTAGTCCAATTTGTCCGACGTCACCTTGTTGAGGATGACGCCGATGATTTCGACGCCTTCCTTTTCAAACAACGCCTGGTTCAGGGCCACCTCGTCGATCGGTTTGCCGATGCCCCCGCGCGTGACGATGATCACCTTCGCGCCGACAATTTTGGCGACCCGCGCGTTCGACAGGTCGAACACGGAACCAACGCCCGCGTGGCCGGAACCTTCACATAAAACGAAATCTTTTTCCCACGCCACGCGGTCGAAGGCTTTTTCGATTTTTTTCACCAGTGCGTCGTAGTTGGAGGACTGGAGATATTTGCGGGTGAAATCCGGCTCAACGGCGATGGGACTCATGTCCACCAGCGGGCAGTTCAGCTTGTAAACGCTGTCCATGAGGACGGTGTCCTCGTCGATTTTCTGCTCGGCAATTTCCACGAAGCGCTGGCCGACGGGTTTGATGTAGCCGATGCGGGGATAACACTTCTGCAAGGCGGCGAGCAGGCCGAGCGAGGTGGTGGTCTTGCCGTCGTTCTGGCGAGTGGCGGCGATGAAGACGCGCGGAGTGGTGGTGTTCATCTCGATTCTGACATCTCAAATGGTCGATTTGAAATCACTCGCCCTGCGAAGTCAGCCCGGCGCTCGGATACAGCTTGTTGTACTCGATGGATTGCAAGCCGACGATCGCGGCCACGCCCAAAATGTCATGCGCGTTGGAACCGCGCGAAACATCGGCGGCGGGACGGTCCAGCCCGAGGAGAATCTGGCCATAGGCGTTGGCGCGCGCGACATGTTGCAGCAACTTGCTGGCAATATTGCCGGCGTTCAAATCGGGAAAAATCAGCACATTGGCGCGGCCGGCCACGGGGCTGTCCGGCGTTTTGCGCGCGGCGATTTCCGGGATCAACGCCGCATCCACTTGCAACTCGCCGTCAAAATCAGCCTCGAGCATTCGTTGCTGCGCTTTCTGATGCGCCAGCGCCGTAGCGGCCTGGACTTTGCCGATGGACGAATGCGTGGCGCTGCCCTTGGTGGAGTAGGAAAGGAGTGCGACGCGCGGGCGAATGCCGAGGAGTTGCTTGGCCAGTAGCGCCGTGGAAACCGCGATGTTCGCGAGCTGCTCGACGCTCGGTTCGGGAATGACGCCGCAATCGCCCATCAGCATCACGCCTTCATGGCCAAACCGCGTGTCCTCGACCTCCATCACCATGCAACTGGACGCCGTGGTGGCTTGCGGCGCGACTTTGATGATTTGAAACAACGGCCGCAGGACGCTGCCGCTGGTTTCGTTGGTGCCGGACACGATGCCATCGGCCTGATGCAAGGCCACCATCATCGCGCCGAAATAATTCGGCTTGGACATGATTTCCCGTGCCTCTTTTTCGTTGATCCCCTTCAAGCGGCGCAATTGTTCAAAGCGCTTGGCGAAGTTGCCCAGCTCCTCGCTCTCCGCCGGGTTGATGATCCGCACGCCTTCGAGGGAAACATTCAGCCGTTCGGCCGCCGCTTTGACCATCGAGCGGTCGCCCAGCAGAATCGGCACGCCCAGCCGGAGCGAGTGGAATTGCCGTGCGGCCTGCAAGACGCGCGGTTCCGTGCCTTCCGGAAACACCACCCGCTTGGGATGGCGCTGGAGGTTTTCGATGATGCTGCCGATAAATCGCATGCGGGTTTAGTAGCCGAGTGTCGCGCAAACTGCAACTGGCAAACGCCCCGGCTGCACAGGCGCAACATGCCATCTAGCTGGAACGGTGCAGTTGAGCCACGAATGGAACACGGATGACCGCCGCCCAGGCACGAGTAGTATCCGTGGGGAATTCATTGTTTGGGGAACTTGATCCGACCCTTACCCACCAAACCAACCGCTGATCCTGTCTGTGTTTCATCCGTGTTCGCTGCGGAACAGGTCAGGCACTCTCAGTTTCTCTACCAAAATGTTCATCTGTTTCGGTTAAAAGGAGGCGTGCTCCATTGTCGAATACGATCATAAATCCGTTGCAAGTGGACCACACTTCTCGGGGATAGTTCGGCGAATAGTCACCCGTGCTTGAAACAAACACGACAGTGCCATGTTGGGAGTTGTAGCGTACGCGATCTCCAGCCCTGATCGCGACTCCGTCACAATACTGGTTTGGATGAAAATAATCGTGATGGGGCATAGGTTGCCTAACCGTGGCTAAAGAACCTCCACTTAGGAAGTTACTTGATGGCCAGCTCGCGCGTGATTTTGAATTTCTCCACTCGCTTGCGCAGTGTGGCCCGCGTGATGCCGAGCAGTTTCGCCGCCTGCACTTGATTGCCTTGCGTCTCCGAGAGCGCTTGAATAATCAACTCCCGCTCCACCGCTGGAATCACTTTCAGTGTGCGATTGCCTCGCGCCCAAGCAAATAACCGGCGCGCCAGCGCGGCCACATCCGGCTCGCCGGATTCCGCGACCGCCGTGGAGGTGACGGAAAGTCTGACTGCGCCCGCCGGCCCGCTGTTCGCGATTTCCGACGGCAGATCGCCCAACAGGATCGCCTCGCCCTTGGCCATCACGAGCGAACGCTGCATCACGTTTTCCAACTCGCGCACGTTGCCCGGCCATTGATGCCGCTCCAACGCGGCGAGGGCTTCCGGCGCGATGGCCTTGGGCGGCTGTTTGCGGCTTTGGGAAAATTTCTTGAGGAAATAATTAACGAGCAGCCGGATGTCGTCGCGCCGCTCGCGCAACGGCGGCATCTGAATCCGCACCACGTTGAGCCGGTAAAACAAATCCTCGCGGAACTCGCGCGCCGCCACGGCCTGTTCCAGCGGCTTGTTGGTCGCGGCGATGATGCGGACGTCCACCTGCACCGGCTGGTTGCCGCCGACGCGCTCGAACGCGCCGGATTGCAGCACGCGCAAAATCTTCGTCTGCGTCGCGGGCGTCATGTCGCCGATTTCATCCAGGAAAATGGTGCCGTGATTGCACTGCTCGAACTTGCCGATGCGTTGCGTGCCCGCGCCGGTGAACGCGCCCTTTTCGTGGCCGAACAGTTCGCTCTCCAGTAAATTTTCCGGAATGGCCGCGCAGTTGATCGCGAGGAACGGTTGCGCGCTACGCTGGCTGTGATGGTAGATGGCGCGGGCGACGAGTTCCTTGCCCGTGCCGCTTTCGCCGGTGATGAGCGCGGTGGCGTCGGAGGCGGCGAGTTGCCCGATCATTTTGAAAACATTCTGCATCGGCTCGCTGCGGCCCACGATGCCCTGGTCGTAATCCTCCGATTCGAGCAGCGGCTGGTAGGAGACGACCTGCTTCATCGCCCGCGCGGCCTGGAGGGCGGCGGCGACGAGGAGTTTGAGCTTGGGGACATCAAACGGCTTGAGCATGTAATCATACGCGCCCAGCTTCATCGCTTCGATGGCCGTTTGCGTGGTGCCATAGGCGGTCATCATGATCACCGGCAGCTTCGCGTCGGTCTGCCGCAGCCGGCGCAACGTCTCCAGTCCCGTGATGCCGCCCATGCGGACATCCATGATGACGAGATCGGGCTTGAGCCGGGGGATGATTTTCAATCCCTCCTCGCCGCTCGACGCGGTGGTGAGTTCGACTTCGGGCGAATCAAAAATGCGGCGGAAAGAGTATTGCACGTCCGCCTCGTCATCAATCAACAGCAACTTGTCCATGCGACGCGAATGTTGAATGGCGAAGGCCGAAAGTCGAATGAATTGTGCGTCGGTGCCAGGACGGATGTCGGATCACTGAGCTTGGCCGGCGCGCAATTTTTCCCGCACCCAAGCGCGCGCTTCGTCCGCCGTCGTGAGTTCATCTTGCAATTGCCGCTCGCGGATTTCCGCCAGCAACGCGCCCAGTTGCGGGCTGGGCTTCAAGCCCAGCGCGATCAAATCGGCGCCCGTGATCAGCGGCGGACGCAGGGCGGGCTGCGCGTGGAGTTGTGCGGCGGCGGCCACCAGAAAATCGTGGTGATCCAAACGCCCGTGCGAGCCGAGGCAGTCCAGCCGGTGCAGCTCCAGTTCGAGCGGAAAGGTGGGCCGCAGCAGGAGCCGGCGCAGCGTGGCCTTGCGCATCTGGCGGACATCCTTGAACTGCATGTGCTGCAGCACGCACGTCACGATTTCCTCCGTCTGCTTGCGCGGGAACTTCAACCGTTGCAGCAGCGCCTCCGCCATCGTCGCGCCGACTTTTTCGTGGCCGTAGAAATGGAATTGTCCCGTGGCCGGATCGCGCGTCGCCGTCACGGGCTTGGCCACATCATGCAGCAAGGCGGCCCACGGCAACGAGGGCGGGGCATCGGCGGGCAGCTGCTCCAGGATTTTTCGCAGGTGATTGTAAACCGTGCCTTCGGGATGAAAGTCGGGCGACTGGTCGCAGGTGATGGTCGCCGCGATTTCCGGCAGCAACGGCGCCAACAAACCGCTGTCGCGCAGCAAATCCAGGCCGCGCGCGGCGTGCGGTGGGCGGAACAATTTCAGGAGTTCATCGCGGACCCGCTCGGCGCTGACGGTGGAAATCTTCGTGGCGTTCGTCCGCACGGCGGCCAGGGTTTCCGTTTCGATTTGAAAATCAAGCTGCGCCGCAAACCGCACGGCCCGCAGGAGCCGTAGATGATCTTCCGCGAAGCGTTCTTCCGGCGGGCCGATGGTGCGCAGGATTTTCGCGCGCAAGTCCGCTTCGCCGCCGACCCAGTCATGGAGTTGCTCGTGAACCGGATCGAAGAACAGGCCATTGACCGTGAAATCGCGGCGGCGCGCGTCGGCCTGCGCGTCGCAAAAAGTCACTTGTCCCGGATGGCGGCCATCTTGGTAATCCCCTTCCGCGCGAAAGGTGGCGACTTGAAATTGCTGGCCCTCCTCGATCACGAGCAGCACGCCAAACTTGCGCCCGACGGGCACCGTGCGGTGGAACAAGGATTCGATTTGATCGGGCGTGGCGTTGGTGGCGAGGTCAAAGTCGTACGGTTCCTTACCCAGCAGTTGATCGCGGACGCAGCCGCCGACCCAATAGGCCGTGAAGCCGGCGGTTTGCAACCGGCGCGCGATTTCGAGCGCAATGGAACGCATCGACATGTGGTGGTGCCAGTGTGGCTAGGAATTGTCCGTGGCGTCGGCCTCGGTCACTTCGGCCAGGTGCTGGCTTTCCTTGAGGCTGACATAGACGGCGCCGCCGATCAAACTCCAGATGAGGCTCCCGGCGTAAGCGAGCAGGGAGAGCGAGAGCGCCTGCGTTTCGCCGACATTGACCTCCGGCACGGCCAGCATGAGCACGAACAAATTCTCGCGCACTCCCAGGCCGCTCGGCGTGATCGGCAACGCGGAAATGCAAATGATCACCGGCACCATGACGAAAAGCGCGAGCGGGGAAATGGTCAGGCCCAAGCCCCACGCCAGCGTGATGACTTGCAGCACGCACAGGGCGTTTAATACCATCGAAAGGCCCATCGCTTCGGCGAGGAAAGTTTTGCGTTGGCCAAACTGCCGGCAGGAATCCAGCGAGCGTTCCAGCATTTCGCCTTTGGGTAGTTTCCGAAACCAGGCGCGTGCGGCGGGCCAGCGTTTGGACAGGCCGCCCCAAAACGCCAGATACACCACCAGCCCGCAGCCCAGCAGCATGGCGACGATCAGCCAAGCGATGGCCGCGAGCCGCTCGTGCCGGAAGATCAGCGACCGGTTTGGCAGCATCATCAGACAGGCGAAGAGCAGCATGGAGAACAGGCCGATCAAGCGATCCGCGAAGACAGTGGTCACGGCCTCGGTTTTCTTGTGATGCGTTTCGCGGGCGGCGTAATACGCCTTCATCAAGTCGCCGCCGGTGGAACCGAGCAGGAATGAATTAAAGAAATGGGCGACGAGCGAAATCTCTCCGGCGCGGACGAACGGCAGTTCCAAACCTTGCACACGCAAAACCATCCGCCAGCGAAGGACGCCGAGCAGGAGGGTCGAACCCATCAACACCACGGAGAGCGCGAAGGCGGCGGGGTTGACGAGCCGCAGCGTATGCCAGAGTTCGCGCGGGCCGTGCGTCCAGGCGGCCTGCCATTGTTGCGCGCGGTCGAGCTGGTTCCAGTCGAGGCCCTGTTTTTGTAACGCGAGACGGCCTTCGTTGGTGAAGATGGCGTGAAAAATCCAGAGCAGCAGCAGCCCGCACAAGCCCAGCCGCCAGACGAGGCCCCAGATGTTGCGCCGGGTCTTCACTCCTCGCCCCAAAGATTTTTCAAGTAGGCCACCCCGCGCCTTAAATCCTCGACCGGCACGCCGGGGCTGAGTTCAAACACCTTGATGTGGTGCGGCTGGACGAACGGCTTGAGCGCGGTGAAATCAACCATCCCGGTGCCGGGCGGGCAGTGGTCCTGCGCGGGAAATCGCACGTCATGCAGGTGAAAGCCGAACAGGCGGTCGGCCATCGATTCCAGATGAAAAGTGTGCCGGATGAAGCCGAGGTTCTCCTTGATTTGCGCGTGGCCAGAGTCGTGCCAGTAACCGACGGTGGCCGGAGGGAATGCTTTGAGGAACGTTTTGAAATCGCTCTCCAGGGGAATTTCCTCGAGAGCTTCGCGGTTCTCGATGCCGAGCTTGAGACCGTGTGCGGCAGCGGATTCTTCCAGGCGTTTCAACATTTCGCCCGCGCGCTGGACATATTTTTCCTTTTTCTGCTCCTGCTTGATTTCCGCTTCCTCGCATAGCCGTTGGTAGCGATCTGTTTCCTTCTGGCCAGCACCCAACAGGTCCACCAATTTGTCCGTGTAATCACGCATATTGATGCTGCCCATGTGCAGCACGACGAGCCGGGCCTTGACCCGCGCGGCCGTTTCCAAAGTGCGGATGGAGTAGCGATACGCGCTGTCCCGCTCGCGTTCGTCGGACGAGGTGAACTGGTAGATGTTCGGCGCGGCGTGATTCACGCCGATGGGCAGCGGGCAGAAATTGTGCAGCGAAGAAATCTGGATTTCCCCGGCGTCCACGGCCTCGAGGATGCCCGGCAAAAGGCTGATGCGGATGCCGTGGCTGAGTTCGGCAAACTCGAAACCGAGTTCGCGGACTTCGCGCAGCATCGCGCGACCGTCGGAGTGACGGTGGGAATTCCAGCAGGTGGAGAGTGAATACATAAAAAGCCGGGTGCGATGTTTAAGCAACAGACCGCACCCGGCATCGGAGGTTCAAAAGAATTAGAGATCCGCGTAGCGCGCACTGAGCATCGCCGAGAAGCGGGCAACCTTCATCTTGCGGCGCTTCCGTTCACTCGGCTTTTCAAAATGCCGGTGATTGCGCACTTCCTTCAAAGTGCCTTCACGGTCGATCCGCTTCTTCAACCGGCGCAACGCCTTTTCGACGGGTTCGCCTTTTTTCAGTTTAATTTCGGTCAAAACTATTTCACTTCCTCTCCGGTTCCTGGACGCCCGCAGGCCAACACGGCCCGCTTCGGTCAACAAGACAGGGGCGGACACTAATTTTGCCCGCCGAGGGTGTCAACCAGCAAAAAGTGGCAAAAGGGTGGCCAAACGCCCCGCCATTTTGTTCTGGCAGAAAAAACCGCCGGGAGTATCCTCGCCCGAAGTTAAACCACCAACTCATTACCGGTTCATTATGAAAAATTCCCGCCCGCTCCTCGTCGCCCTTGCCGCCGGATTGTTCCTTAGCACGACGGGATCTGTCCACGCCCAAGCCGGTGTCGGCCCCAACTCCGGCATGAACCCGGCCATGTTGAAAATGTTCGGTGACGTCAAGGGATTCTCCGCCAAGGCGGAAATGCGGGTGATGCAAACCGGGCAAAAGGAAGTGATGAGCGGCCCCATCAATTTCGCCATGCTGGACGGCAAGACGCGGATGGAAATGGATCTCACCCAGATGAAGAGCGCCCAAATGCCGCCGGAGTTCACCGCGCAGATCAAGCAGATGGGGATGGATGTCAACATTGTCCTCAGCCTGCCGGACAAAAATCTGACGCGTCTGGTTTACCCCAACTTGAAGGCTTATCTCGAGTTGCCGCAGCCGCCCATTGCCGAGGCGAAACTCAAGATGGAACAAAAGGAACTGGGAAAAGAGACGATTGACGGCCATCCCTGCGTCAAGAACAAGGTCACGGTGACCGATGAAGCGGGGAAAAAAAGTGAAGCAGTCGCTTGGAATGCAACCGACCTGAAAGGATTTCCCATCCAGGTTGAACTCCAGGAACAGCAGGGCACCTCCGTCATCATGCGCTACAAGGACATCAAGCTTGCCAAGCCCGACGCGAAGCTGTTTGAAGCACCGGACGGCTTTAAGAAATACACCAACCAGCAGGAAATGATGCAAACGGAGGTCTTGAAGCGCCTGGGCGGAAAATAATCCATTGAATCCAGATTGGTTGGCCGAAGGAATTGACGGGTCGTGGCGTGATAAAAAAACGGCGGGCGGCCCCCGCCGCCCGCCAAACCTCTACAACCAAACCAACTTCTGATTCAGACGCGAAGCGGGAGGATTCGTTCAAACTTATTTTTCAGACCGCCGCCCTCCCGCAAATCCTCCCCGGTGGTACCGTTCAGCGAAGTGACACCCAAATGTCACTGGCCAATTGGCCTGGGGCGGCTATGATGCTCTTTCCCGGAAGCGGGAAGCGATATTATGACGGAAGCGGAACCATCCCATTTCATCAACCGCGAATTAAGCTGGCTGGAATTCAACCAGCGCGTGCTCGACGAGGCCTTGGATACCAAGAACCCGCTGCTGGAGCGGGTGAAATTCTTTTGCATCGTCAGCTCCAACCTCGACGAGTTTTTCGAGGTGCGCGTCGCGGGCATTAAGCAGCAGATCGAGAGCGACGTGGTAGAACGCAGCCTGGACGGGCTGACAGCCAGCGAATCCTTCCGCGCCATGAACAAGCGCATCCGGCGGATGGTGGAGCGGCAATACACCTGCTGGCGCGAGGAACTCATGCCGGCGCTGGCGGACAATGGTATTCGTTTCCTGAATTTTAATGCCCTGAAAGCACCCGACCTGGCATGGGTGAAGGATTATTACCACTCCAAAGTCCGTCCGGTGCTGACGCCGCTGGGCATTGATCCGGCGCATCCGTTTCCGCAACTGCTGAACAAATCACTGAACATGATGGTGCAGTTGGCGGTGAAGCAACACGGGGAATCGCGCCGTCGGTTAGCAGTCGTGCAAGTGCCGCGCGTGTTGCCGCGGCTCGTGAAATTGCCGCGCAACGACTCGCGCCAAGACTATATTTTTCTCGGCCACCTGATCGGCCATTATCTTGCCGACTTGTTTCCGGGCACGGAAATCAAGGGCTTCTGGCATTTTCGCGTCACTCGCAACAGCGAGCTGTACATCGACGAGGAAGACAGTTCCAACCTGCTCAAGGCGGTGGAGAATGAATTGCACAACCGCCGCAAGGGTGCCGCCGTCCGGCTGGAAGTGGAGCGCGATTGCCCGTTGGAAATCCGCGCGCAACTGCTCGAAACGCTGAACCTGAGCGAGGAGGATTTGTATGTCATCGACGGCCCGCTGAACCCGATCCGCCTGATGGCGATTTACGAGGGCGACCATTCGCCGGAGTTGCGCGACCCGCCCTTCATCGCACCCGTGGCCGAAGCGTTGCGCGATGAAACCGATGTGTTCGCCGCCATCCGCAAGCGCGACATCCTGCTGCATCATCCGTATGAGAATTTCAGCAGCGTGGTGGAATTTCTCGATCAGGCTGCCGAAGACCCGAAGGTGCTGGCGATCAAACAAACGCTGTACCGCACCGGCGGCGACCCGCGCATCGTCGGCGCGCTGATGCAGGCGGTCCGAAACGGCAAGCAAGTGACCGCCGTGGTGGAATTGAAAGCGCGCTTCGACGAGGCGAACAACATCCAATGGGCGCGCCGACTGGAAGAGGCGGGCGTGCATGTCGTCTATGGCCTCGTGGGCTACAAGATTCACGGGAAGATGTGCCTGGTCGTGCGGAACGATGACGACGCCATCCGGCGTTATGTCCATTTCGGCACCGGCAACTACAATCCGACCACGGCGCGGCTGTACACCGACATCGGGCTGTTCACCTGCCGGCCGGACTTTGGCGAGGACGCCACGAATTTGTTCAACCTGCTGACGGGCATCTGCCAGTTTCAAGGCACGCGCAAGCTGCTGGTCGCGCCGTTTGAATTGCACGCCCGCATGCTGGCGTTGATCGAGCGGGAAACCACCCATGCCCAGCGCGGACTGCCGGCCCGCATCATCGCCAAGATGAACGCACTCGTGGACCGCCAGATCATTGAAGCGCTTTACCGCGCCTCGCAAGCCGGGGTGAAGATTGACCTCATCGTGCGCGGCATTTGCTGCCTGCGGCCCAAGCTCAAGCACATCAGCGACAACATCACCGTGCGGAGCATTGTGGACCGGTTTCTCGAGCACAGTCGGGTCTTCTATTTTGAAAATGCCTGCCAGCCGGAAATATTCGTGGGCAGCGCGGACTGGATGCCCCGCAATTTTTTCCGCCGCATCGAAGTCGTCTTCCCGGTGGAGGACGGTAATTTGCGCGAGCGCATCACCAACGAATTGTTCGCGCTGGCGCTGGCCGAAAACGTGAAGGCGCGCTACCTGCAAGCCGATGGCTCTTACTCTCGTCCGGCGCTGAAACGCGGCAGCCAGCCGCGCCGGAGCCAGTTGGAGTTTATGGCACTGGCGGTCAATGAACCGAAGGCCGCCAAAAAAACCGGCCAGTCTAAAGCCAAATTTCCCGTGGTGAAAATGAGGACACGCCCCGCTGGAACCAGCCATGCTGATCACTGAATTGATTCCCGCCGCCGATCCCGCTTCGCGCCGCCTGATGGTTGTGCTGCACGGATTGGGCGACAGCATGGAGGGCTACCGCTGGTTGCCCGAAGCGCTTGGGCTGCCGGGGCTGAATTATCTGCTCGTCAATGCGCCGGATCCGTATTTCGGCGGCCATGCGTGGTACGACTTTTCCGGCGAACCGGAGCCGGGCATTCAACGCAGCTGCCAGTTGCTCTTCTCGCTGCTGGACGCGCAACGCGAACGCGGGTTTCCCAGCGAGCAGACGCTCGTGTTCGGTTTTTCCCAAGGCTGCCTGATGACTTATGAAATCGGCCTGCGGTACCCGCACCGGCTGGCGGGTTTGATCGGCATCAGCGGCTACGTCCACGAACCGGAGCGTGTGCTGAACGACCTCTCCACCGTGGCGCGGCAGCAACACTTCCTCATCACGCACGGGACGCAGGATCCGCTCATCCCTTTCTCGGAAGTGCGGGCGCAGGTCAAAATGCTTCAGGCCGCGAAACTCCAACTCGATTGGCACGAGTTCGCCAAAGCCCATACCATCGCCGGGGAAGCGGAACTGGCGGTCATCCGCACATTCATCCGCGCCCGTTTTGCCCCGGAACCCGCGCGCCCGCCGTCGCCTTGAAACCGAACCCGAATGGAACAGTAGGCAACGGAGAGGGAGAGCGGATGGGGCCGAAGGCAGCGGGAAACTTTCTTTCTCACGAGGCTCTTTCAAAACCCACCAGGCAGCCGAGTCTTCTCCCTCTCCTCCATCGGATGGAGGAGAGGGTCGGGGAGAGGAGGCGCGTTCTCGTTGGGAATTCCCCTCTCCTCAATCCTCTCCCCGCGAGGAACGAGTGGGGAGAGGATTGAGGAGAGGGGAATTCCCAACGAGAACGCGCCTCCTCTCCC
>JBKJSC010000121.1:0-65229 GCA_046593035.1 Limisphaerales bacterium | reverse complement strand
GCATTCGCTGCCAGCGCGACCACGACCCAAAGAACGGAAAGATAGTTTTTCATAAGCACAATTCGGAATGGAATGAGCCACCAAGACAGGAGAAGTCCGCACTGCGCCGGCTCAAGGCACACTACGGGCGGGGAAAGCGCGGGATCAGATCAAGTAACTGCAGTTCCGCTGATACAAGGGAACGACAGTGATGCTGGTGGGCGAGAAAAAGTGGGCGGGGAAATTGGGAGCAGGCAGTTGCGGCAAGCTAAACAACTGCGCCACCGCCGCCAGCAGCAAAGTCGGCTGGGTCTGCGAAAGACTGCGCGCGGGAGTTGCCGGTGATGGCTGCGAACCGGACGCGGGCTGGGCGCAGCAACTCATCTGCTTGCAATCACAGTCGGCACACTTGGACGCCGCAGACGACGTAACCGTGGCGGAAATACTTTGCGTCCATACCAGCAGAAGGCTGAATAGAATGGCAAACGCGGTTTTCACTGCGGTGAATATAGCCGGTTTTGGCCGGCGGTCAAAAGTTACTTTCGCAACCAGCACCGGCCATGAATCGGAACACGGCTCTTGACACCCCGGTTGCTGATTGTCCTTATCAGCGTTCGTGCCTGAATAGCGAACCGGTTCAGGCCGTCTTTCTCCGAGCCAACAACCGCCGGTTAATTGTGTTTCAAATCGAACCACTGGAAATGCCCAAGACGAAACGTTCATCATCCCCAATGATGCGCGCGCCGGGTCGTGGACTGGTCTGGGCCGGGTGGCTCGCGGCGGTCGTGTTCTCCGGCTGCACGGCTTCACATTACCGGACGTCGGCGGATCGCGAGGTCTATAAGATTTTGCGCGAAGGGGAGCGGCAGCATCTGGGCAAGACCAATACTTTCACGATCGACACCCGTTATTCGAAACGCGCACCCGATTCGATCAAGAGCGTGGAAATCATCCAGGAACGGTTGCTGGCGGAGCAGCGAAAAGTCAGCCTGGAGGAGGCGTTGAAAATCGCGGTTGCAAGCAATCGCCAGTATCAGTTCCGCAAAGAATCGCTCTACCTTTCGGCGCTCGCGCTGACGAAGGAGCGATATGATTTCGGCCCGAAGTTTTCCGCCGGCGCGACGGCCTCCGGCACGCGGGACAGCGCGGGTGAAAAAACCGGCAAGGTCAGGAGCCAGATCGGCGTGGATCAATTACTCAAGAGCGGGGCAAGGGTGAGCGTCGCCATCGCCAACGACGTGTTGCGCTACTATACCGGCAACCCACGGCCCACGGCGACGAGTACGCTGTCGGTCAATCTGCTGCAACCGTTGTTGCGGGGCGCGGGTGCGGCGATCGTGGCGGAAAACCTGACCCAGGCGGAGCGCAACGTGATTTACGAGATTCGTGCTTACAGCCATTTTCAAAACACCTTCGCGGTCGATGTCGTGACGACGTATTACCGGCTGCTGCAACAGAAGGACACGGTGCGAAACACGTACAACAATTACCGCAACCTGCTGCTGGCGCGCGAACGGGCGGAGGCGCTTTCCAAAGATCGCTTGCCGGCGTTTCAAGTCGATCAAGCGCGCCAGGATGAGTTGCGCGCCAAGAGCAGTTACCTCGTGGCCGTGGAAGGCTACAAGACCGCGTTGGATCGCTTCAAGAACACACTCGGCCTGCCGATCGGCGTGGAGATCAGCCTGGACGACGCGGCGCTGGCGGACTTGACCAAGGTAGGCTTGTTGCCCGTGCAGCTTACTGAAACAGACGGTTACGAAATCGCCGTGAAAAATCGCCTCGACCTGCTCAACGAAATCGACCGCTTCGAGGACAGCAAACGCAGAGTCAAAGTCACCGCCAATACGTTGAAGGCGGACTTAAATATTTTCGCCGATGCCTCGCTGGGTTCAGAAGTGCCGACGGATTACGCGAAGTTTGATCTCAACAAATACCGGGCTGGCGCGGGCGTCCAGCTCAACCTGCCGCTCGACCGGTTGCGCGAACGGAACAATTACCGGGCTTCGCTCATCGGCTTCGAGCGCCAGATTCGTTCGTTATCGCTGTCCCTGGACGACGTGCGCAACGAGGTGCGCCAAGGCTTGCGGACGCTGGAGCAGTTGCGGCAGAATTATCAGATTCAACAGAACGCGGTCGAGCTGGCGGATCGCCGCGTGGAGATTGCCCCATTGCTCTTGCAAGCGGGCCGGGCGCAGATACGCGACCAGCTTGAAGCCCAGACGGCGCAGTTCCAGGCGCGCAACGCGCTGACCCAGGCATTGGTGGATTATCATGTCGCGCGCTTGGGGCTTTTGATTAACATTGGAAAACTGGAAACCGGCGAAGACCACTTCTGGACACGGGATCACACCGTCTCCAAGCGAGGCCTTGCTCCGGCCACCACGCCGGTTGCGCCCAATGAAGACGAAGTGATTCCGCCGGAAAAATTATTTGGCAAATGAAGTTGAACTGGAAACAAATCAAAACGGCCACGTGGGCATGGGCGAAACGAAAGCCCCGCCAGGCCGCCGTGGCGGGCGTGGTGTTGCTGCTCGTCGCGTACGGAATCCTGCGGAGTTTTACCAAGGGCGGCCCGGCGCAGGTCACCTATCACCCGGTCAAGCGGAGCGATTTTTTGATCACCATCGTCGAGGGTGGCACGGTCAAGGCGGTGCGGGAAGTGACCGTTCGGTCGGAGTTGGAGGGCACAGCGCGCATCCTGAGCATCGTGCCCGAAGGCACCTACGCCAAGAAGGGCGATTTGCTCGTGGAGCTGGATTCCGCCGATTTGCGTGAACGGCTCAACGCGCAGGAGGTGGTGCATCAGAACAGCCATTTTGCGTTTGTTCAGGCGAAGGAAAGTCTGTCCATCCAGAAGAGCCTGGTTGAAAGCAATCTCAAGGATTCCGAATTGGTGGTGGAGTTCGCCGTGTCGGATTTGGAGAAATACAAGGAAGGCGACTGGCCGCAGCAGAAGCGGCTGGTGGAAACGAAAATTACCGTGGCGAAGGAGGAGCTGGAGCGCGCGCGCGATCGTAATGAATATACAATCAAGCTGGAGAAGAAAGGTTACGCGACCAAGACGGAGTTGGAGGCCGACAGCCTGGCCGCCAAGTTGAAAGAGATCGCCGTGGCGCAGTACACTGAAGAGCTGCACCTGCTGACGAAATACGATTATCCCAAAGCCATCCGCAAGATGGAATCGAAGGTCGAGCAGGCCCAAATGGAACTCAAGCGGCTCAAGCAACGGTCGGCGGCGCAGATCGCCTCGTATGAAGAGGACGTGAACACGAAACAAAAGACGCTCGATTTGCAGCAGACCCGGTTGCAGCAAATGAAGGAACAGTTGAACCTGACCAAGATTTTTGCGCCGCAGGACGGGCTGGTCATTTACGCGTCCAGCAGCAGTCCGGGCAGCGGCATTCTGATCGAGGAAGGCGCGACGATCCGTCAAAAGCAGGACATCATCAAGCTGCCGGACACCACGCAACTGATGGTGGAAGTCCGCGTCCACGAATCGCACGTCCAGAAGATCAAGCCCGGCCTGAGCGCCTACGTCTCGATCGATTCACTGCCCGACAAGCAATTCAAAGGCACGGTGCGCAAGGTCGGTGTGCTGCCCGACTCCACCAGCCGCTACTACAATCCGAACCTGAAGGTTTATGCCACGGAAGTGTTAATCGAAGATGAATTGCCGCGCGACCTCAAGCCGGGCATTTCCGGTCGCGCCGAAATCATCATCACCAACCTCGTCAACGTGCTCACCGTGCCGATCCAGGCCGTGACCACCGTCAAGGGCCAGCAGGTTTGCTTCGTCGAGAAAGGCTCCGGTCACGTCGCGGTACCGGTGGAAGCAGGCATGTACAACGACCGGTTGATCGAAATCAAAAGCGGATTGAAGGAAGGCCAGCGCGTGTTGCTCTCGCCGCAATCGGCCAGCGACAACATTGATCTTTCCGGCTCCATCGTTGCCAACGAGGAGAAAAAAAGCGACGCCACCAATGCCGCGTCCGAAGCCAGCGGCAAGACCAATGGGGACACAACGTCCACTGGCGCGGAAAAAAAGCCGGCAGCTACGTCCACCAACACCACCAATTCGGATCGCAAAAAGTCGAATGAGTAGCGAGGCGATCATCCGGATTGAAAAGCTGGAAAAGACTTATCAACTGGGCGAAATCGAAGTCCGGGCCTTGCGCGGCGTGGATTTGGAAATCGCCGCCGGCTCCTACGTCGCGATCATGGGGCCGTCCGGCTCCGGCAAATCCACCATGCTGAACATTCTGGGCTGCCTGGATCGCCCCACTGCGGGCCGTTATTTGCTGGGCGGCGAGGATGTTTCCACGATGACCGACGACCAGCTTTCCGCCGTGCGCGGCAAACGCCTCGGCTTCGTCTTTCAATCCTACAATCTCATCGACCAGTTGACCGTCGTGGAGAACATCCATGTGCCGCTGTTTTATCAGGGCAAGGAGTTGCAACATTGTTACCCGCACTGCGAAAAACTTGCGCGCCTTGTCGGATTGGGCGACCGCCTGGATCACCGGCCCAAGCAGCTTTCCGGCGGCCAGCAACAGCGGGTGGCCATCGCCCGCTCGCTGGTCAACGACCCGTTGATGATTTTGGCCGACGAGCCGACGGGCAATCTCGATTCCAAAACCGGCCTCGAAGTCCTGAACCTCCTGGACGAACTCAACGCCAGCGGCAAGACCATCGTCCTCGTGACGCATGGCGAGGAAGTCGCGGAACGCGCGCATCGCGTCCTGCACATGCTCGACGGCGTGATCGACCGGGAGATTACGAACAAATGAGGACGACGCGCTGCCATTTCGACTTTGCCGATTGCACGTGTTCGCCGTCGCGTTCTGCGTTGGAATCACCATTCACCATTTCCTAACGTGCTTGCTTATCCCGTCATCCGTACCGTGCAATTGGGCATCAAAAGTTTGTTGCTCCACAAGATGCGTTCCATGCTGACGATGCTCGGCATCATTTTCGGCGTGTGTTCGGTCATCGCCATGCTCGCCATCGGCGAAGGCGCTTCCTACGAGGCGCAACAGGCGATCAAAAAATTGGGCAGCAACAACATCATCATCCGCAGCATTAAGCCGCCGGAGGACACCAAGTCATCGAGCAGTGGTGGCCGGAGTTTCGCGGTGGAATACGGCCTGACCTACAAGGACGCCGCCCGCATCCAATCCACGTTGCAAGGCGTCAAGCGTGTGCTGCCCATGCGCATCATCCGCGACAACGTGCGCTTCAATCAAAACAACGTCCCCTGCCAGATCATCGGCACGCACCCGATTTATCCGGAGATCGTCGGCATCGACATCGTGCGCGGGCATTTTCCCAGCGACACGGACGAGACGCACATGAACAACGTCTGCGCGCTGACCGTGGGTTTGGCGGAGCGCCTTTTTCCGTATCAAGATCCGCTGGTGGAGGAGGTGCGGGTGGGCGCGGATTATTACCGCGTCGTCGGCTTGGTACGCGAAAAGGGCAACGAGCAACGCCGCCCGCAGGCCGGCGGCACTGCGGCGGGCCAGCCTTTGGACAGCAATATTTACATCCCGCTCTCCACCGCCAAAAGCCGCTTCGGTGAAACCATCTTCCGCCGCTCGGCGGGAAGCTTCGAAGCCGAGCGGGTGCAACTACATCAAATCATCGTGCAACTGGGCGAGGTGGATGACGTGGAGTCCGCCGTCCCGCAAATGGAGGCGATGCTGCTAAAGTTCCATGAAAAAAAGGATTACGAGATGATCGTGCCGCTCCAACTGCTGCGACAAGCCGAACAAACCAAACGCATTTTCAATGTGGTGCTCGGTTCCATCGCGGCCATCTCACTGCTGGTCGGCGGCATCGGCATCATGAACATCATGCTCGCCACCGTCACGGAACGGACGCGCGAAATCGGCATCCGGCGCGCCCTCGGTGCCACGAAGAAAGACATCATCACGCAATTTCTCGTCGAGACCACCGTGCTCTCGGTTGGCGGTGGTTTGATCGGCGTGGTGCTGGGCGTCCTCGCACCCGTGGTGGTTTCGCACCTCACGGACATGAAGACCATCATCACGCCGTTGTCGGTGGTGATCGCCTTTGGCATTTCCGGCGCGGTGGGGATCATCTTCGGCCTCTACCCCGCCTCGCGCGCCGCCGAACTCAGCCCCATCGAAGCGCTTCGCCACATGTAGTCAGGCGGTTGACAAGGTGGGCGGCGCGCGGCACGGTGAGCCAACTCCGAACCCGATTGCACATTATGAAAAAATTCCTCGCCATCACCGTTCTCCTGGCTGTCATCACATTCGGAGCGCACGCCGCCGGCATCGTGGACATCAAACAAAAGGCCCGCGACGTCACCAAGCCGCCCGCGCCTGCAGCGGCACCGACTGCCAAACCGGCGGCCCAACCCGCGAACACCGTGCCGTTGCCCGAGGCGCAACAGCAAAACATCACCCGGTTGCAGGCAGATTTGGCCGCGCTGGTGACCAAGACGCAGGTCACGCCCGGACTGCCGCAGCAATTTCAAAAGGATTTGATTGGCGCGGTGCAAGGCCCCTCGAAGCCCGGCCGGGATTCGATCAGTCGGTTGGCGGAAGATTTATCTGCGGCTCTGACAGATCGGAAATTATCCGCCGTGCAGCAGGCGCGGCTGGCGAAGGCGCTTCACGTGGTGCTGAATAGCGCGTATTCGCCGACAGAGGCCGTGGCCCACGGGAACGACGCGCTGGCAATCCTCAAAGCCATCGGCGCGGGTCAGGCGGAAGTGCAGGCCGTGTCGAATGACTTGAAGGCCATCGCCGCCGAGTTGCAACGGAACGCGCCCAAGGCGGCGAAATAGGAGCGCGGCGTTCACGCCGCTTCCACGTCCGAAGTTTTCAGTGGGTGCAAACACGCTTGGCAGCCGAAGGATGAAGCGGCCTGAAGGCCGCGCTCCATTCGAGATGGGGCAATCACACCCTGGCAATTACTTGGCAGCAGGCTTCAACTCCCAACGCTCTCCGAAGAAGTTTGCGTCTACCACACCCTTGCCGCCGACGCGGTCGGCGAGCGGGACGCTGATGTCGAGGATGGCCCAGTCGGGGAGCTTGGGCGTCTGTTGCGAGTTTGAAGCGCCAGCGAACTGCGGGAAAGTGAAGCCAGAGTTGATGACCACGTAGCGCGACGGATTCAGCGGGTTCGGGAAGATGAACGCGGGCACATGCTTCGTGGCGTCGTAGGTCTTGTCGCCGACTTTGATTTCCTTCGCGCTCCACTTGATGGGCAGCTTGTCGGCGATGCGCGCGAGGAGCTTGTTCGACGACGGATCGCCCCAGAGGACGAGGTTGCTCTTCTTGATGTCGTCGTCGGTGATGGCGGAGTCGTCCTTCACGCGAGCTTCACCGCGAAAGTAGCGCCGCCAGTGAAACACAGCCTCGGCCAGCTCGGTCTTCGCCCATTGGCCGACGACGGCGTTCAACGGCTGGCCCGTGGGCCGCACCATCACGAACGAGTCCATAAAGGCGTCGTCAATGGGGCCTTGGAGGTTGTGGTGCTTCGCGAGGCCGGAGTTCGTACTGAGACTCGGATTGCGCTCGCCCCACTTTCCACCGGACTTGATGGCGGAGTATTTCCATGTGCTTGAGGGGATAGTGGATGCTGGCGGCTCATCAAAACCACTCGTGTGGCGTAAATTCATATGGCGGAAACCAAAGTCCTGGCCGTCCACGATGATCTTCGCTCTTCGACCTGCCATACCCGCTGGCACAATGTCGAGAGAGAAGCCAATGACGTTGCGCGTTTTCACCACCACAAATTCATTCGCACCACCTTTCGAAACAAACTCAGCTTCGACGCGGGCTTCGTCCCAATGCTTCTCCAGCGCGTTCACGGTCAGCCAGTGCGCTGAATTGAACTTCAGCGAATGCGTCACCAGCGTGACCTTCTTCGGCTGATGGTCCACGCCCTTGGTCGTCGCTTCGTCCACGAGTTTCGCGACGACCTTCTTCGCTTCCGGCTCGTAGGCGTGGCCGGTCTTGGGGCCGATGATGTGGGTCATCTTCACGCCGTCCTTGAGGAGCGCGGCTTCCATGAGGTCGGCGGCGGCTTTCTGCGCGTCAATCTCGCCGCTGTAAGCCACGAGCGTGGTGTTGACGAAGTTGATGGGGCACGCGAGCGGGTCGTAGTGGTTCCAGAGTTTCTGCTCATACCACGGGATGGTGTCGAGTTTGTCCGCCAGCTTCTGGTAGTTCTTCACGTCTACAAAACCCGCGCCGGGATTCACGGACGCGAACTTGTCCGGGTGATGCGCGCCGAGGTGCCACGCACCCGCGCCGCCCATCGAGAAGCCGCGCATGGCGAGCTTGTTGCGGTCAATCGGATAGTGCTTCGCCGCGTGCTCCAGCCCTTCCCAAACATCCGTCTCGCCGGCGAACTTGAAGGCGTTCATGAAGCGGCCGTAAGGGTCGAGCACGAAGGCGTCGTCGGGCAGGAACGTGCCGCCAGCGCGCGACTGGCCGTCAATGAAGGCAATCTCGTTTAACGTGTCGCCGCGCCCGTGCAGCCAGAAGTCGAGGCGGCGCGGCTTGTCGTCGCCGGTTAGATAGGTCACGGGCACCTTGAGTCCGTAAGGCTGCACCGAGCCGTCAATCTTCGACACGTAGCCGCGCACGACAGGGACGTGCGTGAGCGGGGTCGGCGTCTTGGCCTTGCCTTCGAGTTCCTTCTTCAACACGAACAGGCCGGCCTTGGTGTTCCACGGCGCTTGGTCGGCGGCGAGTTGCTTCGTGCGCTCGTGACCTTGCTTGAGCAAATTGCGCGCGGTGTTGAACTGGTTCGTGCTGGTGAAGATGTCGTCCTCGAGCGCGTAGCGGACGGCGTTGTAGTAAATCTGCGCGTCGGGCAGCAGCGCGAGCAGCACGGGCTTGTCCTTCAGCGACGCGCGCAAAGCGTCGATCTCCTTGCCGAGCGCGGCGGCCCCGGTGCTGAGTTCCGCCTTCACATCGGCAGGCACGACGACGCCGGGCGGCGGGTTGAGCTTCCGGGGATTCGGCTGAAGGTCGGCGGACTGAGCCTTCTTGGCGGGTGGCGCGGCGGCGAAGATTCCCAGCGCGACGAGCAAGGCGGCGGTCGTGAAGAAACGGGTTTTCATAAATAAAGCGCAGGCGCATCACGACGGTTTCAAACTGGACGCAACGCTAATCCAACAACAACACAGTCCAACGCCGCGCAGTCTGCCGACCTGCCGCCGTCTTACGGCTTGGCGGCTTTCTCAGGCTCGGCCGGAGCTTTCCCAAAATTCGCCACGAGTGTTTTGGCTTTGGCGATCTGTTCGGGAGTCATCTTGCGTTGCAATTGATCGCGGGCGACGACGGCGTCCTTTTCATCGTTGCTCGCGGCGAGTTCCAGCCATTTGAAGGCCTCCACCAGATTGGTTGACGCGCCCTTGCCGGCGGCGAAATAACTCCCCAACTTGAATTGCGCCGGGCCGTCGCCCTGTTCCGCCGCTTGGGAATACCAGTTGACGGCCTGCTGCGCGTCCTGCGCCACGCCTTCACCCTTGTCATAGCAATCGCCGAGCGTAGCTTGCGCGCGGGCATGGCCTTGTTCCGCCGCTTTCCGCAGCCATTTGATGGCCTCAATCAAATCCTTTGGTCCGCCGTGACCGCGCTGCGCGCAAACTCCCAACATGAATTGCGCCTCGGCGTAGCCTTGCGCGGCGGAGCGGCCGAACCATTTCACCGCCTCGGCGTAATCCCGCGGCACGCCCTGACCCTCGAAGTAAAGCTGGCCCAGTCCGTGTTGCGCCTGGATGTGTCCCTGACCGGCGGCGAGTTTGTACCATTTGAATGCCTCGGTGTAATTCGGGCGCATCCCCAGTCCGGCGGCGTTCATGAAGCCCAGCTTGTTTTGCGCATCGGCGATATATTGCACCGCTGCTTTGCGAAACCACTTCGCGGCTTCGCCAAAATTCTGTTTCACGCCGTCACCGTGATAGTATTGCCGGCCCAGGTTGTATTGCGATTCCGCGTGGCCCTTGTCGGCGGCCTTCTTGAACCACTTCGCCGCTTCCACGAAACCGCGCTGCTCCTGTTCAATGGGATCGGCGATGTCGGGCTTGACCAGTTGCCAGTAATAAAAATTGCCCATGAGTGCCATCGAGCTGAGGTCGCCTTTTTTGGCGGCGGCATTTATGGCGTCAAATCGCTTCAATGATGTGGCCAGGCCAGCCACGCGGATTTCCGAACGCCGCTCGTCCGGTTTGGTCTGAGAGGAGGATTGCGATTGGAAGAAACTTAATCCTCCACGGGAAGAGGAATCGACAGGGGCGGCCGCGCTGGGGGCTGGCTGGCTGGGCGAACCCGCTGCGCGGGGCGCGCCGGAGCGGGCTGCTCCAAGGGTGAACAAGAGGGCAATGAGCAATGCCGGCTGAAATACGAATAGGCGCTGTGTTGTGCGTTTCATCTGGGAACTGTAAGCACAAACCGCCTGAATTCAAGTTTGGTCTGCGGCTGGCACGGCTTTGCCGTGAATTACTTCGCGGCCGCAGGCAATTCCCACTGTTCGCCGAAGAATCCCGCCGTGGCGATGCCGCCCGGCAGACGCGCGGTGACCGGCTTGCTCACATCGACGATGGCGAAGTCGGGGAGCTTGGAAATCTGCCGGGCGTTGTTCAGGTAATCGTATTCGCGGAAAGTGAAACCGCTGTTGAGCACGACATACTTCTTCGGGTTGAGCGGATTCGGATACACCAGCACCGGCACATGATCCGCCGACGCGAACACCTGCGCGCCGACGCGCACACTTTGCACGTCCCATTTGATCGGCAACTTGCCCGCAATCTTCGCGAGCACTTTGTTGCTCGACGGATCGCCCCAGAGGATGAGGTTGTGCGCCGCGATGTCTTCGTCCGTCACGGCGGAATCGTCCTTCACGCGCGCCTCGCCCCGGAACTGCCGGCGCCAATGGTCAACCGCGTGGGCCTCTTCCGCCGCCGCCCAGGCACCGACTTTTTCGTTCAGCGCTGGCCCCGTCGGATGCACCATCAGAAAGGAATCCATGAACGCGTCGTCAATCGGGCCTTGGAGACCGTGGCGCTTGGCGAGCGAACCGTCGTCTGTCTTTTCCAGTAGCGCCCATTTCTTGCCCGACTTGCTGAAATGCGCCGTCCACGAGCGATCTGTTTCGGCCAACGGTGCGTCGAGCTTTTGACCATCGAGAATGATCTTCGCCCTTTTGTTGATTGGGAACGGATAGTGGCCGGAAGGAATAGTGAGCGTCAGCGCGGAGACATTCTTCGTCGCCACCTTGAAGCTGTCGTTTTCGTCGTCGATGTCCGCGTCCACGCGCGCGCGTTCCCAATGCTGTTCCAGACCGTCCACCGTGACCCAGTGCGACTTGTTATAGCGGAGCGTCCACGTCGTGAAACGCACGTGCTCCGGCAGCGGGTCGCGGCCTTTTTCAGCGATGCTGCCGAGGCGCCGGTTGATTTCCACCTTCGCGTTCTTTTCGTAGCTGTGCGCCGTTTTCGGCCCGATGATGTGGGTCATTTTCAATCCCTCGGCGGCCATCGCTTTTTCCATGATGTCGGCGGCCTGCTTCTGCGAATCGATTTCGCCGCTGTAGGCCACGGTCGGCAGGTTGAAGAAGTTGATCGCGTAATCGGTGCAATCATACATGTGCCAGAGCTTCTTCTCGTACCAGGCCGGCTGCACCGTTTCTTTCTGGAACACCTTGAGAAAATCCGCCGTCTCCGCAAAGCCCGCGCCCGGTGCGGCGGCGCAGAAAACGCCGGGGAAATGCGCGGCGAACTGCCAGCAGCCCGCACCGCCCATCGAGAAACCGCGCACGACGAGCCGGTTGTCATCGACCGGGTAATTTTTCTTCGCGTGCTCCAGCGCCTCGAACAAATCAATTTCGCCGGCGAACTTGTTCGCGCAGCAATAGCGCCCGTATAGATGCAACACGAAGGCGTTGGGCGGCACAAATTCCCCGGGCGAGCGCTGCCGGTCATTAATGAAACTCAGTTCGGTCAGGTTTTCGCCGCGTCCATGAATCCAAAAGTCCAACCGCAACGGCGCGCCGCCGGGCACAAACGACGCCGGCACGACCATCCCGTAAGGCTGCACCGAGCCGTCGATCCGCGAGAGATAGCCGCGCGCCACCAGACCGGTCTGCGTCGTCCACGGCGCTTTGCCGTCGCGCAACGCCTGCGCCCGCTCCGTTCCCTGCTTGAGCAGGCTGCGCGCGACGCCGACCTGGTTGGTCTGATAAAACTCGTCCTGCGCCAGCGCGTAGCGGACGGCGTTGTGATAAATCTGCACATCTGGCAGCAAATCGAGCAACGCCGGCCGGCCCTTAAGCGAGGCGCGCAACGCCTCAATCTCTTTGCCGAGCGCGGCCGCGCCGCTTTCGAGTTCCGCGCGGTCATCCGCCGAAATCTGCACTCCCGGTGGCGGCACGCGGCGGACTTTGTCCGCGAGATTGTCGGTCGGCCCGTCAGCCCGGACGGCGGTGGCGGTGGCGAGGAGAAAGCAGAGCAGGAGCGAGCGCGTTTTCATTTTTGGTAAAATTGTGGAGGGAGATTAACAGTCGTTCGCAGCAGGGAAAGAAAATCCTTCGAGACCCATCGCTGCTTGCGCGCCAACGCCGGCATGCGTTACGGTGCGACGGTCAAACTGATTATGCCGACGCCCCTGGAACAATACGACGATGCGATGTTCGACTTCAGCACCGGCGATTACGATTCCGCCATCGCCAAGCTACAGGCCGTGCTGTCCGAAGACCCGGCGAACTTCGAGGCGCAACTCGCGCTCGGCATGGCGTGGTATCGCAAAGGCGACTACGCCACGGCCATCGCCGAGGGGCACAAGGCCGAGAAACTCAAACCGCACGAGCAACTCGTCCACACCAACCTCTCGCTGTTCTACATGAAGAGCGGCGACAAAACGACCGCCGAACATCACGGCTTGCAAGCGCGCATCGCCTCGTGGAAAGGGAACATGACTACTCCCGGTGCGGCCCCCGCAGCGACGGGCGATCCGGAATTGGAACTTGCCAAACCAAAACCGCAGGCGTTCAAGCTGCCGGAAAAATTTCCTGATCAACCGTGGAAGAAGAACAAGAAGGTCGGAGGCGAGGGGACGAAATAGAATATCAAGAATTAGGAGGCGAACATGAGTCCAGAGTTTCCGTTAATACTATTTTTCGTCATCGCTGCCATCCTTTTCTCGCCGTTCCTCTCACTTCTTGCGCCATGTGATCGCAAGTGGGCGCGTCGTGCCAGCATCGTGTTGGTGGTGCTTTCTCTTACGCTGGTGGGGTGGGTCGCATACCTTTTGGAAATTTCTGGAGCGAATTTGGGATCGTGGCTTTATACTGGCACGGCGCTCTTGGTCGCCTTGGGCGTTTCAATTCCGATAGCACGTCACTTCCGTTCGGTTTTATGCGCCGGTATCGCGGCGGTGTTTGGAGTAAGCATCATCGCGATGCACCTGTTTGATTTCACACCGATCAAACCTTTCAGAAGGTTCTTTGCTGCTGTCCACGAGGGAATGACCGAGCCAGAGGTGATGGCCGCGTTACACCGAGAGTTTCCGGAAGGAGGTCGCTTTACGGTGCCCGCCCTTCACTCTCATCCAGACGAGATGAGGTTTTTCTTGGATCCGACGAAGGGTGCCTATGATGCTGAGGGTGTTTTTGTCACGCTGCGTGATGGGAAATGCGCCTGCAAAGTTTATTATTCTGATTGACGAACTCGTAAGTTGCCTACATCGCCCGCTAATCCATGAGCAATTTCACTCCCGTCGCCGAAGTCTCCAGCCTGCCGCCCGGCCATTGTCGCACGGTGCATGTGCAGGGCCGCGAGTTTGCGCTCTTCAATTTGGATGGCCAGTTTTACGCGATTGACGACCAGTGTCCGCATCGCGGCGGGCCGCTGGGCGCGGGCTGTTTTGAAAATGGCCGCGTCTTCTGCCCGCTGCACGGCTGGGAATTCGACGTGAAGACCGGCGCCTGTTTGACGCGGGACGACAAGCCCGTGCGCTCCTATCCAACGCGCGTGGTCGAGGGGCAGGTGGAAATTGCGATTTGAGGAAACCACCCGAGAACTTCGGGAGGGCTGGGTTCCACCTCAGCCCGATTGTTTCGGAAAGATGGGGCGCGGGTGGAACCGCGCCCTCCCCAGCGCTTCGGAGTTCGGGTGGATGCCTGCGAGTTAATGATTCTGAATTCTGGATTCTGGATTCTGTCTCCTGTATTCTTCCCTCATGAAATCCGCCTACGAACTCGCGATGGAACGGCTGGGCAAGTCCGCGCCGCCCGTCAAGCTCACCGATGAACAGAAGCGCCGCCTCGCCGAACTGGAGGGCGAACACAAGGCCAAGTTCGCCGACCGCGAAATCTTTCTCCACGGCCAGATCGCCAAGGAGCGGGAGAAGGGCAATGCCGAAGCGGTGGCGCAATTGGAGAAGCAACTCCAGAGTGATCGCAAGTCGATTCAAGCCGAATTGGAGGAGAAGAAGGAAAAAGTGAGGCAGGGCAAGTAGCGCGCATTCATTTCGGAAAGACAGGGCGCGGGGGAATCGCCGCCCTCCCAAGCTTCGGTCAGCGAGCGCCGCCGTTCCGCCGCCACAGCTCGAAATGGTAGAGTCCAGCGATCATCACCGAGTGGCGGATTTTATTTTCCGCGATGAGTTGGGGGATGTCCGCGAGCGGCACGAGGCGCGTGACGATGTCTTCGCCGGTGTCGAAGCGCGTCTCGTTGCGCAACTGGCAGTTCTCGGCGAACACGGTGTAGCAGCAGTTGCTCATAATGGCCGGGTTGGCGAGCACCTGGCCGACGACGCGCGCGTTCTCGCCCTGGTAACCGGTTTCCTCGTCCAATTCGCGCAGGGCGGTGGCTTCGGGTGAGGTGTCTTCCGCGTCCATCACGCCGCCGGGGATTTCCAACTCCACCGTGTTCGAGCCGTGACGGTATTGCTCGACCAGAACGATCTGCTGGTCGGGCGTCACGGCAACCACGTTGACCCAATTCAAGCTGTCGATGACAAAGAAATCGTGTTCCCGGTGCGTGCGCGGTGAAACCTTCCGGTCGGCGCGAAGGGTGAAAATCCGAAAATCGCCGAGCGGCTTGGAACTGATTTGAGGCCAGGGTTCGATCATAAAAAGAATTCCGGATTCAGGAGCTGACCGGTTCAAACTTTTGTGCGCGAGCCTTCATTCTGATTCTTCATTTCTTTCGGCTGAGCGGCCCAGCCTTGTTTCATCAAGCCGAGCAAGTGCGTCAGGGCGGCTTCGTGAGTTTGCTGTTTCTGGTCGGCCAACTGCTGCGCGCGCTTGTTCAACTGAACAGCCATCTCGGCGGATTTCTCCGGCGGACAGCCGAGTGAGACCAGGACTTGAGCCAGTTCTTCGAGCTTCATCAGCGTCCCGGACGGAGTGTTCACGGCGGTCACAGACCGCCGCCACCGCGTCACTTTACGGAATCCGCCGCGACAATTTTGATGCTCTCCACGCCCTGACGGTCGATGGGGCGGCTTTTTTCGCCGCCGCCGCTGGAGACGGTCGGGATGTCACCGAGTTTGCCGAGCACATCATCGCCGCGGATGAGTTTGCCGAAGGCCGTGTATTGCCGGTCAAGAAACTTGGCGTCGGCGAGACAAATGAAAAACTGGCTGCCCGCGGAATCCGGGTCTTGCGAGCGGGCCATCGAGATGACGCCGCGCACATGCGAGCGGTCATTGAACTCCGCCTTGATCTGGTGGCCCGGCCCGCCGGTGCCCCAGCGATGCTCCTGGCTGGCATCCTTGGTGAGCGGATCGCCGCCCTGGACCATGAAACCTTTGACGATCCGGTGGAAGGAGGTGCCGTCGTAAAAGCCTTTTTTGGCGAGGGTCTTGAAATTCTCGACCGTCTTGGGCGCGACGTCGGGCCAGAGTTCGAGGATCAGTTCACCGGCGGTGGTTTTGATGACAGCGACTTCGTTGGGGGTGGTGCTCATGGTTCGGTAGCTTCAAGTTGAGAGCCTGGACAAGTTAAGGCAGGATCGTGGCGGATTTGATGTAGTCGAGGTTTGGAAAATCTTTTTTCAGGTAAGCGTTGCCCTCCTGCTGAACTCGGCCCTGGTGAGGCCCCCGCCCGCTCGGAGCGCCTTCGCCATACTCGCCGTTAATTTTGTCCACCACGTCCATGCCCTCCGTCACCTTGCCGAAAGGGGAGAAGCCTGAGCCATCGAGTCGGCTGTTGTCATCGTAATTGATGAAGAGTTGCGTGGTCCGCGTGTTGGGGCCGCCGGTGGCAAAAGTGACAGCGCCGCGCTTGTTGCTCCCTTTGACGGGGTCGTCGCCAATCCGCGCCTCGCGCCAGGTTGCGGAAACCTTCGGATCGCCATGGACACCGAACTGGCACATGAACCCGGGAATCACGCGGAAAAAGGCGATGTCCTTGAAGTAGCCGGAGCGGACAAGATTGTAAAAGCGATCCGCGCCGTTGGGCGAAAGCGAGCGCGTAACCTCGATGGTGATTTTCCCTTTCGTCGTGTCAAATTGCGCCTTGAAAGTTTCCGGCGCCTTCGCGGTGAGTTTGGCAGGGTCGGTGAAATCCGGCGTGCTGGCGGCTTTCTTCTCTTCTTTTTTTTCACCTTCGGCCGCGCCGACGAGACCGCACGCCAACAGCGCGCTGAAGACACAAATCCAGCTAGTTCGTTTCATGCCCCTGAGCATTGCCATGAAGCCCCCGCCTTGTCACGTCCAGAATCGAACGGCTAACGAAACGGCAGTTCCACGATCTTCGCATTGCTTTCACCATCCTCAACAGTTCGCAAGGTCAATGCGGTTCCGATCTGGTTCGCCTCCCGCCGCACGTAGCCGAGAGCGAGGTTTGTTTGGAACGTCGGCGAATACACCGCGCTGGTGATGAAGCCGATCTCCTTGCCGGCCTTGAACAGTTTGTCACCCTTCGTTGGCAACGTTTTCAAATCGTCCGCCAGCCGCAAGCCGCGCAGCGCTTTCGCCACCTGCCCGTAAGTGCGGATGCGCGCGAGCACTTCTTGCCCGATGTAGCAGCCCTTCGTGTAGCTGATGGCCCGCGCGTCCAGTCCGGCTTCCGGCGGTAAATTGTTTTCATCCATGTCCGCGCCGTAACGGGGAATGCCCGCTTCGATGCGCGCCAGTTCCAGCGCGTCCCAGCCGCAGGCGCGTCCGCCGAGCGATTTTGCCGCCGCGATCAATTTGTCCGCCACCGCGCCGAGCGCCGCCGTGGGCACGAACACATCAAAACCGGCCGCACTCGTGCGCGGCTGTTGCATCAAGTAAAGCTGGCCGAGCGTGGCGTCCGTCGCGGTGGTGAAACTCGCCGGCTTCGCTGAAATTTCCCAAGGCAGGGCGAGCAGACGCACGACGGCTTCCGCCTTCGGCCCTTGCACGCTCAACAGCCCGTAGTCCGGTGCGGCGTCCACGATTTGCACGTCAGCGGCGATGATGTATTTGTCGAGCCGCTGCGCGACGGCTTTGCTCAAGCCTGGCTCGAAATCGAGCAGCAGTTCGTCCGCGAGACACCAGATGTTCAGGTCGCTCTGCATTTTCCCCTTGGCGGTGATGAGCGCGGCGTAACAGCCGGTGGCGGGCTGGAGCGCCTTCACGTCGTTGGTGACCTGGCCGTGGAGAAAAGTCTGACGATCCGCACCCGTGACGCACAGCCGTCCGCGAAAACTCAAATCGAGAACGCCCGCCGTCTCCCGCAACGCTGTGTGCTCGCCGAGCGCGTCGCCGTAACCGGCCACGACTTCCGCGCCGTTCACTTCGACGAACCGCGCGCCCAGGCCGTGATGAAACTCGTGCAATGATAGCGAACTCATGGCGGCAGTGTAGCATTTCCGCGGCGGCGGCGAAGCAATCTTGGTCGCACCGGCGAGTCGCGGGTGCTACCCGAGGGCGACGAAAGTGGCCGCATCGAAGAAGCGAGCGTCGTGCCAGTCGAAGGTGAGCGAAATCTTTTCGTCCACCGTGTGGGCGGTGAGGCCGGGCACGCGAACGACGAAACCACGCCCGGCGTGCCGCAAATGCAGGTGTGTCTCCGCGCCGAGCATTTCCACGAGTTCGACCGTCGCGACCACGCGCGGTTCGGCGTGGTTCTCCGCAGTCGCGGCCAGCCGCAAGTGTTCCGGGCGGAGGCCAAGCACGACGGCCTGGCCTTCTTTGCCGGCGAGTTCATCATTCAGCGGAAGGCTCCATTCGCCTGCTCCGGTGGCCGCGCTCTGCTCCCGAAAGCAAAGACGGCCTGCTTGTCGAGCAAGTGTGCCCGTGAAAAAATTCATCGCGGGCGAGCCGATGAAACCGGCGACAAACTGGTTGGCAGGGTGGTGGTAAAGGGTGCGGGCGTCGGCACATTGTTCGATTGCGGCGTTCTTCATCACTGCGATGCGGTCGCCCAGCGTCAGCGCCTCGGACTGGTCGTGCGTGACGTAAATCATCGTGACGCCCAGCCGACGCTGGAGGGATTTTATCTCGCGGCGCATTTGCGCGCGCATCGGCGCGTCGAGGCTGGCAAGCGGTTCATCCAGCAGAAACAGCTTCGGCTTCAGTGCCAGCGCGCGACCGAGCGCGACCCGCTGCCGCTGGCCGCCGGAAATGTGTTCGGGCCGACGGTCCAAACAATCCTCCAGCGCCAGCAGGGAGGTGACTTCCTGGACGCGCTGCTCGATTTCGCTTTGGGAAAACTTCCGCCAGACCAGGCCCGAGGCCAGATTTTCACGCACGGTCAGGTGCGGGTAGAGCGCATGGTTTTGGAAGACCATCGCCACGTCGCGATCTTTTGGCGCGACGCGGTTCATCGCCGTGCCGTCGATGACGATGCCGCCCGCGTCAGGCTCTTCCAGCCCCGCAATGAGCCGCAGAAGCGTGGTTTTGCCGCAGCCGGAGGGGCCGACGAGGGCGAGCAATTCACGGTCTTCGACGACGAGATTCAGGACACGGATGGCGTGAATCGCCCCGCCTTTGGGGCTGGGGAACGATTTGGAAAGTTGATCCAAGACGACACGCGCCATGCGCTGCGAATGTCGAATGTCGTCAGAGTAATGTCGAGAGCGGAATGCGCCGCTCCGCCGTTCGATTCATCAACCCCGCGGGGGAATTTTTCGCTGGTAAAAGGAATGGTTTATGATAAGTCCATAACGTCGGGAAAATCAATCGCGTCTATGAAAACAAAACCACATCTTTGCCGTCGGCTGCTGGCCGCCTGGCTACTCACCTTTTGCGCCAGCCCTGCGATGGCGGTGACGGCCATTGATCCTTTTTATTCGAGCACTTACACGTTCGTTGACTTGGGGGCGGCGTTGGATGTCCCCAGCAGCTACGGTGGTTTGGCGTTCAAGGCCGGCGACTCGAACAAACTTCTGCTGGGTGGCGATGCGAACATCACGTCCGCTGCGATATATTCCCTGGGATTGACGCGAGGGGCGGGCAACCACGTGACGGGCTTTAGCGGAACTTCGGCGTCCTTGGTGGCCACAGCGAGCAGTCCGCTTGGAGGTATTGATGGCGGCTTGGTTTACGGCCCGGGCAACGTGCTGTTCTACACCAGTTACAGTGACAATTACATCGGGCAGATCAAGCTAGGCAGTTCCACGCCGGACAAATTGATCGATTTAACACCGCTGGGAATCACTTCTTCCGTGGGCACGCTGGCCTTTGTGCCCAACAGTTTTGGCGGTGGCGGACGTTTGAAAATCGCCTCCTACGACGGAGACAGCTGGTACGACGCCGCGATCACAGCGGACGGATCAGGCACTTACAACATCGGCTCGGTGGGATCTGCGTTGTCGCTGCCCATCGGTAGTGGACCGGAGGGCGTGATTTATATTCCCGCCGGCAATCCGCTGTTCAGCGCCAACAGTGTTCTGATCACCGAATTCGACACCGGTGTCATTGCCAGTTACGAGATCGATAGCAACGGGGATCCCATCCTGGGCACCCGCAAAGTATTTATGACCGGATTAGGAGGCGCGCAAGGTGCCGCCATTGATCCGGTGACCGGCGACTTTCTTTTTTCGACCTTCGCCGCTGTCGGCGGTGACCACGTTGTCGCCGTGCGCGGTTTCACCACAGTCGTACCCGAACCTTCTTCCCTGCTACTGCTGGGGCTGCCCTTGGCCGCCGCCGTGATGTGGCGTCGGAAGCAGCGCGTCTAGGAAGACCGCATCTCTCTGGAGTTCCAACTGGTTCCCATGATAGCGTTGGGCAACCAGAGAATCCATGCCCGCGATCGACCACATCCGGAATAAGGTAAGCCAGTTGCCGCACAAGCCCGGCATCTATCTGATGAAGGATCGCTTTGGCACGGTGATCTACGTCGGCAAAGCGCGGGATCTCCGTAAACGTGTCAGCCAATATTTCCATCCTTCCCGCCGACAAAGTTGGGATCTGAAACTCAACGCGCTGGTCGAGGCCATCCATGACTTCGATGTTCACGTCGTCCGCAATGAGCCGGAGTCGCTGCTGCTCGAAGGCAAGCTCATCAAGGAATTTCAACCGCGCTACAACATCAGCTTCCGGGATGACAAACGCTTCCTGCTGCTCAAGGTGAATCTGAACGATCCCATTCCCCGGTTCACGTTCACGCGGCTTAAACAGGACGATGGCGCGCGTTACTTCGGTCCGTTTGTCGATTCGCTCGGAGCGCGGCAGACCATGCTGCTCGCCCGCAAACAATTCAACCTGCGCGGCTGCCGTCCGCTCACGCCGAACGAGAGCGACTACAAGCACTGCCTCTACGGCAACTTAAAATTCTGCACCGCGCCGTGCATCGGCAACGTGACGCGGGAACAGTATCTCCAACAGGTGCTCGCCGCCTGCGATTTTCTCTCCGGTCAGCGCGAGGAAGTCGCGCAACAACTCGAGGCCGCCATGAAAAAGGCCGCGACCGAACTCGACTTCGAGCGCGCCGCCAAATACCGCGATGCGTTGGCCGGTCTGCGCCACACCACGGAGAAAACCAAATCCTTCCCGCGCGTTCCCTACACACTGCCGCTGGCCATTGATCCGCTGCGCGACCTGGCGGAGTTGGGCCGGGCGCTGAACCTGCCCGCGCCGCCGCAGCGCATCGAAGGCTTCGACATTTCCAACATCAGCGGCACCTTCGCCGTCGCCTCGCTGGTCAGTTTCAAAAATGGCCGACCGGATCGCGCAAACTATCGCCGCTTCAAAATGAAAACCGTCGTGGGCCAGGACGATTTCGCTTGCATGGCCGAGACGGTGCGGCGGCGCTATACGAGGCTCAAGCAGGAAGCGGAATCCAGAATCCAGAATCCAGAATCCAGAATCCAAGTCGTGGAAACGAAGGTATCAGTCGCGGTTGAACCGCGCGGGTTGAATGCGGAGACATTTCCGAATTTGATCCTGATCGACGGCGGCAAGGGGCAGCTCAATGCCGCCTGCGCCGAGTTGGCGAAACTGGGTCTCGGCCACCTTCCGGTCATCGGTCTCGCCAAGGAATTCGAGGAAATCTTTCGCCCCGGCCAGAGCGAGCCGCTGCGATTGAGCCACGATTCCGGCGCGCTGAAACTCTTGCAACGGGTGCGCGACGAATCGCATCGCTTCGCCAACACTTACAACGCGCAACTGCGGCTCAAGAAAATTTCCGAAAGCATGCTCGATGAATTTCCCGGGATTGGCGGACAGCGCAAAGCGGCGTTGTTGAAAAAATTCGGCTCCGTGCACCGGCTGCGCCTCGCGACCGTGGACGAAATCGCCGCGGTGCCCGGCTTCGGCGGGCAGATGGCGGAGAAACTGAAGACGTTCCTCATAGCGCGGGCCACAGCGAAGCCCTGAGCGGTGCTCCGCCAAAACTCCCGCTTGGCAAGGGCGCGCCCCACCGCTAGTTTGACACAGATCAAACCGTGGCTGACGGGATATTCTTATGACGCGATTCGGATTTCAATGGGCTGTTTTGACGCTGTGCAGTTTGCTGCTGGCGCTGTCCTTTGCCGTCCGTGCGGCGGAGGTGGATGTGAAAAAGCTGCCACTGCCCGTGCCGCGCAAGGTGGATTTTGAAAAGGAGATTTACCCGCTGCTCAAAGAGTCGTGTTTCAGTTGCCACGGGCCGGAAAAGCAAAAAGGCAAATACCGTCTCGACACCAAGGAAGGCGCGTTCAAGAAAGGCTCCGACGGCCCGCACATCATCCCCGGCAACAGCGAGAAAAGCCCGTTGATCCACATGGTCGCGGGGCTGATTGAGGAAGGCTTGATGCCGCCGCCGGACGACAAGGGCAAAAGCCAGCCGCTCACGAAGGAGCAAATCGGTTTGCTGCGCGCGTGGATCGACCAGGGCGCGGCCTGGCCGGAAGGACCGATCAAGGAATTCGTGAAGGAACTCACTTTTGCCAGGGACATCCAGCCGATCCTCAAGGCGGCGTGCGTCGAATGCCACGGGGAGGCGCAGGCCAATGGCGGTTTCCGTGCTGACTCGCGCGAGGCCGTGCTCAAAGGTGGGAAAAATTATGGCGCGGCGGTGCTCGCGACCAACAGCGCCAAAAGCCCGTTGCTCATCATCGCCGCGGGCAAGGACGAGGACATCGCGGTGCCCGAAAAACACAAGCTGGGCGACAAGCAGGTGGAACTGCTGAAGAAATGGATTGAGCAGGGCGCGAAGTGAGAGTTCGGTTTGAAAGGCGCGAACCTTGATCGCTGCGAATCGATGCGGTACGAGTAGCTGCTGGCGTTTTCAATCCAGCATCACGAACAGGTGTTCCTGACCAACGTCTTCCTCCGGGTCGTAACCAGTTTGTTCAGCCCATTCTCCGCACCAGGCAAATACTTTCTTCCGCTTCCTTGGCTCCTTCGGGAGCGAGACAATCAGTTTGCCGGTGTTCTCTCCGTCCGGGCCGTAGTTGTCGATTTTCACGGCCCATACCTTGGTGGCTCCCAGTGCATAAACCTCCTCAGCCAGTTCAATGGATGATTCCTGATCCGGCAATTCTCCCAAGGTTCGCATTCCCGATTGGCCGCTTTTCAACCATCCTAAAACCTCCTTGGTTTCAGGTGCTGAAAGCATCCTCTGGATCAGGGGGCTTTCGACGACCGATCCCTTGGCCGGGGCGGGCGTTGCTTTTTTTGGTTTCCTCTTTGGAGGTTCCGCTTTTGAAATGTCATCGTAGCGCGGCAATGAGGGATCGTTCTGACAGGCTTCGAGATATTTCTTCTTTGAAACTCGCCTGCCTCTAATTTCATAGGTTTCGCTGCCGACCTCCCGATCCTCATAGTAATATCGCCCTCTGCCCGTCCGCTCGTAATTAACCCAACTGTTCTCGACCATGAGTGAGCCACCAGGGTGCCAAAACTTTTGAACTCCGGTTCCCTCCCGCATTTCGTATTGGCCAATCAACTCCCCCTTTTCATTCCAATGTTTTACGACTCCTTCGGGTACTCCATTCCGAACTGGCATTTCAGATTCGAGAACCCCGTTTGGATGCCAATGCTTGATAATCCAGCTACGGTCTGAGCCTTTAAAATAGGTGTAGGTCAATTCACTTTCCAACTGGCCGTTCGGATAGAAATGCTTTTCGACTCTTTCGGTGTTGCTCATAAAAATCCTGACATTGCAAAAACCCCCACTATTCCGGTTCTGGTCGCCATGCGCGATGCAAACGCAGCCGGGGACATGAGGTAGTTGTTAGCGAAACGAAGAATTGTTGGCGAGGAAATAGGAGCATCTGCGCTTGGCAAAATCGACGGCCAACGCATTTACGGCTTGGGTGTTGGTGAACTGTGCGGGCTGGCGTTCAGTTGCCGCACGCCGTCGCCGATATACAGCAGGCCGGAGATGCCGGTGCAGACCGCCGCCGCGAGCGACCAGTAGAACAACCAGCCGCCGTCCCATTTCAGCAGCGTCCAGGCGACGGCGATCATTTGCAGAACGGTGGCAATTTTTCCGATTACATGCGGGCGGACTTTGACTTTGCCGCACAGGTAGTGGATCACCGCCATGCCGACGAGGATGATGACATCGCGGCTGAAGACGGTTAACGCCAGCCACAGGGGCAATTGTTCCAGCACGGGCCGGTGGTCGAAACTGAGCGTGACCAGCCCGGAGACGAGCAGGAGTTTGTCGGCCAGCGGATCGAGTATCGCGCCCAGCTCGGTCTGCTGGTGGTAACGACGCGCGATGTAGCCGTCCACGGCATCAAGCAGGGACGCCGCCCCAAAGGAAAGGATCGCGAGCAGGCGGTATTGTTCTTCGCCGCCATTGGCGTAGTAGAGCAACTGGGCGACAAAAAAAGGCACCAGCAAAATTCTCAGAATGGTGATTTTGTTGGCGGTGTTCATGGAACCTTTGCGCGTGATGATGAACCGGCGGATGAATTCGTCAACCTTCCCATGGCATCGGACGGGAATAAATGTAACGCCAGAACCAGACCGTTCCCAGCGCGCCGCAAAGCGCCGCGCCGAGGAAGTTCGCGCGCGGGTCAAGCGTCCACAGCCACGCGCCCAGCAGGGAGCCGCTTGTTACCACGCAATCACGGATCAGGTAATACGCGCCGTAAGTGCGGGCGCGCAGTTCCGGCGCGGCTTCACCGATGATGAGCGCCTTGCGCGCCGGTTCGCCAAACTCCTTCAGCCCGCGCACCGCGAACGCCACGGCCAGCCACGCGAAGTTGTCCGCCCACAGCAGCGTCACGGGAAAAAGCGTGAAGAACAGGAACGTCGCGAGCACGAAAGGACGACGGCCATATTTGTCGGCGAGATGGGCGACGGGAATGTAGCAGAGCATGGCGGTGACCATTTCGATGCTGACGAGCAGTCCGAATTGCTGCGCGCTGACTCCGCCGTGATTCATCGCCCACAGGATGACAAACGCGTAGGGAATCCGTTCACAAAAGCGGATGAGGATGTCGCTGACGAGCAGTTCACGCAGCGTCGGCGAAAACGATTTCACCACGTCCCGGAACGAAACGGCGCGCTCCAACGCCGCCGTCCCGGGTGCCACCGGTTCGACCATGAACCACTGGAAAATCCCGGTGAGCAGGCTCAATCCGATGCAGCCGAGCAGGGCGAAGTGGATGCCCTCCGTCCAGCCGAACTTCATCACCAACCAGCCGCCGGCCAGCGGGCCGAGCATCATCGGCACACGGCGGACGAGTGATTGTACGCCGATGCCCATGGTGTGACGGTTCGTTTCGAGCGACGTGGCCACGATGGCGAGAGTGGCTGGCAGCGAGAAGGCGCTCCAGGCGAGAAATAAAAACGCGCCCAGCAGCAATGCGAGCCAGTGCTGCCAGCAGAGAACCAGCACGTAGCCGGCGAGGGAAAGCGCGTTGAACAGCAGCAGCGAACGGCGCTGGCCCCAGTGGTCGGTCAGCCAGCCGCCAGGATAGGCATAGACCGCGCCGAGCAAAGTTTGCAGCGCGTCAAACAGGCCGATCACGAGCACGCTGGCGCCGAGCGTTTCCAGATATTTGGGCGCGAAACCGAGCCAGAGCCGTTCGCCCGTGCCGGCCAGCACCAGCATGACTAGGAGCAGCGACGTGTTGCGGCGCAGCGCGAGGAACGCAGCAGTCTTCGCGAACACGGATTGTGAAGTTGTCTTCTCGTCCACGGTGGTTACAGTGTCATTCAATTCGCATTCGGAAGAAAACTTTTTTACCACCTGAGATGAAGACCATGACTACCCTGTTAGCTTCCGCGCAATTGCTGGCCAATGCCACGGCGGCGTCCACGGAGAACTTTGACGCCGCCAAGCCTGGCGAGCCGCCCGCTGGTTGGATCGCGACGCAGACCGGCAAAGGCACGGCGAAGTGGAGCGTCGAGCCGGACAGCTCGGCGCCCAGCAAACCGAATGTCCTCAAGCAATCGGGCACCGCGACGTTTCCGGTCTGCCTCAAGAACACCACCCAACTCAAGGACGGCTTCGTGGAGGTAAAGTTCAAGGCGCTGGCGGGCAAGGAAGATCAGGCGGGGGGAGTGGTTTGGCGTGCACTGGACGCGGATAATTATTATGTCTGCCGCGCCAACGCACTCGAAGACAACGTGCGGATTTACCACATCGTCAAAGGCCGGCGGACGCAGTTCGGCAATGCCGACGTCAGGGTTCCGTCCGGGCAATGGCACACGCTGCGCGTCAAGTTTTCCGGAACGAAGTTCACGGTGGTCTTCAATGGGAAGACACTCTACGACGCCGAAGACAAAACGTTCACCGGCGCGGGAAAAGTCGGCGTGTGGACGAAGGCGGACAGCGTGACGGTGTTCGACGATTTCACTTTCGGTGAGCACTGACCGGATCGGAAGCCAGCGCGCGATTATTCAGTCACGGGTTGAACACGGACAAAACACGGATTCAAGAATGAGCACGAGGCGGTATTCAAGTTCGACTGGTTATCGCTCGGCTTTTTCGTTCCGAACATCGGTGTTCAATCCGTGTTTCGTCTGCGGCTACTCCGGCACCGCATCCGGCCGCCGCTTCCACACGTAGCGGAACATCACCGTGCGCAATGCAGCGGTGAGCGGAATGGCCAGCATGCCGCCAAGCACCCCACCGAGCAACGTCGTGCCAGTCATCACGGCGATGATGATCGTCAACGGATGCAGCCCCACGCGGTCGCCGATGATCTTGGGTGAATAGACAAAGCCTTCGAGAAATTGCACCACGGCGAAGATGCCGAGCACGATCAGCGGATGCCACCAGTCACCGAAGTGCACGACCGCCAACGCCACGGCGGGCACGAGGCTGATCGCGATGCCAAGATAGGGAACAATGCCGAGCACGCCCGCGAGGACACCGAGCAGCACGGCATACGGCAGGCCCAGGATGGAAAAGCTGATGGCCAGCAGCGTGCCGGAGCACATCGACACGAGCACCTGACCCCGGAAAAAAACAACAAGGCAATCGTTGATCGCCGTGAGCACAAAGACCAGTTCCTCCTTCGCGCGTGATTCATGCACCGGCAGATAATCGGTCCAACGGCCTTGAATGCCTTTTTTCTCCAGCAGAAAATAGAAGACATACACCGGCACCATCGCGAAGCCGATGAGCAATCCGGCCCACGACACGACCTTCGTCAATTGCTCGACCGCCCACGCGGAAAAGGCCGGCAGCGCGGAGGCGAGCCATTTCTGGGCGGGTTCACCGAGTTGCGTGTCCCAAGCTTCCTTGGCCTTCATGCCCAGCTTGGAAGTCGCGAGCAAGTCGCTCAATTTCACGCGGAGTTGTTCGGAGAACTCCGGCGCTTTCTCCACCAGCGTGCTCGTCTCGGTGATGAGCCGCGGCACGACCGTGGCCAGCAACATCAGCACGAGCATCACGGCGAGAAAGAACACCATGAGAATGGCGCGCGTGCGGGGAATTTTCAGGCGCTGGAAAAAATCCACCACCGGATCGAGCAGATAGGCGAGAATGCCAGCCACCGCGAGCGGCAGCAGCACCGGCGACAACTTTTCAATAACCCAGCCGAAGCCCCAGCACAAGACGCCCACCAGCGCAAGCAACACGGCCACGGCCAGTGCCGTCAGGGAAAACCAGAGCACGAGCGCTTGCTTTGCGGTGGGTGGCGGGAAGTTCACTTAGGATTAACCGCTTGTTCGTAATTTCTCAGCCCTGCCCCAGTTGCTTCGATTTCTCCGCTGCCGCTCGCACTGCGGAGATCAACGCGGCGCGAACGCGGCCACGCTCCAGTCGATGCAGTCCTTCGATGGTCGTGCCACCAGGACTGGTAACCATGTCCTTCAACTCGCCAGGATGTTTGCCGGTTTCGATCTGAAGTTTGGCGGCTCCGAACAATGTTTGCGCCGCCAGCTTCGTCGCCACGTCGCGCGGCAAACCCGCCGCCACGCCGCCGTCGCTCAAGGCTTCGAGCATCAGGAACACATACGCCGGGCCGCTGCCGCTCAAGCCCGTGACGGCGTCAAGCAGCGATTCCTTTACTTGCATGGCTACGCCAACAGCGGCGAACAACTTTTGCGCGAGCGTGCCGTCCGCAGGCGTGGCGGATTTGCCCAACGCGAAGGCCGTGGCGGACGCGCCGACGAGTGCGGGCGTGTTCGGCATCACGCGGATGACCCGCGCGCCTTCCGGCAGGCCGGCTTCCAGTTTCGCCAGCGTCACGCCGGCGGCGATGGAGATCAGCAGGTGTTTTTCCGTGAAGCCGGCGCGGATTTCCTTCAACACGCCCGCCACCTGGTCGGGCTTGACCGCGAGCACGAACACGTTGGCCGCGCGCAACACGTCGAGATTAGAGTCGGTCGTCTTGGCGTCGGTGGCCGAGGCAAACGCCGCGCGCGCGCCTTCATAAAGGTCGCTGGCGATGAGCTGGCCGGGCTTGATCAATTTAGCGTTGAGGAAGCCTTTGGCCAGCGCCGTGGCCATCTTGCCCGCGCCGAGAAAGCCGATGGTGAGTTTGGCAGACATGCGCGGTTTGTAGCAGGTCAACCGGGGAAGCGGAAGGCAAAATGATTCCAGCTCGCGCGCCTACAAATTGTCCAACAACTCCTCCAGCGTAAGGTTGGCCTGCTTGAGGATGGACTGGAGCGTCTTGGGCCGAATCTCGCGGTGCATCGGCACGCAGGGATGCAGCCCACCCTTGAAGTAGTGACAGTGGGAACCAGTTTGCCGCTGAAACACAAAACCGAGCCGTTTCAAGGCTCGGCAAACTTCATCGCCGGACAAATCGCGCGGCAACTTCATGCCACGACGAGCACCGGGTCTTTCGCGAAATGGAGGCGGATGGGCCAGCGCAGGCGCGGATCACCCGCGTCGAACCGGCAACGCACCAGGTCACGAATCAGCGCGGGGAGCGCATCCAGCGATTCCGCCTGCGTGGCCATCTCCGGGTCATGGCAGGTGGCGACCAGCCAGTCGCCATCCTCCTCGACTTGGAAGTGTAGTTCGCTCATGACGGCAACTTACCCGGGGCCGATGATGGCGTCAACGATGGACAAGCCTCGGTGCAGGGCTGACGCATATCGGCTGGAGAGGAAAAGTTTGAGGTGAGCAGGGTCACGGGCCATTTGATTTGAAGCCTCAATCTGTTGGAGTTCAACCTTCAGGTTGTTTCCGGATGGGAACAAGCTGAAGCTTGAACTCCAACGTCCTGAGCTTCACACCGAACACCCTGAATCAGTTTCACCGGCGCTGTTTCTTCTGTTGCTTGGCGTTGTCCGCCTCGATCTCGGCGGGCGAAGCGGGCAGCGGCCAGACCCAGTCGCGGCCATCAAACCAGTGCGGACGCACCTTGTCTTTCGGCGGACTGGCATCGCCGACGTTGTCTTCCCCGTCGATGCCGACGGAATAAAGCAGGAATTGGCCGTCGGGCAAAGGGCGGTAGCGCAGCGGTTTTCCGTCCATGAAATCGAGCGGGACCGTCGGCAGAAACTCCGGCACGAGGGCTAACAATTCGGCGGGATATTTTCCATGACGGAGCTGGTGCCGTTTGAGCGCGATGGCGGTAACGGTCAATTGACGCATGATTTCGGCCGTCGCAAACTTTTGGAGAAAGGAGGATGAAATATCACCCGGTTCGAGAACTCCCCCGACCGCGAATTGTGGCTCCGCCGGCCCGATCTCCGCGAGATTTTGATTCATCAGCTTTAGGGTTGGCACGAAGGCGTAATTCTTCTCCGCCAAGCGCGCGCCGGTGAGAATTGCCTGCTGGCAGCGCAGATACCAAATCTCGTCCGGGTACGACGTCCACAGCGGCCAAATCCAACGAGCATGAATTTTTCCCGCGAGGTCTTCCAACCCTGCTTTGGGATTCTTGACGAAATCCTGCCCCATCTGCGCGAGGCTGGATGATCCGCCACCAAACGCGCCAGTAAACAGACTGATTTTATCCGGCGCTTGGCGGCAGTGTTCATACATATCACCACCCAAAACTCGCTCCATCGCGAGACAGGCACTCATGGATTGGAGCGGTCGCGTGGCGTGCCACGCGGCTTGGAGCTCGGAGAGTTGTTCGTCTCGCCAGCCGGGAAACTGCAAGGCCTCCCAGGAGAAATTGAAGGCAATGCCAAGCATGGCGATGCGTATCAATTGGGAGATAATCATCGGCTCCTCGGCCAGACAGCGTGTTACGGCCATCGTGGCGCGCAGGTTCTCCCACGCGGCGTCCGCATGTCCTTCATGCAGTTCCAGGAGCGTCGCGGCGGCGAACGATTTTGCTGGTCCTCGGATTGAACCCAAGTCGGGCCACTTCATCATAAATCCCTGGCGATAGTCCAAATTGAAATCGATGACCGGGTTCGCCAGCGCAATTTTGGCTTCATTCATGGATTCCCGGTTCACTTCCACTTCCAGGCGCAACTGCGGCCAAGGATTGGTGACGCCATCCTTCATCGGAAACGTCTCCTGTTTCCAAGCAACCACCGCGTGACCGGGACTGATGTATTTCATCGCGCGCGGACTGTGTTCATTGTAGCTCCGTGCTAACCGACTGGCCGCGCCAACCAATGCAAATGCGCCGTTGGGGCCGTTGGTTGGCGGTGGCGGAATCAACTCCTCAATCGCCAGCTTTTCTCCCTGCGCTTGAAGCTGCCGTTTGAAATCCGCCAATGCCGCCTTGGCGCGATAGTGCGCCCACACCGGCAGGAGCATGATGACGACCCCCGCCACGATCACACCGATGATGATTTTGCGGCGTCGCGTCATGAGGGAGATCGGCTTCCGCTATTTTAGAAAATACCCGCGCTGCTTCTCGCTGATCGGCGCTTCGAGTTTGGCGAGCACTTGCAGCATGTCTTCCCAGACTTTGCGCTTCTCGCTCAACGCCTGGTTGCGGAGCAGGTAGGCCGGGTGATACGTGGGCATGAGCGGAATGTCGCGAAAGGTCTGCCATTGCCCGCGCAGCTTGGAGATGCCGACGGTTTTGCCAAGCAAACCATCGACGGCCGTCGCGCCGAGTGCCACCAGCACTTTGGGCCGGATCAAATCAATCTGTTCGAGCAGATACGGCTGGCAGGTTTTCATTTCGTCGGGCGTGGGCTTGCGGTTGCCAGCGGACTCACCGGGCGTGTCGGGCCGGCATTTCAAAATGTTGGCGATGTAAACGGTGTCGCGACCGAAGCCCATCGTCTGGATGATCTTGGTCAGCAGTTGCCCCGCCCGGCCGACGAACGGTTCGCCCTGCTCGTCTTCATCCGCGCCCGGTGCTTCACCAATGAACATCAGCTCGGCGTCGATGCTGCCGACGCCGAAGACGACGTTCTGACGCGACGACGCGAGGTGCGGGCACTTCACGCAGGCCAGCGCGCGCGCGCGCAATTCGGTCATCGCCTGCGCCTTGGCGGGATCGCGCGACGTCAGGGGTGAGGGCGAAAGTGCGGCAGGTCGGGGTGTGGTCATGGGCGGGCTGGGTTTGGCAGTGACGACGGGTGTGGAGGAAAGTGGTTTGGCAGCGGGCGCGGGGGAAGAAGTCGCCGTCGGCCTGGCTGGTTGCGCAGACGGTTTGGCGAGAGCGGCCAGGGTTTCCGAGGTCACGGGGACGAATTTGACACCGTCGGCTTTCAGCTTTTGCAGATGTTGAATCGTGGCGTCGAGCAGAGTCTGGTAGCTGGCGGACATGGAGCGAATATGAAGTTCCCGATTCCAAGTTCCAAGTTCCAAGTTCGCGCGCGTGTTCACTTTCAACTTTCAACTTTCCACGCCCGCTTCCATGCTCGGCGCGTGACACGACATTGCCACAAGTGCGGTTGGGAATGGACGCTCGTGGTGCAGCCGGGACGCAGCGAATCGTGCCATCGCTGCGGCGCGGATCTGCGGGTCTGTTTGAATTGCGCGAGCTACGATATTCGTGCCGCCCACCAATGCCGCGAACGGCGTGCGGAGCCGGTGCTCGAAAAGCACACGGGCAATTTCTGCGAATGGTTTGATTTCGCCCGCCGGGTATTCGTGGCCAAGGGACAGGAGGATTCCCGCGAAGCGGCGGCGCGGGAACGGATGAAAAAATTGTTCGGGGACTGAAGCGGTTCAGCCTTGAACTAATCCCGATTACAAGCGGGGATTATACTTTTGAGGATCAGTTGACACTATGAATAGCCGATGGTTAAGTCTCGTCAGGTTACACATTGAATTTCGGGCAGCGGTGTAGTTCTTGTTCTTTGATTGCCCAACAGATTTCGGCCTTGGTTGGCACAGCCTAGCGCCGGATTTCCCTCGATAACCTACTTGTGTGCCGATTCCGAAAACTCCCCGGGTCCGGACGATCATCCCCTGATCGACGGACCCGGTTTTATTTTTCACCACGGTAAGCGCAAAAAAGGCGGATGAGAGCTTCATCCGCCTTTGGGATTGTTGTTTCGCTTGATGGCAGAGACTTAATCAAACGCGTGACCGGCGCAGCACAGGACATCCCGCACCTTGTGGCGCACGAGTTCCTTCACCTTGGTCCGGGCCGGGCCGAGATATTTGCGCGGATCGAATTCCTTGGGATTTTCAAACAGCACCTTGCGGATCGCCGCCGTCATCGCCAGGCGCAGATCGGTGTCGATGTTCACCTTGGTGCAACCGACGCGGCGCGCGATTTCGATGTCGGCTTCCGGCACGCCAGCGGTGTCTTCACCGAGCTTGCCGCCGTATTTGTTGATCTCCTGCGCGAGATCCTTCGGCACGCTGGACGCGCCGTGCAGCACCAGCGGGTAATCGCCCAGTCCAGCGTCGAGCAGCGCCTTCTTGATCGCTTTGAGGCGTTCGAGATCGAGATGTTGTTCGCCCTTGAATTTGTAAGCGCCGTGCGAATTGCCGATGGCCACCGCCAGCGAATCCACGCCGGAAGCTTTGACGAACGCGACCGCTTCATCGGGATGCGTGTAGCAACCGCCCTTGGAATAACTGCCGCCTTCCTCGCCGTCGTCGTGCTGCGCGCCGACCAACATGCCGAGTTCGCCTTCGACCACGCAGTTGTGCTTGTGCGCGTAGTCCACGACTTTTTTGCAAATCTCGATGTTCTTCTCGAACGTCTCGTGCGAGGCGTCGATCATCACGCTGGTGAACCCCTCGTCGATGCACTCCTTGCACAGCTCGAAGGAATCGCCGTGGTCGAGGTGGATGGCAATGGGGATGTTTGAAAGGCTGACGGCGGCTTCGATCAATTTTTTCAAATACACCGGGTTGGCATATTTGCGCGCGCCGCTGGAAATTTGCAACATCACGGGGGCTTTTTCTTCTTCGCAAGCCTCGACGATGGCCTGGATGAATTCCATGTTGTTGACGTTGAAAGCACCGAGGGCGTACTTGCCTTTGAGGGCTTTCGCAAACAGGTCTTTGGTGTGGGTCAGGGGCATAATTTCAGTTTTAGGTTTCGGTATTGATCAGCGGAATCGACGCAAACGAGGGGCCATAGTAGGAAAGCCCGCCGGAAAGGGAAATGAAATTTATGGGCGGCTAATCGTGGTCGTCGCCCTCGGCCAATTTGCGGTAAAGCGTGGCCAGACTGACGCCCAGGAGTGCAGCAGCCTTGTCTTTGTCGCCGCCGGTTTGCGCCATGACGCGGTGGAGATAGGCCACCTCCTGTTCGCGGAGAAAATTCTTGAGTGGACCGATCGGTTGATTGGCCGTTGCAGTCGCCGCCCCGGCGGGGCGATTGCCACCGGATTCGGCTGTTGTGGGCGAAAAGACGGATGACATTGTTCCCGTTTGCGGCAAAGCAACAATGGCGTCGGGAACATCGCCCGCCGCGTCGGCGGTTTCGGGCGGCGCGTAGCGATGCAACGCCGGCGGCAGGTCGTCCACGACAATCACATCGCCGTCGCACAAAGCGCAGGCGCGTTCGATGGCGTTCTCCAGTTCACGAACGTTGCCGGGCCAGTCATGGGCGCTCAACACATCCATGGCCCGACGGGAGATTTGGAACGGCCGGCCGTTGCGGGAATTGATTTTGTCCTTCAGAAAATGGCCCACCAGCAGTGGAATGTCGTCGTTGCGTTCCCGCAAGCTGGGCAACGGAATGGAAATCACATTGAGCCGGTAATACAGGTCTTCGCGAAAGGTGCCTTCCTTGATTTTTTCCTCCAACGGTTCGTTGGTCGCCGCGAGGACGCGCACGTTCACAAAGACCGGTACGGTATCGCCGACGCGGCGCACTTCCTTCTCCTGCAAAACGCGCAACAACCGGCTTTGGAGCATCGGCGACATGGAGGCGATTTCGTCCAAAAAAATGGTACCGCCATCGGCTTCCTGAAACAAACCCATCTTGTCATTGATCGCCCCGGTGAAGGCGCCTTTGCGGTGGCCGAACAGTTCGGACTCCAGCAAATTTTCCGGCAACGCACTGCAATTCACCGGCACGAACGGCGAGAACTGGCGGCGGCTGTTGAAGTGAAGCGCCTTGGCAACCAGTTCCTTGCCGGTGCCGCTTTCGCCGAGGATGAGAATCGTGCTGTCGGTGTCGGCCACGCGCTCCACCATCCGATAGACCCGCTGCATATTGGCGGCACTGCCGACGATCTGGCTGAACTGGTATTTCTTCTTGAGCTGTTTCCGCAGGTAAACGTTTTCCGAAACGGCATCGTTGTAGGAGAGGGCGCGTTGGACACACAGTTTGAGTTCGTCCAGCTTGAAGGGCTTTTCCAAGTAGTCGTACGCGCCCTTCTTCATGGCTTCGACGGCGGTTTCGATGCTCCCGAAGCCGGTGATCATGATCACCACGGCGGGCGGATTCAGCGACCGGGCTTTGTGTAGAATCTCAAAGCCGTGTGCTCTTGTTTTGTCGAGATAAAGGTCGGTGATGACCAGCTCCGGTGTGAGGGTATCGAGGCCGGCCAGCGCGGCGTTTCCGTTGGTGAAAGGAAAGACCTCGTGCCCCTCGGCCCGGAGCAACTCCGCAACCATTTGCACCATCGTCACTTCGTCGTCGATCAACAAGACCTTCGCCATGGCAACAAGGCTAGGTTAAGCCGATGACACGAGCAAGCGGGATTCAACCCCTCGCCGAAGCCCGGTGACTATTGACCGGGCTTGGCCGTGGCCAGATCGCCCAGCTTGAAGATCGGCAGGAACATGCAGACCACCATGCCGCCGACGACAACGCCGAGGAAGCAGATCAAAATCGGCTCGATCAGCGAGGTCAACCCAGACAGGGTGACTTCAATTTCTTCATCCAGGAAGTCCGCCACGCGCTCCAGCATCACGTCGAGTTTGCCGGTTTGTTCTCCGGCCATCATCATGCGGATGATCATTGATGGGAAGATGGGGTTCTTGGCCAGGGCGGTGGAAATGCCGTCGCCCTTTTCAATGTCGAGTGCGGCGGTCCGAATGGCCTTCTCCATGCCCACATGGCCGGAGGTGTTGGCCACAATGTTCAACACTTCCAGGATCGGCACACCGCTGCGGATCAAAGACGAAAAGGTGCGGGTGAAACGAGCCAAAACGATCTTGTGCGCGATGACCCCGAAGACCGGCAACTTGATCCGGGTGTTGTCCCACCAGGCGCGGCCCGGCGGTGTCTTGATGAAAGCAAAAAAACCATAAACCGCCCCCGCCATGCCGCCGAAAATCAAAATGCCCCATTTCGATCTCAAAAATTCGCTGATATTGATCAGGTACTGGGTGGGGGCGGGCAGTTTTTGACCGAAGCCGGAAAACACTTCCGCGAACACCGGCACAACTTTGACGAGGAGGAAAATGGTGATGAGGATCGCCACGATCGTGACAGCGGCGGGATACATCATGGCCGACTTGATCTTCTTGTTCATTCGGGCGCGGTTTTCCAAGAAGGTGGCGACCCGCGCCAGAATTTCCGCCAGCAACCCGCCCTTTTCGCCGGCTTCCACCATCGAGTAGTACAACTTGTCAAACGCATTGGGATATTTGCGCAGCGAATCGGAAAAATTGTCACCCCCTTGCACCTTGGTGCAAACGCCTTTGATCACGTCCTTCATCGCCTTGTTGGTGGATTGCTCGGCCAGCGCGTCGAGCGACTGCACCATCGACAAACCGGCGTCGATCATGGTGGCCAGTTGCCGCGTGAAGACCACCAAGTCGGCCAGCACCACCTTGCCACGGGAGGTGCCCGCTTTTTTGGCGGCCTTTTCCTCGATTTTCACCACCAGTAGATTACGGCTCAACAGCGCCTTGATCGCACCTTCTTCCGTGGCGGCATCCATCGTGGCACTCGTCTCCCGACCAGTGGCCGGGTCCCGGGCTAAATAAGCGTAGGTAGGCATAACGTGTGGAACGGATACCAATTCGGAGGAACGAATGCAAGTCCTACCTCAACACCGGCGAAGGCCTCTCAGGCCACGGTAGATTTGCGTGCGATGCCAGCCGTAGCACTGATCATTTCGTCACCACCGGGCGCGGGGCAATCAACGCCGTCAGTTGTTTGATGTCGAACGCTTCGAGCAGGCCGAAGCAAAACAACTCCGGCTTTTGATCCACGGTCCAATCCTGCTCGATCACCGTTTTCAAACTCCCCAGCGCGCCGTGCAGTTCCAAAGCGCCGATGGCTTTTTCCTCCAACCCGGCGGCGACCAGCGCGAAAGTGCTCGTGCGCGGACCGACAGCCACGATTGTCACGGGGCCGCTCTTGTGCTCCGTCTGTGACCAGCGGGCGACGGCGGTCAGTTGGCTGGCTTGCAACCCGAGTGGCCGCTCCCCCACCGCGCCCACGAGCAGGGCGAACAAGAAATCCAACTGGGCAATTTTTGATTCGCCAAAATAAAACGGATCCACCGCGAGCACGCGCTGGCCCGCGTCGAGCAATTGCCCGGCTTCCGCAGCCGCACTGGCGCGTCCGCCGTCGGCGGCCAGAATCGTGGTGCCTTTCGGCACGCCCAGCACGAGTTCGACTGCAGGCACCGTCCAGTCATTGCCCAGTTTGAGCTGCCAGAATGTCGCCTTGAGTCCGTCCTTCGTTTCGCTGCCCGTCTGCTGGGCAGTGACGGAATAGTCCTTGGCCTTCACCACGGCGCGGAGCTTGGCGCGGCCAGTCTGCTGCCATTGACGAAGGGCGGCATCGCCGGTCGGAATCTCCGGATGAAGCGGCAGTTTTTTGCTCAACGCGCGCGCCAGTTTGTTGAAGTCGGCGTTCTCGACGGGCATTTCAACGTGGAGTTGTTCCTTGGTTTTCACCTCGGCGTCGCTGGGAATTTCTTCGCGCGGATAGCTCGTGTCGGCCGCGTAAAAAGAATCGCCTACCATGCGGTAAAAAGCTTCGCGATTGTCCTTTTCATAATTGTGCGTGCCGGGGTCGAGGTTCACATGCGAGCGTAAGCCCGAGTCCTTGTGGTAGAGATGGAAGATTGGCCGCGCGGCATCCATCAGTGGCGCCAGCGCGTGACCGGAGGCGAAGCAGCAATTATCCATGGCATTGAAAGTCAGCAACGCCGAACGTGGCGCCATCATGGCCGTGAGTTGCGCGTAATCCGCCACGGTGGCGAGGTCGCAGGGGGTTTGCTCGGAATCACCCAGGTCGGAAAGAAACCGCGCGCGGGTGCGGAAGCTCGAATACCCGGCCACCGGATTGGTCAGCGTCACGCGAGTGTCGAGCGAACTGATGAAAATCGTCTGCCAGCCGCCGCCGGAAAGCCCGGAGACGGAGACGCGATGGGGATCGGCGTTCTTGTGCGCCAGCAAAATATCCAATCCGCGTTTCATCGCGAGGTAGAAGGGAGCGATGCCGCTCGTGCCGCACAGATCAAGCTGGTTCATCCGGTAATGCAGATAATTTGTGCCGCTCAACTGGCCCATCCCAAACCATTCGACGTTCAGCGCGAGCATGCCGCGTTTGGCGAGGTTGATGGCGCGGATTTGTTTGTAGGGCGATTGCTTGCCGTTGGCGTCGTGGCCGTTGACGAGCAGGTTTGCCGGCACCGCGCCGGAGAGCGTATCCGGTTCGTAAAGCAATGCCGGAATCCACAAGCCGGGCAAGGCTTCATAGCGTAGCTTTTTGATGTGATAACCGGGGCCGCCTTCAATCGTGCCGAGCCATTCCACTTTCGTTTTCGCGTCGCGCCACGCCGCCGCCTCGCCGCGATAAACCACGTTGGCCAGCGTGTCGCGCCGCATGCGATTCGCCTGCTTCTCCCAGTCCGCTACCGTCTTGACCGGCGGCATCAACGGCACGCGGTTTTCGGTGAACACTTGAACTTCGGCCAGCGCAAGGTTCGGACCGATAATGGGGCGTTGCAGCAAGGCCTGAAGCGCGGCGGTGTCCGCCGCCTGCAGAACGGACGCGACGCTGATGAAAAGCAATCCTAAGCCGAGCCGTTGGAATTGGAAAATAAATTTCTGAGGTTTCATAGTGAATGGCCAAACTTGTCCGCGCCGTCGGCCAGCGACAAGGTTTTTTGTTGGCCTTGACGGTGATTTAACCGACAGTCCGTTTCAAGTTCATGAATATTTCCACCCGAAGACTCTTCGCGACTCGCCGGAACTGGATCGCCGTCCAGCTTGCGGTCGCATGGCTGGGTGCCGGCTTGTTGCACGCGGAGGAACGCACCGCCCTCGACCGTTACATCGCCGCGCCCGATCCCAGTTACGGTTACAAACTCGTCAACACGGTCAAAGGAGAAGGCCAGACGACGTTCGTGCTGGAAATGACCTCGCAATCGTGGCTGACCACCAACGAAGTCAATCGCACCGTGTGGAAACACTGGCTGCTGATCGTCAAGCCCGACACCGTGACCAGCACCAAGTCGCTGTTGTTCATTTCCGGCGGCAGCAATGACAAGCCCGCGCCCACCGCCGCCGATGCGAACATCGTCAAGGTGGCACTGGAGACGAAATCCATCGTGGCCGAATTGAAGATGGTGCCGAATCAGCCGCTGACGTTTACCGGCGAAACCAAGTCCCGCGTGGAAGACAGCTTGATCGCCTACACCTGGGATAAATTTCTCCGCACCGGCGATGAGAAATGGCCCGCACGCCTGCCGATGACCAAGAGCGCCGTTCGCGCGCTGGACACGGTGACGGCGTTTTGCGCCAGCCCGGCCGGCGGCGGTGTGAAGGTGGATGGTTTCGTTGTGTCCGGCGGTTCCAAGCGCGGCTGGACGACTTGGACAACGGCGGCGGTGGACAAACGGGTCGTGGCGATTATTCCCATCGTGATCGACATGCTGAACATCGAGCCGTCCTTCAAACACCATTTTGAGGCGTACGGTTTTTGGGCGCCGGCGGTGGGCGATTACACCGCGATGCACATCATGGACTGGACCGGCACGCCGGAATACCGGGCGCTGATGAAAATCGAGGAGCCGTATGAATATCGCCAGCGGCTCACGCTGCCGAAGTTCATCATCAATGCCACGGGTGACCAGTTTTTCCTGCCCGACTCCGCGCAATTCTATTTCCAGGATCTGCCCGGCGTGAAATATCTCCGCTACGTGCCGAACGCGGATCATTCGTTGCGCGGTTCCGACGCCTGGCTGACGTTGCTGGCCAGCTATCAGGCAATTTTGGTCAACGCGCCGCTGCCGCAATTCTCCTGGACGCTGGAAAAGGATGGCGCGATCCGCGTGCAAACGAAAACCACTCCCAGTGAAGTCAAGCTGTGGCAGGCTACCAATCCGAACGCGCGTGATTTCCGTCTCGAAACCATCGGCCCAGTGTGGGAAGGCACGGCCTTGTCCGAACAGGGCAAGGGTGTGTATGTGGGCCGGATCAATGCGCCGACGAAAGGCTGGTCCGCGTTCTTTGTGGAACTAACTTATCCCGGCCCAACCTCCACGCCGTTCAAGTTCACCACGCAGGTGCGCGTATTGCCCGATGTGGTGCCGTATTCATTCTCGGCCCGGCCAAAGAAGGTGGCCGCGCCGCAGAAGTAAACATCATCGTTGGGGCTTCGCGCCGGTTTGGAGGCGGCCTTATTTTCCTTTGGCGGCGCGCGTTTTCCGGAAAATGAGGATGTGCTGCCGAGGCAGCGTGGCGTTGGTTTCCACCCACTCCAGCGGCAGGACGGCGCATTCCTTGCGGACTTGCGCCTCGGTCATTTTATGCACCAGCTTGATGGGAACCTTGGGGTCTTCGCCGCGATATTCCACAAACGCCACGCGCCCGCCGGGCTTGAGCGCCTTGCAGATGTTCTCCATCATCTCGTACGGGTAATCGAACTCGTGATAGACATCGACCATGATGACTAGGTCCACGCTGGCGGGCGGGAGCTTGGGATCTTTGATCGTGCCGAGGATCGGTTTGACATTCGTGACGTTGCGCTCGGCCATTTTCTTGTTCATCAAGTCGATCATCTCCTGCTGAATCTCGACGCCATAGACGACGCCCTTCGCGCCAACCTTCTGGGCAATGCGCCAACTGAAATAACCCGTGCCCGCGCCAATGTCCGCCACCACATCGCCGGGCTGGAGTTTTAGCGCCTCCAACACGAGGCCGGGGCGCTCCTCGATTTCCCGTTCGGGCCGCTCTAGCCAGTCCGCAGCTTGATGGCCCATGACGTGGGCAATCTCGCGGCCCAGGTAAAACTTGCCAATACCATCGCGGTCATGGACCACGCGGAATTCGTAGCGTGACGATTCCGCCTCCGGTTTGGTTTGGGCCACCGTCGGCCCGTTGAAATTCAAGGCCAGGCCGACCAGCAGGCCAAGGCGAATCATTGGGGTGCGCATAACCAGAAATGTGAAACGTGCCGGCCGATTTGCAAGCGGCTATTTCAGGCGCGGCGCTTCGATCTTGGTGCCGCCTTGTTGGTGCAGGCCCTTGATGACCTCGCCCTTTTCGTTTTTCACGAAGGTGATTTGCGCGTTGATGATTTTCCAGAAGAACTCGGTTTCTGATTTCGGGAAAATCTCCGCCTTGCCCTGCCCGGTCATCTGCGCGAACAGCCGGTCGCCCTCTTTCGTTACCGTGAGCACCGCGCCATTGCCGTAATCGTACCGGCCCGCGTAAGCAGCGAGGCGGGCGGGATCGACCTTGGCCGCCACCAACGAGGGAAGCTTCGCCACCTTGATCGTCTGTCCACCCTGGCGGTGGATGCCACGCACCACTTCGCCCTTCTCGTTTCGTTCAAACGTGAGCTGGGCATCGACGGCTTTCCAAAAAAATTCGTTCTTCGCGCTGGGAAAAATTTCCCATTTCGGCTGGTTGGTAAGCTGGGCGAAGACACGGTTGCCTTCGCGGGTGATTTCGCAGACGGCACCGCCGTAATCATACCGACCCAAGTAGTCGTCAAAACCCTTCGGATCCACCTTGCTGTCGGCGACGAATTTCTTGCGCGGCTCCATGTCGGCCCAAAGGTAAAGCTGGCCGACCTCCTGGGCCAGCGCGGCCGGATTCAATCCCGGCGGTGTGGGCATTGCGTTGGCGAGGACGACCACCGTCAGGTTATGATTGGTGAACCGCGCGAGATCGCTGGAGAATCCGTTCAAACCGCCGCTGTGGCCGATCACGCGCAATCCGCGATTGGCCGACGTAATCCAGCCGTAGCCGTAGTCCATGCGCTGCTCATCTGCCGGCAGTTTGACCGGAGTGAACGCCGCCAGACAGCTCGCGGAGGTCATAACTTTTCCGTTGAAGACCGCTTCGTTCCAGAGAAACAAATCGCCCACCGTGGAATAAAGTGCCCCCGCCCCGCCCGCACGGGACATGTCCCAGTCCAGGGCTTTTGGGTTCTCCCCGTTGGCGTAGGAATAGCCGATGGCTTCGTGCTCCAGCTTGATGCCGCGATAATAAATGCCGGTGTGCTTCATCCCCAGCGGTTCGAAGATGTGCTTCCGCAAATAATCCGCGAACGGTTCGCCGGAAACCTTTTGGACGATATGGCCGAGCAGGAAATAGCCGGAGTTGTTGTAGTGCCAGCCTTTGCCGGGTGAGAAGTCAAACGGATCGTTCTTGAACGAGTTGATCAAATCGTTCGGCTTGATGAACTTGGGCGCGGATTCCAGAAACCCCGGCTTGTCGGTGTAGCTTTTGATGCCGGAAGTGTGATGGAGCAGGTGGTGCAACTTCACTTCCTCACCGCGCGGAAAATCCGGAAAGAACTTGGCGAGTGAATCGTTCACGGTGAGTTTTCCCTGCTCCTGCAATTGCAAAATGCACGTGGCCGTGAACTGCTTCGTGATCGAGCCGATGCGGAACTGCGTGTCGGGCGTGATCGGAAGATGTTTCTCCCGGTCTTGCTCGCCGTAGCCGTGCTGGAACAAAATTTTGCCGTTCCGCGCGACGAGCACCGCCGCGCCGGGGGAGTTGGTGCCGACGATTTCCTTGAACATTGCGTCCACCAGCTTTTCGGGCGGCGGCATGGGCAGCTTGGCGTCCGCGCCTTTGGCCAGCAAGTGCGCCACCATCTCCTGGTTGCCGCGAATCTTAGCGGCGTGCAAAGGCGTCAAACCGTGTTTGTTCGGCGCGTTGATGTTCGCGCCGAGGTCGAGCAGCGTTTTGATGGCCTCCACATCACCCAGGTTCGCCGCAGTCACGAACTTGCCGGCCAGCGCCTCCGCATTGAGCTGGCGGCAGACGAAGCCCCACGTGCCTTGCTGATTCTGAATCTTGAGCAGCAACTGGTTTTTCCCCTTTTGCAAAGTGACGGGAACCGTGTCGTCGTCCTTGCGAACCGCGCGGCCCGCCCAATTTTGATGCACCAGTTTTCCATTGAGCCAGATTTTTATGCCGTCATCGCTGCCCACGCCGAGCAACACCTTGACCGCTTCTGGCGCGACGATTTCCGCCCAGGCGTAAGCAACGACAAACTCCGCTGGCTCCAGTTGGCGAATCAAATCAACCGTGTCCTGCGGCGATTGCACGAGCCGCCACGAAAATTCCTTGCCCGCGATCTTGTACTTCTGGCCGGGGTTCGGCTGGACACCGACCTCCCCGCCGTGGTCACTCAGATAATCCTTGGCAAACGCCTGCTTCTGCGCCGCCAAGTCCTGGGCGTCGGCTTTCCCAGCGAAGACTGGAATTGGGCCAAGGACTTGCCAGGTCTTCATGAATTGCCCGGCGTTCGCGGTCGAATAGGAAGCCGCTTTGGGCGCGGGGCCTTCTGCCGCCAGCACTGGCACGGCAACGCTCAACATTGTCAGCGCGGCGATGAAGGTGCGAAGATGTGTGAGTCGATGCAGAAAGTTTGAGGGCATAGGTTTCTCCGAAGTTGGTTTACGAATTGGGCGAAGGTGCGATCATGGCACCTCGTGCAGGTTGGCTCGGCTGGAAAGATTAGCAAGTTTGGAATTGTGACGTTTAGCCGCCATCCACCCAGTTTCCGCGGTGGAATTATGATCAACGCGGCTCGTGATCAGGACATTCCGTGAAGGACACCGGGCGCGTGCGGCGCTTTTGATACCAGGCGATGGCGAACAGATCGACAATGCCGCGCCACGCACGGTTCCAGACGCCATACTTGGACACCCCCGCCACGCGCGGACGATGGCGCACGGGAATTTCCTTCGTCGTGAAGCCGCCACCCTGCACCAGCACCGGCAGGAAACGGTGCAGGCCGTTGAAGCCAAACAATCCGGCCACCGTCGCGCGCTTGAACACGCGCAAGGCACATCCGGTGTCGCGAAAATCCGAGCCGAGAACCGTTTTGCGCGCCCAGCGCGCCACGCGTGACGAGGCGCGGCGCACGAAATTATCCTGGCGCTCCAGCCTCATGCCGCAGACGAAATCGCACTGCGCGAGTTCGGCAAGCATCCGGGGCAGTTCGGCGGGATCGTTCTGCAAATCGCCGTCGAGCGTGGCGATGACCGGGCTGTGCGTGGCCTGGATGCCCGTCCACAGCGCGGCGCTCTGGCCGCTGTTGCGCGCGAGCCGCAAACCACGCACGCGCGGATCCTGTTGCTGCGCGGCGCGGATTTTTTCCCACGTCGCGTCGGTGCTGCAATCATCCACGAAAACGAGTTCGTAGTTCCGCGTGGTCGGCGACAAGGCCGCCGCGACTTCCTGCGCCAGCGGCAGAATGTTGTCGGCCTCGTTGAACACGGGAACAATGATGGAAATGTCAGCCGCCACAGCAAATCAAATGAGGTTTGGCCCGGCCCGCGCCGGCAGTGGCGGCAGTGAAACATTCGCGCCGCAAACTTACAAACCGAAACTTTGCGAACCACCGGGATGCTTGACACCGCGCGCAAACCCACAACTATGGCCGGGTCGTCATGCGCTATCTGAAGACCGTTTTGCAGTTTGGCTGGCCCTATCTGCGCCGATATTGGGGCCGGTTGTTCGCGGGCATTTTGCTCGGGCTTTTGTTCGCCCTGTCGCAGGCCAGTTTCGTCTGGACCATCAAGACGTTGCTGGAACGGCTCGATCCGCCCTCCGTGAAAAAAGAAGCGCTGGCGAAGGCGAACGACTTGGCGAAACCTCCTTCGTACTTCCGACAGCTTACCAAAGACTGGAACGCGGCGGCTGTCCAGATCGTCGATCCGTGGATGCCGATGGCGGGACGACCGCTGGACTGGCGGCAGATGGTGGGCGGCTTGCTATTTCTACCCCTGCTGATGCTCGTGCGTGGAATGCTCGGTTATCTCAACACGTATTGCATGTGCTGGGTGAACGAGCGCGTGATCAATGACCTTCGCCTGGATGTGCTGGTCAAATTGAACAGCCTTTCGCTGGATTATTTCAACCGCTCCACGACGGGGGATTTGATCGCCCGCATCAACACAGACACGAGCACGCTGCATCGTTGCCTGAGCCTGGGATTTTCCGATCTGACCCGCGAGCCGATCACCATCGTGGTGTTGCTCGTCTCGGCGGCGATGGTGGATTTCAAACTGACCCTGGTGGCCTTCATCTTTCTGCCGCTGTGCCTGATTCCGATTCAAATCCTCGGCCGCAAAGTGCGGCGCGTGACGCAGGCCGCCATCAGCACGTCAGTCAAACAATCCAGCCAGATCATCGAGGGCATCGCCGGCATTCGCGTGGTGAAAGCCTTCGGCTTGGAAGAACAACGGATCGAAAGTTATCGCCAGCAATGCCGGCAGTTGCTCCATCACGCCATGAAAACCGTGCAGGCGCGGGAGCTGGTCAACCCCATCATGGAAACCATCTCAATGCTCGGCCTCGGATTGCTCATCGTTTACATCTTTTATTCACAAACCAGCATTCCCGATCTTGTCGCATTTCTGACGGGCGTGGTGTTGTGTTTTGCGCCGATCAAAAAACTCGCAGGGTTGCACGTCATGTTTCAACAGGCCAGCGTGGGCGTCGAGCGGCTCATGCAGGTGATGCATGAACAGCCCAGCGTCAAGGAGTCGCCGCAGGCTATTCCGCTCCCGGAGTTCACCACCGCCCTCACGTTCGAGGACGTCAGCTTTTCTTACGGCAACCAGACCGTCATCCACCACCTGAACCTGACGGTGCCGCGCGGGTTCAAACTGGGCGTCGCGGGCGAAAGCGGCTCGGGCAAAAGCACGCTGGTGAATTTAATCTTCCGCTTTTATGACCCGACCAGCGGCACGCTAAAAATCGACGGCCACAACTTCCGTGATGTGTCGTTACGCGACCTGCGCCTGCGGATGGCGCTGGTCAGCCAGGAAATCGTGATCTTCGATCAAACGGTGGCGGAGAACATCGCTTGCGGCAAAATCGGCGCGACGCGCGCGGAAGTCGAGGACGCCGCCCGCCGTGCCTACGCCCACGAATTCATCCTGCAATTGCCGCAGGGCTACGACACGCGCGTCGGCGAACGCGGCGTCACCTTGTCGGGCGGCCAGCGTCAGCGGCTCGCGATTGCGCGCGCCTTCATCCGCAACGCCCCCATCCTGGTCCTCGACGAAGCCACCGCCTCGCTGGATTCCCAGTCGGAGGCCGAAGTCCAGGTGGCCATCGACCGCCTCGCGGAAAACCGGACGGTGGTGTGCGTGGCGCACCGTTTGTCCACGCTCGCCACGACGGATCAAATCATCGTGCTGTCGCAAGGCCGCATTATTGAGCAGGGCCGCTACGCCGATCTGCTGCGTGCCGGTGGCCCGTTCGCCGCGATGGCCGGCCGACAAGGCATCACCGCCGTGAAGGCTTGAAGGCGGCGGGGATTCCGGTGGTTTTCTGGCCGCCGATTTGTTAATTCTTCTTTGCGCAAAAAAATCGAAGCTGCCAATTTAATTTGAAGAACCCATGACCACCCATCGTTTGCCTCGTTGCAAGATCATCGCCGAATTCACCTCCAATCACCTCGGTGACGAACGGATCATGGCCGCGATGTTGCAGGAAGCCCGGCGCGTCGGCATCAATGTCGTCAAGTTTCAGTCGTGGCAGGCGAGCCGGTTGCGAGCCGATTTTCCGGATTACGCGGCGACCTTTGCGCGGCACCAAAGCGCGGAGTTGTCCGACGAGCAGCATGTCAAGCTGGTGGCGCAGTGCCGCGAGCAAGGACTGGAATTTCTGACCACTTGTTTCGACGTGGAACGCGTCGATTTCCTGGCTTCGCTCGGCCTGCCCGCCATCAAGGTCGCCAGCCCGGACGCAACCAGTTGGACGTTGATCGACAAACTTGCGGCCAAATTTCCGACACTGATCATTTCCACCGGCCTCATCACGCATCCCGAACTGGAGGAGTTGATCCAGCACGTGGATCCCAAAAGGACGATCCTACTGCATTGCATTTCGCTCTACCCGACGCCGCTGGAAGAAGTGAACCTAGGGCGCATGGAATGGATTCGTGACCAGGGTTTCCGCGTCGGGTTCAGCGACCACACCGAAGGCGCGGAGGCGGCGATGCTCGCCATCGCGCGCGGCGCGGAGTTGATTGAGAAGCATTTCACCCTGAGCAAGGCGCTGCCGGGCAAGGACCAGTTGATGTCGGCCACGCCGGACGTGTTCCAGAAAATCTGTCATTGGCGCGATCTCACCCAGCGGATGATGGGCAAGGAAATCCGCGAACTGACGGAGACCGAGCAACAGATTCGCAAAGCCTACGTCGGCAAATGGGGTGACAACGCTTGAGCGCCGTCGCGCCCAGTCCTGGTTCCGGTTCCGAATGTGAGTGGCGCGTCTTTATTTCCTCCTGTGACGCTTACCGCGATCTCTGGCCGGTGATGTTTCATTTTCTGTTTCGCTTCTGGCCCGAAGTGCCGCAGCCGGTTTATCTCGTGGCCAATTATCATTCTTTCGCCGACCCGCGCGTGGAGACAATCCGCGTGAGCCGCGACCGGCATTGGAGCGACAACACGCGGGCTGCTCTGGAAAAAGTGCCTTGTCCATTCCTACTCTATTTGCAGGATGATTATTTGTTGAACGGCCCGGTTCAAACTGACTTGCTGCAACAAATCACCGGCCAGGTGCAAGCTCACGCAGGCTGCTTCCTAAGCTTGTTGCACCAAGCGGATCAAGGTGTGCCGGTTCCCAATACTTCGCTGCGCGAAATGCCGTGCGATCATTGGCGGGCTGACTTGCAGGCAGGTTTCTGGCGGAAAGAAACGCTGGTTCACGTACTCGCCCCGGGCCATAACCCGTGGGAAGGCGAAGCGGCAATCAAGGCGTTGAAGGAAAAATCGCCACCGGGATTCTTCCTCCTCGAAGAAAAGGCTCCCCGGCTCCTCCCTTACTTGGAAGCCGTCAAAGGCGCGTTCTGGAAAACGGACGCGCTCGCCTACTGCCGGGAACAAGGCGTGGAGCCAAACCTCGGCGCGCGTCCTTGTCCGCCGCAAGGAGAGGATTTGGTTTCCAAGGCGCTCCGCAGTCTCTACAAGCGCAAGCTGCGGATGGCTGCTTCCATGGATGCCCGGCGCGCGGCCCGCAGTGGAGGAAAACCAGTTCTGCCGTTTGGAAAAGTGTAAAGGCTTTGCCAGCGAGCTGCTCGCCTCAAGCCGTTGCCGACGAGGCAAAGAAATTGCGCATCAATGTTTCCAGCACGTCCAGTCGTTCGTCGTTCACGAACTGATTGTTCCCGATGTAGAACGCGTTGGTGTGGATCAAATCGGCGTTCGGATATTCCGCCGGCCGGTAATACTGGCTGAGGAACGGTTGCCGGAGCAAATTACCGCTGATCAAAGGTCGCGACTCGATGCCCCGCTCGCGGATGACCTGCTGAAACGCAATCTTTTTCGCCGGATCGCGGAACACAAACGGCAGCGTGAACGAGGACAGTCCTTCGCCGTCGAGCACGATCAATTCCTCCGGATACCGTCGGCAAATCGTGACGAAGCGCGCGTAGTTGCGGTTGCGGATGCGGACGAACTCGTCGATTTTTTTCAACTGAGCGAGGCCGAGCACCGCGTTGAACTCCGTGCTCCGAATGTTGAATCCGTCTGTGAGAAAAAGAAAACTGAAGTCGATGTCGGGGTGCTGCTGCTTGATCGCGGGATGATATTCCGGCGCCAGTTCGCGAGCGAGACCGTGCGAGCGTTTGAGCAGGGCCAGCTTGTACACCTCCTCGCGGTTGGTGCAGAGCATGCCGCCTTCGACGGTCGTCATGTGGTGCCCCCAGTAAAAACTGAAGGTGCCGCCCGCGCCCAGATTCCCCACCTTCGTGCCGTCGCAGGTCGCGCCCATGGACTCACAAGAGTCCTCCATGATCTCGATGTCGCGGTCGCCGATGATCTGGCGCAGACGGGAAATATCCGCTGGAAACCCGAGCAAGTGCGCTACAAAAATCCCGCGCGTCCGGGGCGTGATCTTCCGGGCCAACTGGTCGTAATCGAAGGAAAAATCGGTCAGGTTCGCGTCCACGAACACCGGCTGCAAACCGCACTGCATCACCGGCGTGACGGTCGTGGGCCAGGTGACGGCGGGGACGAGGATTTCATCGCCATCGCGCCAGCCCTTGAGTTCCTTGAGCACGTTAACCAGAAGCAGATTGGCCGAGCTGCCGGAGTTGACGAAGACGCTGTAACGGCAGCCCTGCCACGCGGCGTGCGTGGTTTCAAATTCGCGGACCTTGGTGAACTGGGTGAAGCGCGCGGTCTGCCGGATGAACTGGATGAGCAATTCGATGTCCGCGTCGCTGATGACATTTTCCTGAAGTTTCCAAAACATAAAGTTCGCGATGTTTGTAAAGGATGCGCTGCCGCTTTCCAAGCGAAAGGGTTCAAGCTCGCGCCGAAGGACGCTTGCCGCCGGTTTCCAAAAAATCTCGATACGCCCGGGCCACGCCATCTTCGAGCGGGGTGCCAGCTTGCCAGCCAAGTTCGGTGAGGCGGCTCACGTCGAGCAATTTTCGCGGCGCGCCGTCGGGTTTGGTGGCGTCGAAAAGGATTTCCCCGTCGTAACCCACCGTGGCCTTCACCAATTGCGCCAGCTCCAGAATCGAACGGTCCGTCCCCACTCCGATGTTGATCGGCCCGGCCAGATTCTCCTGTTGCATGAGGAACAAACTCGCCGCCGCCGCGTCATCGACATACATCAATTCACGGCGTGGTGTGCCCGTGCCCCACAAGGTGACGGTCGGAGCCTGCGACAGTTTTGCTTGGTGAAATTTCAGCAGCAGCGCCGCCATGACGTGCGATTGCTCAGGGTCGTAGTTGTCATTCCGCCCGTAAAGATTGGTCGGAATGACCGAGAAAAAATCCGCGCCGTGCTGATCACGGTAAGCCTGGCACAGGGCGATCCCGGAGAGCTTGGCCGCTGCGTAGGGCGAATTGGTCGGCTCCAGCGGCCCGGACCAGAGCATTTCCTCGCGCATCGGCTGCGGGCAGAGGCGCGGGTAAATGCACGAGCTGGCGAAGAACAGCAGCTTCTTGACGCCCGTTTTCCACGCCGTGTGGATCACGTTGCACTCGATCTGCAGGTTGATGTAAATGAAATCCGCGCGATACGTTTTGTTCGCGAGAATGCCGCCCACGCGGGCCGCCGCCAGGAAGACGTATTCCGGTTTTTCCGCCGCGAAGAAAGCTTCCACCTGCTCCTGCCGCGTCAGGTCGAGTTCCCGCGAAGTCCGCGTGACCAGTTTGTTGAAACCGTTTTGGCGAAGACAGCGCACCACGGCGGAACCCACCATGCCGAGATGTCCGGCCACATAGATTTTGCTCTTAGGATTCATCAACGTTTTGTCAGTTTCAATTCGGATAAAGATTTCTTTGCCACGCAATCGTCCGGTTCAAACCTTCTTCCAAACCGACGCGGGCTTGCGGGCCAAATTCCGTTTCGATTCGCTGTAAATTCAGTTTCACTTCGCGCGGCGCGCCGGCAACTGCGCGCGATTCCGCCGGCAATTTCACGGTCGCGCCAGTCAAGTTGCCGATCAGAGCCGCCAGTTCGGCGATCGTCACGGTCGAACGGCCACCGACATTATAGACCGCCTGTTTGCCATGCAGCAAAATGTTCCACAAGTCCGTGGCCAGATCGCCGATGTAACCGTACGTCCGGGTGGCCTCGCCGGCGTCGAGCAGTTCGATTTCTCCATGCGTCAGTGCCTTTTGGATGAAGGCGTTCAACGCCCGTTTGTCGCCGGGTCGCGTGCCGGGTCCGTACGTGTGGGAGATGCGTGCAGCCACGGCCTGGCCACCGTGCGCGCGGAAAGCATGGCACAACGCCTCGCCGCCGCGCTTGCCTTCGATGTAGCAGGCGCGCGGATGTTCGGGCGTCGTGCTGCCGATGTCTGTTTCCGACACCTCCGATTTATCCAGCCCTTGATACACTTCGCTCGAACTGGTGAAAAGCAATCGTCCGCCCGGAGCCAGACAATCCAGCAGCGCGCTGGTGGCCACCGTGTTCAGCCGCAACGCCGTCAAGGGATCGGCCATGAACAAACCGGGTTGCCCATAACCGGCGGCGTGAATGATGATGTCGCTTTTGGGCAGTTCGGCACAGTCTTCAAGACGGGCTAGATTTTTTCGGACGATCTGGCCTTCCGCCAACGCGACGAGCGCGGATAATTCCGGCGTGGCCGGCGAGAACACTTGCGCAACCACCTCCAGTTCCATGCCGGAGGCGCGCAGGTTCGCCACCGTTGCAAGCATGGCCGTGCCGATCAACCCGGAAGCGCCGGTGATCAAAATCCTCGCCGCGCGCAAGCCGGACAAATCCACCTGCGTGCACACGCGCTGGGCATCGTCCATCAGGATTTCGTGGTTGGTCATGGCGACAAAACAGGGGCACGAAACACCGCGCCGGGTTCTCTCTGAACCGAAACGATGCAGTCGAGCCACGGAGGAAACACCGATAGAACATGGAGACCCAACCGCTGTTTCTGTCTGTGTTTCATCCGTGTTCCATCCGTGGCTAAAGAATAGATCTGCCTTAGAACGGCCCTTTGAACTCAATGATTTCTGACTTGGCTGCCGCAGTGGGCATCCAGTGGCCAGATTTTTCCCGGATCATATCGTGTGCAACGGCCGCGATCTTTTCCGGGCTGGGATAGAAAAGGTCTTCCAGTATCTTGGTGGGCGGACAAGTCACCGGCTCAAAGCCGAGTCGCTGCGCGCGAAATTCGCATTTTCCGCCGAGACATTCCATGACGCGCGTGATGATTTCAGCGCTTGCGCCGCAGGCCAGCCACGCGTTGTCGGCGACGAGCAAGCGCCCCGTCTTGCGCACGGAAGCCGCGATGGTTTCCGCGTCGAGCGGACTAAGCGACACCGGATCAATGACCTCCGCGCTGATCCCGACTTCCGCCAGATATTTGCGGGCACGCATACATTCGACCGCCATGTAGGAGATTCCGACAAGCGTGATGTCGTCGCCCGGGGCCAGCACGCGCGCTTTACCAAAGGGAACGGTGTAATCTTCTTCCGGCACGTGGCCCTTGAGGAAATGCAACATCCGGTGTTCGACGAATACCACGGGGTTGTTGTCCCGGATGCTTTGAATCAAGCAACCCTTGGCGTCGTACGGCGTGGTAGGCGCAACGACGCGCAGGCCGGGGATGTGCATGAACAACGAATGGAGCGCTTGCGAATGTTGCGCGCCCTGTCCCCAGCTCCGGCCGATGATGGCGCGGATGACCAGCGGCACCGAGACCGCGCCGCCATACATGTAATGGCTCTTGGCTGCGATGTTGATGAGCTGGTTCATCGCGAGCAGCAGGAAATCCATGCGAATGTGGACGTGGATCGGCCGCAGTCCGGCCTGTGCCGCGCCGATGCCAACGCCCGTCATCGCGTCCTCGGACAGCGGCGTGTCGAACACTCGTTCCGCACCGAATTTCTCCAGCAACCCAAGCGTGGTGCCGTAAATTCCCTTGTGATCGTCAACGCCGAGGCCATAGACGAACACCGCCGGATCGCGCCGCATTTCCTGCTCGGTCGCTTCCAAAATCGCTTGTGAGTAAGTCAGCAATCGCTCCATGATTTATGACTCCTTGAACACATCCGCGTGCAGCGTCGCCGAAGCGGGAAACTCGCTCGCCTCCGCAAAGGCGAAACTCTCCGCGATGTCACGCTCCACCTCCGCATCAATCGCCGTGCGCCGCTCCGCGCTCAACTGGCTGGCGCATTGCTTGAGGGCATCGTGCTCGAGCCAGGGTTGCAGCTCTTCGCGCGAACGGTAGCCCGAATTGAAATCCTCGCCGATGCCGACGTGTTCCCGCCAGCGGTAGGTCAGGCATTCAAAAAACCTCGGCCCGCTGCCGGGTTTGCGCAAGGCCCGCACAGCTTCGCTGACGTGTTCGTGCAGACCGAAAATGTCTTTGCCATCCAGCCGTGCGGTCGGAATGCCATAAGCCCCGGCGCGGTCACAAATGTTGAGCGAAGGTTGCCTAGTGAGCAGCGGAGCATGAATGGCGTAAAGGTTGTTCTCGCAGATGAACAGGATCGGCAGCTTCTTGACGGCGGCGAAGTTAAGGCTCTCGTGGAACGCCCCTTCCTCCACCGCACCATCGCCAAAGAAGCTCACGACAATCGCGCGGCGCTTCTGATATTTCAACGCCAGCGCATAACCCACCGCCTGCGGAATCGTCGAGGCCACGATGGCCGACGCGCCCATCACTCCCGCCGCCGTGTCGATGAGATGCATCGAACCGCCTTTGCCACGCGCGCAGCCGGTGACTTTGCCGTAAAGTTCGGCGATCATTTTCTTCAAGTCGCCGCCTTTCGCGAGATAGAGTGCGTGGTTGCGATAACTCCCAAACACGATGTCGTCTGCGCCCAGCGCCTGGCAAACGCCCACGGAAACGGATTCCTGTCCGATGGAAAGGTGCATCGGACTTCGGATTTTGTCGGTCGGATAAATGCGCGCGGCTTCCTCCTCGACCCGGCGGATCAGGTAAAGGGAGCGATAAAACGATTCGTGCATCATGCTAGTGCAGTCGCGCGCATTTCGGCTGCGGCAACTGCACGCGGAGGTTAATTTTGGCCCCGCCCTTGTGCAAGCAGTCTTTCGCCAACGCTTCCTGGATCAGCTTTACGCGCGTGATTTCAACTGGCTGACCATCCCGGTCAACTTCGGGGACTTCAGCAAGTCGGTCAATTGCCGACGGAAACGTTCCTCGGGGAAACTCCAGTTGCCCCGACTGGGCGCGGGCGTGTTGGAAAAGAAATTGATGGCGTGATTGCCACAGACGAGCGCGGTGTGCGTGGTGTGGCCCGGACGGATGTAGTCGTCCACCGTCAAGCCGGGCTTGAGCGAAATGAAAAGCTTGCCGCTCGTGAACACCACATTGCACAAGCCCTGACCGATCGGCCCCAAGATCACCGGGGCCTGCCGGTATTTGGCGATTTGCTCCTTCAGGGAAAACTTCCGCAGTTCGACGACTTCAAGTTCGCCGAGAATTTCTCGGGCTGCAGCAACAATGGCCGGCTCGTTCTCCAATCGTTTGTCCGGCGCGTCCTGGCGCGAGATAAAAATGGATGGGCCATGCGGGCGCTCGAGCGGCAACGCCGCAGCGCAATCTCGAATCGTCCGGCACAACTCCGGCGCGACGAGCGAGTTCGATCCGTAAAGCTGCGGCACGAAAATCAAATCTTCGATTTCCAGCGTGCCCTGAGTTCCTTCGATGACTCTTCCCGGATCGAACCCCGCCATGTCCAGCAGTGCTTTTTGCCAGCGGCTGTGGCTGGGCGCGACGAGAATCCGGTAGTCGCCGATGCGCTCCAGAACAACGCTCGCGGCGAGGATGCGCGGCAAATGTTGCAGGAGAAAGTGCCCGCGATTTTCGTGGTTACGCCCGGTGAGATGAAAGACCAGCCCTTTGATCTTCTTCGCCAGCGACTTCACCGGTCGCCGGATTTTCATCAGCTTGAGGAGATGCTCTTGCGGATGAATGCAGGGCAGGAAAAAGCTCCCGTCCTTCAGGAATACGTGGCCCTGGTCGCCCACCACGTGTGCGTCTTTCAAACGAAAGTAGCTCGCGTCCTCCCAGGAATAGGTGATTGCTTTTTCCGGCAATCCGTAAAAGTCGGCCTCCAAACTGTTGTCGAGCGTGCAGGTTCCGGCGCGCTGGATGGATCCCGTTTCCCGCAGCATCGGCGGTGGCGCGGACTCGCTCACCGTCAGGGGGCGACCCAGGGCCTTGTGCAGGCCGGCGTGCAAATCGTGAACAACGCGCGTCGTGGAGTTCATGGTCAAATCGCTCGCGTCAGTCTCCATGAAATCCGCCGCGTGGCCAACAAATTCACCGCAGTGGATGGCTGTCGTCGCGGCGGCGTCCATTCGGGCTTGTTGCGCGCCGGAGCCTTCAGTTACTTTCCAGTGACCGAGATGAAACTGGTTCTGATTGTCGATACCCTGCAATTCTTTCGCGATGTGTTTCGCAGCCAGTTGCTCGCGCAACTGCTGGCCGATCCGGAAACCTCGGTCATCATCGGTACGACACTTGAACCGGCGGCGATTCAAAAGGAGTTTCAACACGAACGCTTGAAGATCGTTTCCGTGACACGGGTGAAGCCTTCCTGGCTCAACGAATGGATACTTTCCCTCGCCAAGGATATCTGGACGGCGGAAAAACCACACAGCAGCTACACGCAGAAACGCGATTCCCTCGCCGACGCCAACCGCCGCGGGTGGTGGCTGCGACCGCGTCGCTGGACGGCGAAAGTGTTGCGAAAGTTGGGACTGAGTTCGCGCTGCTTGATTCGGCTCGGCGAAAAGTTTGGTTCCGATCCCGGTTTTTCAAAACTGCTGGCGACTGAAAAACCGGACGCGGTGCTTTTCGCCAACATGATTCCGTCCGACTTGGAATGCCTGAAGGAAACCAAACGCCGGGGCGTCCTGCTCGTGCTGGTGGTAGCGAGCTGGGACAATCCCACCTCCAAAGGCCCTTTGCCCGCGCTGCCTGATTACGTTTTGGTTTGGTCGCTGGAAATGAAAAAGGAGATGCAGCAGTACCACGACGTTCTGGAAAATCAGATTGCCGTGGTGGGCGTGCTGTATTTTGAAAGTTATTTTGCACCAGAGAAGCTGATGCTACGAGACGCGTTTTGCGCTTCGATCGGTGTGACGCCGGAACACAAAGTCATCCATTTCGCCACCGGCGACAGCGCGGTGATGAAATGCAATCAACCATTCATCCGCATTTTGCATCGGATCATTCAATCCGGCGTGTTGGGTTGCGCGTGCCATCTGCTCGTGCGTGTCAGCCCCAAGGATATTTTTTCGCTCTACAAGGAATTCGAAGGCCTGTCCAAGCTGACCGTGCAATATCCCTTGGGCGAAGGTTCGGTGTACGGGTGGCACTCGTTCATCCCGGCGGCGGACGAGGATTTCAACCGCGCCTCGACGATCAAGAACAGCGACGTGATTCTTAGCGTCTCTTCGTCGATGGTTCTCGACGCCGCGTGCTTCGACATTCCCACGATCAATCTCGCCTACGACGCCGGCCTAGCCGTGGTGCCGTGGGAATCGGTGGAGCGCTTCTACCGCTACACGCACGCGTTGCCGGTGCTGGAGGAACACGCCACCTGGGTGGTCAAGGACGAGCCCGCGCTGGTGGAAGCGCTGAAAATTTGCCTGAGCCATCCGGAAGCGAAGCGGGCCGAACGGCGAAAATTGCTGGAGCGCGTAGTCGGCTTCACGGACGGGCAAACGCATGTGCGCTTTGTGAATGCCATCAAAGCTTTCGTGAATCATCGCCGGGCGGAATGAGCCTCGGTTTGCGGCAGCGAGTTCACGCCAGAATTTCCTTCACGACAGTTCCGCTCACATCGGTGAGCCGGAAGTCGCGACCGGCGTGGCGGTAGGTCAGCTTCTCGTGATCGAAGCCGAGCAGGTGCAGCATCGTCGCGTGCAAATCGTGCGTGTGCACCGATCCCTCGGCCGGCAGGATGCCGTGCTCGTCCGATTTTCCGAAAACCATCCCGCCCTTCACTCCGCCGCCCGCCATCCATGACGAAAAACACAGGTTGTGATGTTCCCGGCCCGCGTGATCCGCCTGCTGATTGAATGGCGTCCGGCCAAACTCGGTGGTCCAGACCAACAACGTGCGCTCCAACATCCCGCGCTGTTTCAGGTCGGTAATCAGCGCGGCGATGGGCTGGTCGATGGCCTTCGCCAGTTTTTCGTGGTCGCCCATGTTGCCGTGCGAATCCCAGTTGGAACTCGAACCGACGTCGATCAATTCCAGGAACCGCACGCCGCGTTCGGCCAATCGCCGCGCGACCAGGCATTGCCAGGCATAGCCGGTCGTCGCACCGCGTTCGAGTCCGTAGAGTTTCAGAGTTGCATCGGTTTCGCCCGAGAGATCAAACGCCTCCGGCGCCTCGCGCTGCATGCCAAAGGCGGTTTCAAACGAGCGGATGCGCGCGTCGAGCGCCCGGTCGGCGGCCCGGCGTTCGAGGTGGGTCCGGTTCAATTTGCTGATCAAGTCCAACTCCATCTTTTGCAATTCAACAGCCGGCACGCGCGGGTGGAGGTTGGGCAGCGGATCCTTGCCGGGGACGACATGTGTTCCCTGATGGCAGGCCGGCAGGAAATCGCTGCCCCACGTCTGGGCACCGGCATACGGGGCGGACGGGGCGAGCACCATGAACGACGGCAGATTGCGATTGACGGTTCCCAACCCATAACTCACCCACGCACCCGCGCTCGGTCGCGCGAACTGCGCCGAGCCGGTGTGCGCCGCGAGGGTCGCCTTGTCGTGACCATCGCTCTCGCAATACATCGCATTCAACAAGCACACGTCGTCGATGACCGAGCCCAGGTGCGGGAACAGATCGCTGACCCACGCGCCGCTCTTGCCGTATTGCTTGAATGCCCAGCGCGGCTTGATCAGGAATCGCTGAAACTGCCCCGGCTTGTTCAACCAGCGCGAGGCCGTGATCGACTTGCCGTGGTCGGCAATGAGCTGCGGTTTGCGATCGAAAGTATCGACGTGCGAAACCCCGCCGGTCGAGTAGAGAAAAATAACGCGATCCGCCTTCGCCGGAAAATGCCCGGGCCGGGCCGCCAGCGGATCGGCCGGTGCGGCCTGGAGTTCATTCCACAAGCCGGCGAGGGCAAGCGCCCCAAAGCCACCCGAGGCGCGTTGCAAAAAATCGCGGCGGGTTGTGCGGAAGGAGGAGTTCATTTGGGTTTCCTGGTCAACCACGGTTCTGGTTAGGGCACTGCACGTGCCTTTATCACGAGAGAGAGGATAAATGCACTGTAGGTCCCGTAAAAGGTCATAAAGAGCAACTGCATTGCTGCAAGGCCGAATAGCATCTTTGCACGCGTGAACTCCTCGTGGAACAAAGAGAATACAAAGCAGAGGGAATGGAAAAATGGAAGCGCCCAAGAAATCTGACCAAACCATCGTAAGAACAAGAACTCCGCCGGCAGAAATCCAGTAAACCCCCTTGTGTGCTCAATGGCCTCGTTGGTGAGGCAGTGATGCAAGACGGGAATGCTTAGGGAAGCCAGAAGCAGCATCAAGTAAGCGAAAGCACTCGAGGCTCTAAATCGAAAGTGGGCGGCGCTCGGCCGCTGAACATCGGTGTTAGTCAACATACAGAAATGCATTACTGGTCAACAACACCCGCGCGAGCGCGGCCCAGGCGGTGGCGGCTTGTTTGTCCGGCGGAATTCCCTGAGCGGCGAGCTTCTGTTGATAAGCGGCCACGAATGCCAGGTCGCCGTTGACTTCAGCTTCGGTGGGCACGTGCCCCTGTGCCGTCTCGCAGGCCAGCCGGACCCGGGCTGCGTCATCGCCGGGCGCGGCCAGCAGTTTGCGCGCGAAGGCCTCGGATTGTTCGTGGACGAAAGGTGAATTCATCAGGAACAGCGTCTGCGTCGGGGTCGTGGTCGGCTGCCGTTCGGCGACGCTGATGTTGGGATCGGCCGCATCGAACAACGCGAGGAACGGATGCCGTCGGTTCCGCTGCACCATCAGATAGACACTCCGATGATTCGAATCATACACGGCGTGAAATGGTTGGTGGATCGTAAAACCCCACGTGCCCACCGGTGGAAACGGATGCGGCCCCGCCACCGTCCGATCGAGTCGCCCGCTGACCGCGAGCATCGCGTCGCGGATCGATTCGGCATCAAGCGCCCGTCGCGAATAACGCCAGTGCCAGCGATTTCCGGGATCCGATTTCAAGTTCACGCCGTGGTCGTCGCTCGCGAGTTGGTAGGTCCGCGACCGCATGATTAATCGATGCAGCGATTTCACGGACCAGCCGGACGCCACAAATTCCGACGTGAGCCAGTCGAGCAACTCGGGGTGGCTGGGCAGTTCGCCGCGCGTGCCGAAGTCGCTCGGGGTTGCAACCAGACCCGAGCCAAAATGCCATTGCCACACGCGGTTCACAAACACGCGCGCCGTGAGCGGATTGGTTGGTCGCGTGAGCCAGTTTGCCAGTTCCAAGCGACCGCTGCCGGAAGATCCGGGCGGCAACGCGTCGCCGCCGAGGACTTCCAGAAACCGCCGCGGCACTTCCTCGCCCAATTTGTCCGGCTCACCGCGTTTTTGAATGCGCGCATTCACCGGCGTGCCTTCGCTGACGCCGTAGGCCACCTCGTAGCGGTCCTTCAACGCTTCCGCCTCGCGGAGCTTGGTCAGCGAGGCGGCTTCGGCATCGAGTTTGGCCAGGCGTTCCTTCGCATCCGGGGGCGGAACAACTGCGAGCAGCGGCCCGCTCCCCGGTGCGGCGAACGCAGTTTCCTGGAGTCCGATATTGTCGAGATCACGTTCGGATGCCGGCCCGCCCACATGGCCAAAGCCGTCACAAATAAACGTGTTGGCGATGCCGTCCCAGTTCGGTCCGAGTCCCTTGTCCTGAAACGAAGTGAGGTCGGTGGCGGTGCCTACGACGCCCGAAAAAGTTTTCTTGGCCGGGTCGAGCGTCAACCGCAGCGTGTACCAAGTCCCCGGCTCGACCTTGCGAATAGTTTCCCATTTGGCTCCATCGCGGATTGCGAATTCGGTTGCCGTCACGCTGCACTCGACGGCCAGCGATTCGATCACGCCGCGACCGAGATAAAACCGATACGCGCCCGGTTTGGCGACCGTCGCCACGGTGCGGAAATCAATCGTGAAATGCATCTGCTTCCCCGGCGTGGCGCGCAGTCCGTTTTCGAAAACATAACGCACGCCGTCGGTCGGCAGGCCGCTCCCCAAGCGAACGCCGCGCGTCCCTACCGGATGCGTGTGGGCAAAGGGGCTTTGAGCCTCCGCACTGACCGCGTTCGGCCCGGCCGACAGCCACGGCGCGGCGGGCGGTTTGCCAATGGGTTGCCCTTCGAAGGCGAGGTCCACTCCGCCGGCGAACGATTTGCCATCAAGCGTTGATCGTTCGAGTTTCAGCCGGGAGATTTCGCCATCGAGACGCGCGAGTTCGGCCGCCTTGGTTTGATCGCAGCGCGCGGCTTCCTCCGCGTTCACCAAGGGCGGAAATTGAACCGGACGCTTGAGTTCTTCGCCGCCGGGGAACGCCCATTTCGTGCTCTGAAAGATTCCGTAGAGGGCATAATAATCGGCGGCGCTCACCGGGTCGTACTTGTGATCGTGGCAACGCGCGCAACCCAGGGATTGGCCGAGCAGCGCACGGCCCACCGAATCAATGGCGTCGGCGAAGTCGAGATGTTGGAAATCGGGCCCTGGGCTGTACCCATACCGCTTGCCCACCGCGAGAAAACCGGTGGCGGTCACCCGGCTGGCGTAAAGATTCGCCGGTCCGGTGCGGGCGAGGATGTCGCCGGCGATTTGTTCACGGACAAATTGGTCGAACGGTTGGTCGGCATTGAAGGCGTTGATCACCCAGTCGCGGTACTTGCCCGCCTCGCGCACCGGATAATCGGCGCCATCGCCGGCGGTGTCGGCGTAACGGGCGACGTCAAGCCAGTGCCGGCCCCAGCGTTCACCGTAAGCGGGCGACGCCAGTAAACGGTCGATCAAGTTCTCGAAAGCCTTGGGTGATTTGTCGCGCAGGAAAGTTTCAATCTCCTCGGGTGTGGGCGGAAGGCCGGTCAGGTCGAAGCTCGCGCGGCGGATCAGCGTCCGCTTGTCCGCTTCGGCGACGGGCGTCAGGCCTTTCTTTTCCAGTTGCGCGACGACGAAGGCATCGAGGGGAGTCTTCACCCAGCGTTTGTTTTTGACCTTGGGCGGCGGCGGCATTTTCACCGGTTGATACGCCCAGAACCTGCGGCCTTCTTCAAGGCTCAAGCCGGATTTGGCGGGTGCGGTGGCGGTGGCGGTTTGCCGGCGCGGATCGGGCGCGCCCATTTTCACCCAGGCCATGAGATCGGCAATCTGCGTCGCCGAAAGTTTTTTGTCCTTGGGCGGCATCTGCAAATCCTTGTCGGTGTAACGCACCGCCTTGATGAGCAAACTTTTTTCCGCGTCCCCCGGCACAATGGCCGCGCCGGTGTCGCCGCCTTTGAGCCAGCCGTCGCGCGAATCCAGCCGGAGGCCGCCCTTGAGTTTTTTGCTTTCAGCGCTGTGGCACTCGTAACACTGTGCCACGAGGAGTGGCCGGATTTTCTGCTCGAAGAATTCCACGCCCGCGCGACTGGGTTCCGCAGTCGCGTTTTCCGGGGGAGCAGCGACCACGAACGAGCCGCCGAACAGCACAGACAACAGCGAGGAGTAAAAATAATTGCCGTGTTTCATTGATACAAACCAGCTACGCCAGCTTGAAATTGAGAACGTTGGGTTTTAGTCCATTAACAATAAATGCTGCTCCGCACCCACGTCAACTTCCGGCTCTGAATTTCGACGCCTATTTGCCCGCCGGTTTTTGATCCCCCTTCGGACGTTTGTCATCCAGGTTGCGGTTCAAATCGGCGGGGGTGAAATCCACTTTCGCACCTGCTTTTGGCACTTCCATTTTCGCGGCCCACAGAATGCCGTTCACGACAAAGCGCCGGTGGCTCTCGATGTCCCAGTTCTTATGCAGGTCCGCGCCGGTGAAGTTGAAACTGCGTCCGCCGCCCGGCCGTTCGTAAGCCCACGCGATGATTTCACCGCGGCCAGTGTGCTGCTTCGCATCGGGCGTTGTCCGTGATTTGTCCGGCACCGCGCCGATGAGCAACGGCGTGACGCCTTTCATGCCGGGCGCAAAGTGCAGATTGTATAGCCAGCCGTCACCGGGCGCTTTGAACGGCTTCACGCCGCGCATCACCGGATGCTCCGGGAACTGGCTGAACTCCATGTCCCAATGCCCGCGGCATCCAATGTCGGCGCGCCACACGCCGCCCGCCCAATCCAGGATTTGCTGGTCCGGGCCTTTCGGAAAATCCACGCCTTGATGCATGAGCACGAGACCCGCGCCTTCAGCCATCCGCTGCTCCAGCACCTTCCATTTCGCCGGGTCGAGGACGAACGGCTGTTTGCCGCCGCCGTCGCCGTAGAAGACGATTGCTTTGGCGTTCTTGAAAATGGCCTCGTTCTTCGGCCAGCCCTCGCGCGCCATCACGGGCCACACGCCGGGAGTTTGCGCGAGCCATTTTATCATCAAAGCGCAACCAGCAAAGTATTCGTGCTGGCCGGATTTGTTGCTGACACCGCCCGCGAGCAAAACAATCTTGGTGAGCTTCTCATCCTGTGCGTCCGCTTCGAGGGGCACTTTGGATTGATCGAATGGATCAGTGGCGCACAAAGGCGTGGCAAGCAACGGGAGCAAAAGGGCGAGGCAACGGATCGATTTCATGCGGCCATTAAGCACCAGTGCCGACGCGTGGCGAGCCGAAAAAAGCGGGGACAACTTTACGGTGCGGCGTCGAGCGCGGCCCAGATTTGATCCTGTGCGGCGTTGCACGAGGGACTGATGCTGGGACACAGACTCAACGGCTTGTCGAATACGGAACGTTTCACCCAGCGCGCCGCGCCGTCGGTGAAGGCCACGTTGACGCCCGTACGGTGGCGCGAATCCACGCGCTCCGGCTGGCCGAGTCCATCCGCCAGCAAAGCCCCGCGCGTCAGCGTGTCAAGCCGGGCCCAGTTCGTGGGCGAATCACCCAGCCTCCAATCCACCAGCGGACGGCTCGCGTAGCCGCCCTGCACATTCACGCCGGAGACGCCCGGCGGCCAGGAATTCGTCGCGGTGTTGAACATCTGTTCCGGCGCGGTCTCCGCCGGGCAGTAAAGCATGCGCGGATTTTCCACAAATCCGGCTGTGTGGAGCACGCCGAAGAGGACGAATTTGTTGGCGGTGCCGCTGAAGACCATCGTGTTCCATTGCTTGCGCCCGCCGCGATAACCAAGCGGCACCGCGCCGTCGAAGTCGTGCGCGTATGTCTGAAATGCAAGGTAAGTCTGGTGTAGATTATTGAGGCAAGCGGAGCGGCGCGCGCGGGCACGACCACTCGCGAGCGCGGGCAGGAGCAGACTCGCGAGGATGCCAATGATGGCAATGACCACGAGCAGTTCAATCAGCGTAAAAGCAGCGGTGTTTTTCGGTCGGGTCATCATCAACGAACTATTTTGGCTCGGCAGGCGGAGCGGGTTCGCGCCAGGAACGCGGCTTGGGCTTTGGGCCAGCGGCTTTGCCGTTGAGTTGCGGCACAAGCCAGTCGAGGCCGTCGAGATTGTCGAGCAGACGCGCCTCGGCATCCTCATCGGTGTGGTTGAGGATGCCGATCGGGCCGCGCCAGCCGCTGTCGCGGATGATTTTGAGCAAGGCGAGATCGAGATTGCCTTGGGCCAGCGGAAGGATTTTCTTTCCGACCTGTTCACCATTGCGCGTCATGCCGTTCAAGTTCAGCGCGACGAGGTAGGGTTTCATTTGCCGCAGGAGCGTGGCGAAGCGTTCGAGATGTTCGTGGCCGTGGTGCAGGTTGTAAACGATGCCCACGTTGGTGACGCCGTCCTGCTTGAGACGTTCAATAATTTGAATCTGGTTCTCCGGTTCGCCGAACCAACTGCCGTGATTATAGAGCGCGATTGTGCAACCAATCTTCGCGGCTTCCTGCGCGATGGGTTTGAGGCGCTGCGCTTCGGCCTCGACGCGGGCGAGCTGTTCCTCGGGCGTTTTGGTGGGGCCGCCGCCACCGGTGATCCAGAGTTGCGTGTGGAGCTTGTATTGTTTGAGGACATCGAGAATTCCCCGCGCCTCGTCATTGAGAACGCCGGGAAACCACCACGCGGTCAGTTCGATGCCGTGGCGCTTGAGAGCGTCCATTTCGGCGTCGAACGTGGGGATGTGTTCGGCGCGATAATCGTAAGCAAGCCGTTTCACATGCATGCGTTCGAGCATGGCGGCGCGTTCCTCCGGCCCGCGCTTCTTCGCGTCGAACGGCACGATGCACCACGCGACCAGGTTCGTGCGGGCGAAGAGGCTGTGGTCGGCGGCCGGGCAATACTGGAGTGCGAGCGTGAACAGAAACGCGAGGCACAGCCCGCGACACGAGGAGGAAGATTTCAGGAAGCGCATGATGATAGACTTTAAACGAAGTTTCGGGTCAAGGCGAGGAAGGCGGAAGCGGTCTTTATGGAGTGGTGCTGGTCGGCGCCGGTTTGGTTTCACGGTTCACCAGTCCGGCGAACGCGCGCCGCTCTGACCAAAGCAGGAACAGCGCGGCCATGACGAGGACGACGAGCACCGGCGAGAACAGCCCCTCGCCGTTCATCACGAAGTTGTGGAAGCAAAGAATGTTGATGAGGATCGGGCCGAGGATGAGCAGGCCAAGATTGCGCGTCTTCGGCACGGCGACGAGCGCGCCGCCGAGAATTTCGCAGACCTTCACGAACGTCATATAGCCCGTGGGGCCGAAGGCGGCCATGAACTTGCCGGGCAGCGAATCCTCTGCCGGTGGCGGCGGCAGCGTGCCAAAGAAAAAGAACAATCCCCCGGCGACGAAGACGAAGCCGAGGACGATGCCCACGATGTTGGTGGCGAGTTTCATGGTTGGGTTTTGGTGCTGGATTATCTGATTGGTTGGCAAGTTGCGTGAAGAAAAGATTTCGCGACGAATATAAGAACCTGCTCCGATTTACTGCAAGTCCGGGTTTGCGAAATCAACGGAATGATTGGGCCGTGCTTCATTGCGCATCAGTAAATTGTGGCAGCCGACGCGAGGAAGCGCTGGCATTTCTCGGTTTCAGAATGAGCCTCTTCACGTCGGCTGCTACGAGGCAAATGAGGCGGAGAACATCGGGAGAAATCATGCTTGTTCTTTCGTCGGCTTCGGTCGGATCAGCAGGACCAACACCACCGAGAGCATCGCCGTGCTGGCGAAGACGCCAAAGATCAAATTCAGCGCCACGCCGCGATCCCGCAGCGCGCCGAACGCCACATCGGCGAAGCCGCCGCAACCGATGCTCACGAGATTCATCACGCCGTAGCCGGTGGCGCGTAGTTCGGGTCGCACGATTTGCGAGAGGATGGGCATGTTGTTGCAGTCGAACGCGCCCCAGCCGAGGCCGAACAGCACGAGGAAAAACACCGCGATGCCGAGTGATTCGGAGTTGCCCACGCCGAACAGCGCGGGGATAAGCAAGCTCATGCCGAGTGCGCTTACAAAGATGCGGCCGCGTTCGCTGCGGCGCATCCAACGGTCGGCGAGCCAGCCGCCCGCGAGCGCGCCGATGAGCGAGGCGAGGTTCACGAACAACGTCGCGGACACGCCGGCCTTGCCTTGGCCAATCGCGAACTTGTCCTTGAGGATCGCGGGCATCCAGTCCTTTACCACCCAGCCGGCCAGCGCGGGCAGCGTGAAGTAGAGCACAAGCAGAATGAACGAGCGATTGGTGAGAAGTTCCACAGAAGCGACGGCGATGGAAGGCTTCGGCATGGTCAGCTCGTTCGCAACGGCGGGCTTCGGCGCGTCGCGCAGAAAGTAGAGCAAGGGCAGCGCATACAAGATGCCCGTCAGGCCCGTGAGATCGAACGCAAGACGCCAGCCGAGCTTCGGTTCATCCGCCACGTAGCCGCTGAAGCCGCCGATCATGATGCCGAGGTAAATGCCCATTTGATGGAAGCCCACCGCGCGCGAGCGCGTGCCGCCGGCGTGATGATCCGCGATGAGCGCCAGCGCCGCCGGGATGTAGAACGCTTCGCTCACGCCCATGAGCGAGCGTGCCCAGAGGAGTTCATCGTAGGACTTCACGTGGCCCGTCCACCACGTCACGGCGGACCAGATGAAAAGGCTGGCGCAAATCGTGTAACGGCGGCTGAAGCGATCCGCGATGTAGCCGCCCACCGGGCTGAGGAT
>JBKJSC010000107.1:0-16769 GCA_046593035.1 Limisphaerales bacterium | reverse complement strand
GGACTTTGGCCGCAACATCCCGCCGTCGATTTCGTGCTCACGTTTGCAAACGGGGAAAATGTCTGGTCACTCGCCCGTCGTCTCCGCGCCGAAAAATTTGATACCGCGGAGACGACGAGCGAGTGACCAGACATTTTCCCCGTTTGCAAACGTGAGCACGGAATCGACGGCGGGATGTTGCGGCCAAAGTCCGGCGAGTTTTTCGTGAGTCAGCAGGGTGATGTGCGCGCCCGGCAGCGCCTCGCGAAGCCGCAGCAAGGCGGGCGTGGTCATCACGGCGTCTCCAAGCCAGTTCACGCCGCGCACTAGGAGGCGGCGCGGCGGGGAAATGGTGGAGGACGGATTCATCGTGCCAGGAAATGAATTGCCTCGTCCATGGTTTAGCGAAAACAAATCTGGCTCACGCAATCTTGAAAATCCTTGGCCCCGCTCAGAATCTTGATTTCCACACGCATGAAATAGATCGGCAAATCGCGCCGGTCAATTTTCGGAAAGCGCACCGCGTCCTTTTGTGTGGTGATGATTACTTCCGCCTGCCGTTTTTTGCTGCGGTTGATGGCATTCAGGATTTCCTGCTGCGTGAAGCGATGGTGGTCGGCGAAGCGCTTGGCATAGACGAGTTCGCCGCCCAGCTTAACGAGGCTGCGTTCAAAACTTTCCGGTTGCGCGATGCCGCTGAAGGAGGCAACGCGTTTGCCTCGGAGCAGATCAAGGCCGTGCTGTTCGCCAGTGAAGACATCCTCGAAATAAAGCGGATGATGGATGCACTCGATGATTCCGGCCGTGGGATTATGCCGGGCGATGCGTGCCCGGAGCCGGGCGGTGTCGCCATCGCTCTTGGTGATGAATATGGTGTTGGCGCGGGCGAGGTGCGACGGCGGCTCGCGCAACGTGCCGCGCGGCAGGAGATACTCGTTGCCAAAGGGCTGCTGGCAGTCGATCAGTACAATGTCCCGGCGGCGTCCGCGCAGTTTCCAGTATTGAAAACCATCATCGAGCAGCAGCGTGTCGCAGCCGAATTTTTCGATGGCGTAACGTCCGCTCTTCACACGGTCCTTGTCCACCAGGACGACGACGTCCTTGAGGTTCGAGGCGAGCATGTACGGCTCGTCGCCGGCGGTTTCCGAATCGAGCAGCAACGATTTGCCGTCGGACACCACGCGCGGCGGCGTGCGGTCGTCGCGGAAGAGCAGCTTGTCGATGAGACGTTTGCTCAACGGCGGCGGTTTGGAACGATAGCCCCGCGAGAGAATGGCAACGGTGCGGCCCTGATCGCGCAGCGCGGTGGCGAATTTTTCCACGACGGGAGTTTTGCCGGTGCCGCCGACGGTGAGGTTGCCGACGGCGATGACCTGGATGCCGAGGGTGGAATCGCGAAAGATGCGGACTTCGTAGAGGAAGCGCCGGGCCTTGACCAGGAGGAGGAAGACCTTGGAGAGCACAAGCAGCACCGAGCGAAGCAGCGTGGCGCGTTTGCCGGGGCGCTGCTCGAAGATGACTTCCAGGCCGAAAGTCTCGGCGGCTTCCCACCAGGCTCGGAAAGTTTCACGCATGTCGGCGGAGTTTGCCTGCCCTGCCGCCTTCGGGCAAGGGGAAGTCGTTTTTTAGGAAAGCGACACTGGCGGGGTGGACGAACGTGGGAAAAAATGCCGCAAGCAGGAAGACTCCTCTACAAACCAATCGGATGCCACGCGGTTTTGAACTCCACGGTGTCCAGTATCCAATAAGGATTCTCCGCTTTGGACGTGAACCACTCGTCCGGTGCCAGGGAATGATCGGCATAGCGTTTCAAATTCACCGCCGTGCCGGCTTGCAGGGCTTGGCGCGCGGCGGGATCTCCGGTGCCGTCCACGATCGCATTGACATCCATGTGGGTTGCGACGTGGGGAATTAATTCGGCCCGTTTTCCCGCCAGGATGTTTACCACGCCGGCGGGCAAATCGCTCGTGGCCAGAATCTCGGCGAACGTCAGCGCGGGTAACGGCGCACTTTCTGAAGCAATCACCACGGCGGCATTGCCGCTGGCGATGATCGGTGCCAGCAGCGACACCAGCGGCAGCAACACCGGCACATCCGGCGCGAGCACGACGACCACCCCGGTCGGCTCCGGCACGGTGAAGTTGAAGTGCGAGGAGGCCACCGGGTTCACGCTGCCGAAGACTTGGGAATACTTGTCCGTCCAGCCGGCGTAATGGACCAGCCGGTCCACCACCGCCGCCACGCCTTTGCGCGCCTTGGCCAGCGTGACACCGTGCGACCGCGCGACTTCGTCGGCCATTTCCGGCGCGCGCGTTTGCAGGAGTTCAGCGGCACGGTAGAGAATTTGCCCGCGCAAATAGGCGCTCTTGGAGGCCCAACCGTCAAACGCCGCGCGGGCCGCCACCACGGCATCGCGAAAATCTTTGCGCGACGCGTGGCAGTAGTTATCCAACGGCTCGCCCGCCGGCGACCGGGCCAGGAGGCAACGCCCGCTTTCGCTGCGCACGAAGCCACCGCCGAGGAATAGTTTGTAAGTCTTGCGCACGCGCAGACGCCCGGCGCTCATGGTTTTTTTCATTTGAGTGGCGCGGATTGAATGCGGCGACGCTAGAAGAAAGCCGTTGCAACCGCAAGGCTGGATCTGCCGAAATTTCCGTCACAACAAAATCAAAATTGTTTCAATAAACTTGGATCGTTGCGCGTCGAACCCACCAGAACACGGCACGGGGCCGCTAACTAAAGAAACAACTTTGAATTTATTATGAGTCCAACCAGCAAACCGACGGCGGCGCAAATCAGTTGGCTGGCGAGCATCTTCGGGCCGGAAGTGTGGCGGGAACTGAGCATCAAGTCCGACTTCCTGAACGCGTTGGACACCTCCATCGAAAAGGCGCGCCGTATTGCGCTGCGCCATCTGGCTGACAAGGAGCGGGGTTTCCGCTCCGTGTGAATGGGATCCGAAGGATCAGAAGAGCAACCGGTAAACCACACCCAATCCGGCGGCACCGAGCACGACTGGGATGACGTCCCATTTGAATTTCTGTATCCCGACAAAAGCGATGGCGCAGACGGCTAGGCCAAACCAGTTTACTGGTTGGCGGTCGGGAAACAGAACGTTCAAACCAAACCACACCGCGAGATTCAGCACCACGCCTACGACCGCCGCCGTGATGGTGGACAGCACCGCAGTGAGCTTGGCGTTGCCGCGCATCTGCTCGATGTGCGGTGCGCCGAGAAAAATGTAGAGGAAGCACGGCAGAAATGTCGTCCACGTCGTGATGAACGCTCCAAGTGTGGCCATCGCGAGCGGTGAGAGCGGCGCGGGAAAATTCCAGCCGCCGAGGAAGCCGACGAATTGCAGCACCATGATGAGCGGACCGGGCGTCGTCTCCGCGAGGCCGAGGCCGTCGAGCATTTGGCCGGCATTGACCCAGTGAAAATTTTCCACCGCTTGCTGCGAGACATACGGTAGCACCGCATACGCGCCGCCGAACGTGACCATCGCCGCCTTGCTGAAAAACAATCCCTGCTTCACGAGCAAATGATCAAAGCCAAGCCACAGGCCAATCATCAACACGGGCAGCCACCAGAGCGTGAGGCAAACCGCGCAAACTTTCACCGCGCGGGCGAGCGTGGGCTTCGTGTGCGCGGGCGAATCGGTTTCATCGTCGAGAACTGACGTTTCGGATCTTTTCCCGCCGTGGCCTTTGATGACGGCGAATTTTTCCTTCCAGAATTTTCCACCCGCCAATCCGAGCGCGCCCGCTGCGAGAATAATTATCGGAAACGGCACTTTGAAAAAATAAATCGCCGCGAACGCCAGTGCCGCCAACACCCACATGACTTCGTTCTTCAACGATTTTTTGCCGATGCGCAGCACCGCGCCGAGGACGATGGCGAGCACCGCCGGTTTCAAGCCATCGAACACCGCCGCGACCAAAGGAACGTTGTCGCACGTCGCGTAGAGCCACGTCAGCGCCCAGAGGATGAACGCCGAAGGGAGCACGAACAGCGCGCCCGCCACGATGCCGCCCCACGTTCGGTGCAGCAGCCAGCCGATGTAAATGGCGAGCTGCTGCGCCTCCGGACCGGGCAGCATCATACAATAGTTGAGCGCGTGGAGAAACCGCGCCTCGCTGATCCACTTCTTCTCTTCCACCAGCTCGGTGTGCATGATGGCGATTTGCCCCGTCGGCCCGCCGAAACTGATGAACCCCAGCTTGAGCCAGAAGCGGAAGGCTTCGGCAAAGGTGGGATGCTTGCTGGGCTGTTCCGTCGTGGTTTCGGCGCTCATTTTTTGAGTTGTTGATGGAGCGCGTCGAAACATTCGCCGCCGCGTTTCAAAAGTTCCTCATCGCTCAAGCTGCGCTTGGCCCAGCCTTTCAGGACTTGATCAATGCCGATGCAGCCCGTCGTCTGAAATTTCCCGTCCTCCAAATCCGCGTCATGCACCATCTCGGCGATTTTCAAAACGGCCTTGTCGGTGATGCCGAATCGCTTCACGAGCGTTTCAAACGTGCAGTCGTCGCCGTGATGCGAGAACTCCACTTCAAACATGTCGTAAGGAATCGCGGCCGGATGTTTCGCCGGGTCCGTCGCAAAAACAAACCGGGCCTTCGGGTCGATGAACTTGCGGATGAGCCACGCCGAGCCGACGCGGTCAATCTCCGGTCGGGGCCGCGTGAGCCACTGGCGGCCGTGGAATCTCTTTGCGGCGAGCACGGGCAAATCCTTCGCTTTCCCAGCCCGCAATCCGGCGGCACGCTGGAGTAACATCTGTGCGTCGTGCGCGCGCGGGCAATCGAAGAAGTCCAGCTTGCGTGCGTCCTCAAACTGGCGGGTGAGTTTGTCCAAGTCGGCGGCGAAAGAGGCACGGGCCTTCTGTTTGTTGCGCGCGATGAGTTGCGTGAGCGCGGCGATCAACGGGTCATAGTCCTGCGCGCGCGTCTCGTTGAACTGGCGTACGATGTCGCGGTCGCTCATGCCCTCGATTTCGCTGACGCGGAGGACGGTCGCATCGCCGCCGCCGTCATGCACTTGCTGGGCGAGCCATTGGAAGCGCTCGAAGTGCTCCGGCCGGTCGGGCAACAGATACGTCGAGGTCTTCCACGGCAGCGCGCCGCACCGCTTGAGCTGTCGCCAAAGGTTGACGCGTGCCGCGCCGTGCCCGGCGGACAGGCCGTAGAGCAACAGGAGCCATTTATGTTGTACCATCAGCGGTGAATATAGAAACTTGTAACAGATGTTTCAACTTGAAACACTTAATCAAATCAGTAGAATCCTGCGTATGAATACGTTGCTTCACCTCCCCGTTTGCACCACCCGTCTGGTCGATCTGCTGGCGGTCCGGTGCCAGCGGAGAAGCACGACACCAGTCGCCCCGAACCTCTCCCCGGCCTCCAGGTTGCTTCGATCCTGAAGGCATGACCACGCTCGACGTCGCAATTCTAGCCGGCCTGATTTTCGTCGCGGCGCTGTTGTACTCGTCCGTCGGTCACGCCGGAGCCTCGGGCTACCTGGCGGCCATGGCGTTGTTCGGACTGGCTCCGGATGTGATGAAGCCGACGGCGCTCGTGTTGAACATTTTAGTGGCGAGCATCACTACCGTTCGGTTTTATCGCGCGGGTTGCTTCTCTTGGCCTTTGCTCTGGCCATTCGCGCTCGGTTCCATCCCCGCCTCGTTCGTGGGTGGCGCGCTGCATCTGCCTACGGAGATTTACAAACCGCTCGTCGGTATCGTGCTCTGGATCGGCGCGGCGCGGTTGGCGTGGCCGGGAAACACGGAGTCGGCGGAGCCGAAGCCCGTGCCCATCGCTGCCGGTGTTTTGTGGGGCATTGGCATTGGATTGTTGTCGGGGCTGACCGGGACCGGCGGCGGAATTTTCCTCTCACCATTGTTGCTCTTTGCCGGTTGGGCGGCCACACGGCAAACGGGCGGCGTGTCGGCGGCGTTCATTCTGGTCAATTCAATAGCAGGTCTGGCGGGCCGGTTGACCACGATGGGCCAGCTTCCCGGCGCACTCCCGGTCTGGGCGCTGGCGGCCACTGCGGGCGGCCTGTTGGGAGCCAGCCTCGGCAGCCGTCGGCTCGCGCCGGTGCGCTTTCGACAACTGCTCGCGCTCGTGCTGGTCATCGCGGGTGCCAAACTCCTCTTTACCTAAACCCAATCGAGAGGCTCGCTCAACAAACCCTGTGAAGACATCCCGTCCAATCGCCGGGCATCATGGTTTTCGCCCATTCCCGTGCACCACATCGAACGCAATCACGGGAGTCGCACCCCTCGGCTTCTCGGCTAAATTAATCTTCGCGCTGCATGACGATCCTTAACACCTCCCTCCGCCGTCCGCTCACGGTCGTCGTGCTGGGCATTGCCGTCTGCCTCGGTGCATGGATCGCGTTGCAACGCATGACGCGTGACGTGTTTCCGCCGCTGGGCATCCCGACCATTTACGTCGCGCAACCTTACGGTGGCATGGATCCCGCCCAGATGGAGGGCTACCTCACTTACTACTATGAATACCACTTCCGCTACATCACGGGCATCGAGCATGTGGAATCGAGGTCGATCCAGGGCGCATCAATCATGAAGCTCCAGTTCCATCCGGGAACGGACATGGGCGCCGCGCTCTCTGAAACCGTCGCCTATGTGAACCGCTCGCGCGCCTTCATGCCGCCGGGTACGCCGGGGCCGTTCATCACGCGCTTCGATGCTGGCAGCGTGCCGGTGGGCTACCTTGTTTTCTCCACGACCAACGCCAACCGCACCGTCGGCGAGATGCAGAACGCCGCATTGAACCAGGTGCGTCCGCTCTTCGCACCGTTGCCGTGCGCGTCGAGCCGCTCAAGGAAAAGCTCCGGGCCATCTTCAAGGCCGAGCTGCCCGACGTGTTCGTGGGTTTCGAGCCGAGCGATATTGTCGAACGCGTGATGAGCTTCGGCGCGCCGACGCCTATTGAAATTGCCGTGCAGAGACAGAGCCTCGCGGTCAGTCGGGAGTTCGCCGGGAAACTCCGCGACCAACTCGCCAAGATTCCCGCGATTCGAGACCTGCAATATTCACAAGTGCTCGACTATCCGACTCTGGACGTGAACATCAACCGCGAGCGCGCCGGCCTGCTCGGCGTGAAGATGTCCGATGCCACGAATCCCCTGTTGCCAGCACGGCGAGCAGCGGGTTCATCGTGCCGAATTACTGGGCCGACCCGAAATCCGGCATTGCCTTCGTCGTGCAGGTGCAGGTGCCACCGGGCCGAGTGAACACCGTCGAGGAATTCAAGAATACCCCCATCACCGGTACTGGCGGCAAGACGACACTCCTCCGTAACATCGCCATTGTCAGCGAAGGCACCGTGCCGTAGACGTACGAACGCTACAACCTCGCCCGCGTCGTTTCGCTCACCGCTAATCTCCACGGTTCCGATCTCGGCACGGTCGCGAAGGAAATCCGGCGCGTCTTTGCTGAAGTCGGTGCGCCGCCCGCAGCAACCAGCATCGCCGTGCGCGGGCAAGCCGTGCCGATGCAGCAATTACTCGATGGCTTCCGTGCCGGGCTGGTCATCGCCATTGTCGTCATCTTCCTGATGCTCGCGGCGAACTTCCAATCGCTGCGCCTCTCGGTTGTCGTCATCTCGACCATGCCCGCCGTGCTTGCCGGCGTGGTGCTGATGCTTTGGCTCACACACACCACGCTGAACATCCAATCCGCGATGGGCGCGATCCTGCTCGTCACTTTCGCCGAACGCGCGCTGACAGCTGCGGAAGCAACCCTGCGCCTGACGCGCGAGCGGAAGGAATTCGCCGTGGGCATCGTGCTGGAAAACATCCAGGCGGAGCAGGAGTTGACGCGTGCCCGCAACGATTACCTCGGTCTCATCGCGGAGTACAACAAGGCGCAATACGGATTGATCAAGGCGGTGGGTTCAACCGGCGGCTTGGCGACACAAGCGAAGTAGATGGGCTGTCCTGCGCTCGAATCATAGCAATGTTGTCGTGCTCCACCGAATGTGTGTCGTGCGCGCCAATCTTCCGGCAATGGGAACGGACTTGCCGAAATCGTCGCGTTGATTTGGGATTGATTTGGGATTGAAGCGCCGGGCAAATGATTTAACTTCGGCGGCAGTGTGCGCGTTTAACTTTGCCAGACTTTGATTTTATGAACGATCTATTAAGCCAGCTCAAACAACACAGCCTCATCGTCGCCGACACGGGCGACTTCGCGAGCATTCGCAAATATCAGCCGCGCGATGCCACCACCAATCCCAGCCTCCTCTTCAAAGCCGCGCAAATGCCCGAGTACGCCACGCTGGTCGAACAGACGCTCGCCGACGCCATACAGGAAGCCGCCGGCAATCGCGACGCCGTGCTAAGCATCGCGCTGGACCGGCTCTCCGTGGCGTTTGGCGTCGAGATCCTGAAGATCGTCCCGCACCGCGTCAGCACCGAGGTCGATGCGCGCCTGAGTTTCGACACGGCGGGCACCATTGCCAAGGCCCGTTCCCTGATCGCGCGCTATGAAAAAGCCGGCGTGTCGCGCGAACGCATCCTGATCAAGGCCGCTTCGACGTGGGAAGGCATCCACGCCGCCGAGGCCCTCAAGGCCGACGGCATCCATTGCAATCTCACGCTGCTCTTTTCCTTTGCACAAGCCGTTGCGTGCGCCGAGGCGGGCGTGCAACTCATCTCGCCGTTCGTTGGGCGCATCCTCGATTGGCACAAGAAATCCGCAGGCAAGGATTTTCCCGGCGCCGAGGACCCCGGCGTGCAATCGGTCACGAAGATTTACACCTATTACAAAAAATACGGCTACGCGACGGAAGTGATGGGCGCGAGCTTCCGCAACGTCGGTGAAATTCTCGAACTGGCCGGCTGCGACCTGCTCACGATCAGCCCGCAGTTGCTGGAGGAAATGCAGAAAACCGACGGGACGGTCGCGCGCAAGCTCGCGCCGGACCTGGCAACCGCGAGCCAACTGGAGAAAATCCATCTCGACGAGAAGGCGTTCCGTTGGGCCCACAACGAAGACGCGATGGGAACCGAGAAACTTTCCGAGGGCATCCGCATGTTCGCCGCCGACACGGTGAAGCTCGAGAAACTCATCGCTCCGAAATTGGCGTAGCCGGCTTCGGCGCGTTTCCAATTTCGTCGTAGCCGCAACCTTCAGGTTGCGTCCCAGCCCGGCCCGAATGAACGACCAAAGCGGTTGCGTTCACCCTGGCGCAGCCTGAAGGCTTCGGCTACAGCACGGTTTGGGAAACCGGCCTAAAACTTCCCGCCGTAGATCGCGTTGCGACCCAGCATTTGTTCGATGCGCAGCAGTTGATTATATTTCGCGGTGCGATCGCTGCGGCTCAGGGAACCGGTCTTGATCTGGCCGCAGTTGGTAGCCACCGCGAGGTCGGCGATGGTGGAATCCTCGGTTTCGCCCGAGCGATGGCTCATGACCGCAGTGTAGCCGTTTTCCTGCGCGAGTTCGACGGCATCGAGGGTCTCGGTGAGCGAGCCGATTTGATTTACCTTCACGAGAATCGAGTTTGCCGTGCCGGTGTCGATGCCGCGCTGGAGGAACTTGACGTTGGTGACAAACAAATCATCGCCGACGAGTTGGATCTTATCCCCGAGTTTGTCGGTGAGTTTCTTCCAGGTCACCCAATCGCCTTCCGCGCAGCCGTCCTCGATGCTGACGAGCGGATACTTGCCGCAGAGCTTGACGTAAAAATCAACCAGTTCATCACCGGTCAGCTTGCGCCCACTGCTCTTCTTGAAGACGTAAGTTTCGTTGCCGGTATAGAACTCGCTGCTGGCCACGTCGAGGGCGAGGAAGATTTCCTTGCCCGCCCGGTAGCCCGCATCCTTGGTCGCCTGCAGGATTACCTCGATGGCGGCTTCGGCGCTATCGAGCTTCGGTGCGAAACCACCTTCGTCGCCGACGGCGGTGCTGAGTCCCTTCTTCTTCAACACAGCCTTGAGCGCGTGGAAAATTTCCGTGATGGCTTGGAGTCCATCGCTGAACGTGTCGAAACCCTTCGGCACGATCATGAATTCCTGAAAATCAATCGGGGCATCGGAATGCGCGCCGCCGTTGATGACATTGGCCATCGGCACGGGCAGTACTTTGGCATTTGGTCCACCAATATACTTGAAGAGCGGCTGGCCGAGGGCTTCGGCGGCGGCCTTGGCGTTGGCGAGCGAGACGGCGAGGATGGCGTTGGCACCGAGCTTTGACTTTGTCTCGGTGCCGTCGAGCGCGAGCATGAGGCCATCGACGGTGAGTTGATCGAGCGCATCGACGCCGCGCAGCGCGGGCAGGATTTTTCCGGTTACATTCTTGATTGCCTTGGAAACGCCCTTGCCCAGATAGCGTTTTTTGTCGCCGTCGCGCAGTTCGAGGGCTTCGTGTTCGCCCGTGCTGGCGCCGCTGGGAACCGCCGCGCGCCCGACTGCGCCGCCGGCGAGAATGACGTCAACTTCCACGGTGGGATTGCCGCGTGAGTCGAGGACTTCACGGGCTTGGATGTCAGCAATGGTGCTCATAGTTCAATGTTCAATTTCAATTCCAACAAATGAGCGAGCATCATAGAAGCGAGCGAAAGCGAGTCAAGCGCGCCGCGCTGCGGTAGTGCATAAGTTTTTTGGCGCGTGGCTGCTGGCAAGCCGGGTCGCGGGTACGTTCGCCCCACCGAAAAAGCAGGCTGCCCCACCACCCGCGCTTCAAGGCTTCGGCATTTCCACGCCGTAATTCTTGACGAGGTATTCGGCGAGGGCATCCATCTTGTCCGTGGGAATCGGCGCGCCGTATTTTTCCTTCATTTTTTGGACGGAGGCCCGCCAGGCGGTGCGCGAGATGCGCGGCTGCGTGGAAATGTAATCGGCGGAATGGCAGACCAGGCATTGCTGGTTGGCGAGGTCCATGCCAGGCCCGGCCTTGAGCTTCGCGGTTTCTGGCGGCAGGACATACCGGCCCTCCGCAGCCACGCCCGCGAATTTTCCAGCGAACAGACCCGCCGCTAACAAAACAAAGAGGACAGCTGATTTTCTCATAATAAAATGGTGAACGCGTTGCCTTAAGCCGCCGTGACGTGGACGGTTTCAACCACGTTGCGCATGTAGCCGGCGGGATTCCACAACGGCTCTAGCGGCTGCGATTGACCGATGCGGTTGGTGGCTTTCGCCTTGAGTTCGAAGGCACCCGTCCGTTGCGGGGTGAAATTAGTCCGCCAGCCGCGAAAGGAATATTTGCCCAGGTCCTTGAGCAACTCCGCCTCGTGCCAATTGCGTCCGCCGTCTTCTGAGAAGAGCACTTGCTGAATGCCATAGCCGCCATCAAAGGCGATGCCCTTCACCTCGAGCGGCTGGCCGGACTTTACTTGCGCGCCTTCCGGCAGGCTGGTGATGAACGAGCGCACGTTGTAACGCGTGATCGGCACGGTCTTTTTCGGGGTGGTGCCGGGCTCGACACAAGCGCAGGCATTGTCGGGAATCCGGTAGGCGGGGTTCATCCAATAGCCGTTGAACACTTCGTCGATCACGGTGATCTCGTGCAGGTGCTTGACCCAATACGTTCCATAATGGCCGGGCACCACGAGGCGCAACGGAAATCCGTTTAACACGGGCAAATCCTCGCCGTTCATTTCGTAAGCGAGCATCACCTCACCGTCCAGCGCCTGATCGATGTCGAGCGCCTTGACGAAGTCCGGCGTTTGAGCGACGAACGCCGCATCGAGTCCATTGAAGGTGGCCTGCCGCGCGCCCGCGCCCACGCCGGCCTTTTCCAGCACGTCCTTGAGGCGGACGCCTTTCCAACGGGCGTTGCCCATCGCGCCATGGCCGCTCTGACCGCCCGGCACCCGGGGCTGGCTGAACCCGCGGCTGTTCCCCGAACACTGGTTGACCGCGACGATCTCGACTGGCTCGAACTGCGACTTCAAATCTGCGATGGACAGCGCCAGCGGGGTCTTGACGTTCCCTTTGATCTGCAAACGAAATTGTTCGACGTCCACATTCGGCGGCGTATTGAGCGCGAGATGATAGCGGACGAAGAAGGCGTCATTGGGTGTGATCAGGCCTTCGTTGAAAACGGAAAACGGAGTTTCCAATTGCGGCGGGCGGGTCGTCAGCCGGATCAGCGGACGCTTCTGCGGATATTTCACCAGCGGCCGCTCGCCGTTTTCAAACGGCAGCGTGACGGTGTCCTCGGCCTGCGTCGGCATAAGCGAACTGGACAAACCCGCCAGGCCGGCCGTCGCGATGAATTGCCGCCGCGACCATGCGCGATTCTTTTGTTGGCTGAACATGCACGACTTCTACCACTGCTCTTGAAAAAGGAAAGCGCGGATCGACACTTCCATCTGATAAATGCTGATGCGAGACGAGGAAGATCGGACGGGAGGAGTGAAGGGATCGGGGCACCTATTTGCAAAACAGCCGGTAGAGCATGCAAAAAATCACGAGCACAAGCGGGAAGCCAAAGAGAAAAACTTTCACTTCCCCTCTCCATGCCAGGCCGTCGTGGAATTGCCACAATTTGTGCAAACGCTTTTCCGCTGCTTCGCGTTCCATTTCGATCTCGGTATTTTCCGCGACGCGAGTGGAGACGTAAAGCTGGGTGGCCGCTTCCGAATCGCCGCTGGCATTGTCCAAGGCTTGCCTTAATTGCGGCTGGCGCGGGGTATCCGTTTGAATCTCGCGCCAGGCCACTTGGGAGTAACGCTCAGCGCGATTGCCGGTGTTCATGGCGTAACCATGCCGTCAAACAGCGCAGAACGCAAGTTTTTCAGCCCCACAAGGATTCAAAAAGCTATTGTCCCCCGCCTTGTTTCTCGGCAATCTCTCCGCTCTTATGCAGCAGGTCAATCTGGGCATTATCGGCGGCGGCACAGTCGGCGGCGGCGTGTATCAGGCCATTCAACGGAATGGTCTGCTCATGGCGTCGCGGCTGGGCGTGCGTCTGCACGTCACCCGGGTGGCCGTGCGCGACGTGAAAAAGCAGCGGGTCGTTCACCTCCCCGCCGCGCTGCTCACGACGGACTGGCACAGCGTGGTCCATGATCTGCGGGTCAACCTGATCGTGGAACTCATGGGCGGCACCACCATCGCGCGCCAGGTGGTCCTCGCCGCGTTGAAGGCCGGCAAGCCGGTGGTCACGGCGAACAAGGCGCTACTCTCTGCCCACGGTGAGGAACTGTTTGAAGCCGCGCAAAAGTACGGTGCGAATCTTTACTACGAAGCCAGCGTGGCCGGCGGCATTCCAATCATCAAGGTGCTGCGTGAGGGGCTGATCGGCAACCGCATCACCCGGCTCTACGGCATCGTCAACGGCACCTGCAATTACATCCTCACCCGGATGAAAAACGAGGGCGCGGACTTCGGTGAAGTGCTCGCCGACGCACAGCGCCTGGGTTACGCCGAGGCCGAGCCGTCGCTCGACGTGGACGGCCATGATGCCGCGCACAAGATTGGCATCCTAGCCTCGCTCGCGCACGGCTTCTGGGTGAACCCGAAACAGATTTACGTCGAGGGCATCCGCCAGATCAGCAAGCTCGACATCCAGTTCGCCGCGCAGCTCGGCTACACGATCAAGCTGCTCGGCGTGGTGAAAAAGTCTGAAGCCGCCGCGAAGAAAAACGGCTGCGCGCCCGTGCAAGTTTCCGTTTACCCCGCGCTCGTGCCGAACAAGCACGTGCTCGCGAATGTGAACGACGTGTTCAACGCGGTTTACGTGCGCGGCGACGTCGTCGGCGACACGCTTTATTACGGTCGCGGCGCGGGCCAGGACGCGACGGCGAGCGCGGTGTTGAGCGACCTCGCGGACGCGGCACTCGACTCGAAATGCGGCGCCAAAAGTCGCATCGCGCCGTTCGTGCCGCATGAGCGTGAGGGCGCGGTGTTGCCGATGGATGAAGTGATTTCCCGCTACTACGTCCGCCTGAACGTCGTGGATCGGCCGGGCGTATTCTCCAAGATTGCCACCGTGCTGGCGCGGGCCAAGATTGGCATTTCCTCGATCATCCAGCCCGAAGGTCACGAAGGCGAAATCGTGCCGGTGATTTTAATGATCCACGACGCACCCAACGCGGCGATGGCCAAGGCGTTGGCGAAAGTCGCGAAGCTCGGCGTGGTGAAGGGCGAGCCAGTGATGATTCGCGTGGAAAGTTTCGAGTAAGATGAGCGCGCTATTGTTTCGCAGCACCAACGGCCAGTCGCCCGCAGTTAATCTCCGCGAAGCGATGCTCGCTGGGCAGGCGCCGGACCGTGGGCTGTATTTTCCGGAGAGATTTCCGCAGCTCACGCCGGATGAAATCGCTGGGTTCGCGAAGTTGCCGTATCGCGAAATCGCCTACCGCGTGCTCCGGAAATTCACCGAGGGCATCATCCCCGACGATGCCCTCGCCGCGATGTGCCGCAAGGCTTACAACTTCGGTGTTCCGCTGGAGATCATTCACCACCATGTCCATCTGATGCGGCTGGATCAGGGGCCAACGGCGTCGTTCAAGGATTTCGCGGCGCAGATGATGGCGCAGATGTTCGGGCGTTTTCTTCAGGAAGACGGCAAGCAGGTCACCATTCTCACCGCGACAAGCGGCGACACCGGCGCGGCGGTCGCGCACGCGTTTCACAACGTTCCCGGCGTGCGCGTCATCGTGCTCTTCCCGGCCGCCGAGATCAGCGAGAGCCAGCGCAAGCTCATGACCACGCTGCGCGACAACGTCCGCACCGTGGCCATCGACGGGAAGTTCGACGACTGCCAGGCGATGGTGAAACGCGCCTTCACCGACCCCGCGCTCGACCACATCCACCTCTCGTCGGCCAACTCGATAAACATCGGCCGGCTGCTGCCGCAGAGCGTTTACTACTTCTACGCCGCGTCGCGCGTCGCGAAGCCGGGCGAGCCAATTGTCTTCTCGGTGCCCAGCGGCAACTTCGGCGACATGATGGGCGCAGTCGTCGCTCGCGAGATGGGTTTGCCGGTGAAGAAAATCATCGCGCCCGTCAACGACAACGACTCCTTCCCGCGCTTCCTCACGAGTGGCATCTACGAAAAGATTTCGCCCTCGCGCAACTCGCTCTCCAACGCGATGAACGTCGGGCACCCAAGCAACCTCGCGCGCCTCGTCGCCGTGTATGGCGGGCAGATGGACGAGACCGGCAAGCTCCACAAGCAGCCCGATCTCGTCGCGATGCGCCGCGATGTCTTTTCCAGTTCCATCAGCGACGAGCGCACGCGCACCTCGCTGCGGGAGTTTTGGAGCCAATACCAAATTCTCCTCGAACCGCACGGAGTCGTCGCGTGGCAGGGCTTCCTCGACTGGTGCGCCGCTGAATCGCTCGGTGATTCCCCCGCAGTCATCGTCGAGACGGCGAACCCCGCGAAGTTCCCGGAGGAAGTCGAGAAGGTCGTGGGCTGGCCACCGGACGTTCCGGCTGCGATGACCGCCGCCATCGCGTTGCCCGAAGATTACGATCGCATGGACGCGGATTATGAGAATTTTCGCGCTTACTTGATTGAGAAGCACGCTGCCACCGAGTCAGTGATGATGAAAGTGATTGGGCTGTGAGAATCCAGAATCCAGAATCCAGAATCCAGAATAGCGGAGCTTCGCCAGTGCGTCCACCGGCGAAGAGCTTCGAGGATTTGGTCGTCTGGCAGAAGGCGCATCAGTTTGTGTTGAGCGTTTATCGGTTCACGGAGAGTTTTCCGAACAAGGAACTGTATGGCCTGACCAGCCAGCTTCGGCGTGCCGCAGTTTCAATTGCAGCAAACGTGGCTGAAGGTTTTAAGAAACGTGGCAAGGCGGACAAAGGCCGCTTCCTAAACATTGCCCAAGGCTCACTGGAGGAATGCCGTTACTATCTCATTCTCGCCAGCGACTTAAACTACGGAGACTCTGCTCCCTTGAAATTGCAGTTGTCTGAAGTCAGCAAATTGCTGGAGGCTTACGCCCGCGCAATTCTGGATTCTGGATTCTGAATTCTGGATTCTAACCATGGCTCTCATCGTTCAAAAATACGGCGGCACTTCGGTCGGCAACCCCGACCGCATCAAGGATGTCGCGCGGCGCGTGGCGGAGTATCGCAATCGCGGTGATCAAGTCGTCGTCGTCGTTTCCGCGATGAGCGGCGTGACCGACAATCTCATCAAGCTCGCGAAGGAAATCACGCCGCTGCCCAGCGAGCGCGAGATGGACATGCTGCTCGCCACGGGCGAACAGCAGACCATCGCACTCACGGCTATCGCGTTGCAACAGCTCGGCATTCCGGCGACTTCGCTCACGGGCGCGCAAGCGGGCATCGTGACCGACGGCGTCCACACCAAAGCGAAAATTCAAAACATCACGCCGAAGAAAGTCCACGCCCTGCTCGACGCCGGCAATGTTGTCATCGTCGCCGGCTTCCAGGGCGAGACGAGCGAAGGCCACATCACCACGCTGGGTCGTGGCGGATCCGATTTGACGGCCGTTGCCCTCGCGGCGGCGTTGAAGGCCGACTTGTGCCAGATTTACACCGATGTGGACGGCGTTTATACCGCCGACCCGCGCATTGTGCCGGGCGCGCGCAAGCTCGCGGACATTTCCTACGATGAAATGCTCGAACTCGCCGGTGCGGGTGCCAAGGTGATGCAGTCGCGCTCGGTCGAGTTCGCCAAGAAATTTGGCGTGGTGTTTGAAGTGCGCTCCAGCTTGAACGACAACCCCGGAACCATTGTGAGAGAAGAAACCAAAAGCATGGAAGACGTCGTGATTCGCGGCGTCGCGCTCGACAAGAACCAGGCGAAGATCACGCTCGCGGCGGTGCCG
>JBKJSC010000235.1:0-4060 GCA_046593035.1 Limisphaerales bacterium | reverse complement strand
TCCGTCCGGCATCCGTGTGGAAGTCAACGGCGAGAATCTGGGTAGAACGCCAACGAGCTACACGGTACGGCCGAATCAAAAGGGGGATTTCGCGGGAAGCTGGGGCGATTCACCCTCAGTCGTGTTCGTTGCGTTTCCGACGGAGGGAGTTGACGGCCTATACAAGCAGACGAAAGTTTTTAGTCCGAGCGGATTCATGGAAACGGGAGACCGGGTTCCAGCGCGCATTTTCTTTGACATGCACACCGCGTCAGGTCGTTGAAAAGCTGGCGCGTTGGCCGACGAGGATCATCGTCAATAGTCAACCCGGGGTGTGAATCCTCTTGTAAAATCTGAAACAACCAAACGGAAGATAAATATGAGCACAAAAACCATCATTGCGGTCGCCTTGGTCACTCTTGGCATCGTGGTGCTCGCTTATTCGGGCATCAGCTTCACGACTCCGGGGAAACCTATCGAGTTTCTCGGACTCCACGTTGCGACCACCGACAACCACTTTATCCCGCCGGTCGTCGGGGCGCTTGCACTCGTCGGCGGAATCATGTTGCTGCTCGTGAAATCACGGCAAACCTGAGGATCGGAGTTGAAGGATGTTGGGTCGGTTGCCAAGCACGGCTGCGCCGGAGTTCTGGTTGAGGACTGGACGATATTTACAACCGTGGGGACGCGGGCGACCGCGAAGCATTACGCGCGAAAGTGATCTCTGGCCCGTCTGAAAGGCCGTCGGGTTTGGACTGCCTTCGGCAGCGCACCCAGCGATCACGACAACTTTGGAACCTGCACATTTGGTCATGAACAGTTACCTTCAGATTCACCAATCCACCCCGTGTGATCGGACAAACCCCATCTCACCGTCCCGGCTGCCGCACCTGTCGGCGACAGCAGTGGTGAGGCTGGGCAATCGATCAATCCCCAGCAATCGCTTGGTCGAGCAGCTGGCGAGCTCGATAACCTTCCGAAAATTCTTCCGGGCGTTCGAGGAGGCAACCGGCTTGCCATTGACATTGCGAGCCGTCGAAGGCTGGCAACTGGCCCATCGCGCCAGTCGCAACCAGAATGGCTTCTGCATGTCGATGTCGCAGACGAGTCGTTCATGCGCTGCGTGTCTGCAACTTCAGCAGCGCGTCTGCGAAGGCGTGAACGGCGTGTTCTGCACTTTGAGCTGCTCGTTTGGGATGACCGAGACGGCGGTCGGCGTGAAAATCGGCCACGAGATCATCGCCTATCTCCAGACCGGCCAGGTGTTCTTCAAGCCGCCGCCGCCGCAACAGACGCGTGGCGTGCTCAAGCAGATCAAGGCATTCCGCCAGCATCTTCCAACCATTTGAACTGATGAAACCCAACCTCAAGCTCACGAACGATGACGGTGCGAACATGGTGACCTGCGCACCCAAGCCCACGCCGCAGGCCAACGAAACCAGCACACCTGTGGGAGCCAGTATTCCGAAGGGTTTTCGGCGTTTGAAGTGGAATGAAATGGTGAATCGTGGCGACTTCGTCGCGAACCCCAACCGCCGGCTTGAAAAGTTGGATGGCCTGACCGGATTCCGAGCTGGCTCGTTTGTACAGCCAATTTACCGGGCGACGAAAGGCCGTCGTCTGCAACCGAAGAGTTGAGCGAGGTTCATAATACGCGCTTTAGCCCTGCTGACAGACCATTCGCGCACGACCAATTGGCTATGAGCGTCATAGCCGCCTGCTATGGAGGTAATGCAAACAAGGTATTGGCCGATCCCCATTCCACGAAGGAGGATGTGGCAATGAGTTCAACTCACAAGATCGTAAATGATAATTTGCAAGCGATCGGGGAGCTTGCTCCCGACAATCTGACGGCCATGCACGGCACCGGGCAACCTGTCGCATGCGTACTGCACAAATGGCGAAGCGGCTCCGCCCGGTGGAGAAGTTGAGAATAACCCGGCGAACAATTTAGTGATGGAAACCAAAACAAAAAACCAAAGGAAATACATGACCAAAACATCCAAAACGGCAGGTAAAAGTTTGAGAGCACTGGGGGTGATCCTCGCGCTCGGTGCCTTGCCGTTAGTGGGGGGGATGACCGGTTGCGCCGGCAACCGTTACACCCAAAGCACAGGCGAGCACATTGATGACCGGGCCGATTCTTCCCGTGTCAGGAAAGCGCTGTCTGCGGACGAAAAATACAAGTACGAGACGGTAAACATCGAAACGTTCAAGGGCGTTGTCCAATTGAGCGGATTTGTCAACTCGCGGGATCAGAAGAACCGGGCCGGGGACATCGCCAGGAACACTGAGGGCATAAAAGAGGTCAGAAACAACATCACGGTCAAAGAGTAAATTAATTGCAATTAACGTAGAAAAACGCCGGAGACTAAATTATGAAAAACCAAATGCTAATCGGAGGAACCATCCTCATGCTCGCCGCAAGTTCCGTCTTGGGGGAAGAAGGGCAGAGTGACACATACCGCGCCCATGAACTCTCGTTGGACGTGTTCGGAACCGGAACTATCGGGCAACAGACGATCGATAATCTCACCGGGACAAGAATCCGCCATGACATCCGACTGGGTGCGGGAGCGGGGCTGAATTACTTCCTCACCCGCAATATCGGTTTTGGTGTTGAAGCCTATTCCGAAAATCCTGGGCACAGCTTCGTGGACAGCGTTTCGGCCAACTTGCTCCTGCGTTTACCGCTGGGTCAAAGTGGATTTGCGCCGTACGCCCTGGCGGGTGCCGGGCGCCAGTTCGATCCCACGGAACGGTGGCTCGTTCAACTGGGTGCCGGGCTGGAATTTCGTTTCTCGCCGAAAATGGGAATTTTCACCGATGCCCGCTACGTGATGACCGACGGAGGTCGAAATTACGGCATGGGACGGGCGGGATTGCGCTTCAGTTTCTAAACCATTGTTTCCTCGACAGCACTGTTGGTTGGCACGAGGGCGTGCCAACCAGCAGTGAATCTCTCAAGCGAACGGAAAGAAAAATATATGTTATACACGATTGCGGTAGTTCTGATCATTCTCTGGCTGCTGGGGTTGGTGAGCAGTTACACGATTGGGGGATTCATCCACATCTTGCTGGTAATTGCCATTGTCATGATCCTGGTCAACTTCATTTCTGGGCGCAGGCGGTTGTGACGGGTGGAATCAAGCAACCCGATGGACTTCGACTTCGACCACGACTGGAAGAAAAGACCATGAAAAAATTACAATGGTTGCTTGGTAAATGCGGGATTGCTTTGTGCGGCGCACTCTTAGGGGTGCAGACCGGATGTATCCTCCCCGGCGCACCCGGCGGCCCTCCTGGGTTGCCCCGGTTGCCCGGTTTGCCGGGGCCGCCCGGATTAGGATTGCCGAATCATTCGCCCGCGTTTCCAATGGCCAAAGCCGGGGGAGACGTACGCCGAAATGACAATTTGAAATTTGTCCAGAATGATCAAGCAGAAAACGCAATCACTGCGGAAGAGTTCCATCAATAACATCAACCGCTAGCCGATGTATCGGAGGGGCAACAAGAACAGGTTTCCGGAACGAATCATCACGTTATGAACGCCACGGGCATTTTATAGAGCAGTGGAAAGGTCATTCTTCGGTGAGGCAAGGCCAAACCAATCCAATTCCCTCGCTTTGCACGAGTCTATCCCAACAACCAAACAAGCAGTTACAACCCAAAAAAACAAATGAACGAACACAACTTAATGGACATACAGAAACAAGCACAGGGCAATGATCTAAGCACGCTGGCCGAAGATGCCCGCGCTTTGATGGCCGCCACCGCCGACGTGGCGGGAGACAAAGTCGGAGAAGCCCGCACGCGGCTCGCCGCCGCACTGGAGAGCGGCAAAGAAATTTGCGGCCGTGTTCGCGAGAAGGCGGTCGAAGGCGTCAAGGCAGCCGACGAAGCCGTGCGTGAGCATCCGTACCAAGCCATCGCCATCGGCGTCGGGATCGGGGCGCTCATCGGTTACTTCATTGCCCGCAGCGGTGCCCGCAATCGCGACTGATCCCGTTACAGAAGCGCCGAACGGCCACGTCGGTGGAAGCAGCACTCAAAGAATCCAACGAACATGAGAAACCAGGTT
>JBKJSC010000231.1:0-5583 GCA_046593035.1 Limisphaerales bacterium | reverse complement strand
CGGCTTTGTCAGCGTCACAGATACCGCCCTACGAGACGTCAAATCGTTGGAGAATACGTGTCGGGCGGCAAACCTCTCATGTTTTTGGCAACGGTGAACAAACCAAAGCAGTTGCTCCACCTGAGCTTTATCGAGCATGTGCGAGCTGAAGAACTCGCGCAGGCCCGGGAGGAGGTGGCAGCGCTGCTGGCCGATTTACCGCATGGGTTCCGCGTGGTGACCGACTTGAGCCGGTTGGACTCCATGGATGTAAAATGTGCGAAAGAGATCGGCAAAATCATGGAATTGTGCGATCAGAAGGGCGTGAAGCTGGTGGTCCGCGTCATTCCTGACCCGACGAAAGACATCGGACTGAGCATCATTTCCAAGTTCCACTACACACACAGCCCGCGAGTCGTCACTTGCAACACCATGGTCGAGGCGGCCAAGCTGCTTGGCCTTTAGCGGGCCAGGAATCCAGCCGATGTTGTATCCATGGACATTTGGGACGCTGAAGCCACGCTGCGGGTCAGGTGCGCAGTTTTGGTTTTCAACACACGACTCTTGCTGGCGAACTATTTATTTCAAGGGTCATGGCTTGTCGTAGGTACCTGAGACCACATGGAATCGGTGAGCACACCCAGAAGCAGACTACGGCTTTCCATCGGGTTGATCGCAGTTGTTATTCTCGGGCTGGTATCGCGCAAGTATCCAGTGCTGTTCCCGGCGTTCCTGGGTAAGTTCCTGGGGGATGCGCTTTGGGCGTTAATGGTTTTTCTTGGCTGGGCTTTCTTGAAGCCTTGCGGTTCAACAATCCGGTTGGCGGTATTTGCTCTGGCCACGTCATACCTCGTCGAGCTTTCACAGCTTTACCAGGTGCCTTGGATCAACGCGATGCGAAGCACCACCCTCGGGCATCTGGTATTGGGCACAACGTTCTCGTGGCTGGACCTTGCGGCTTACACCGTCGGGGTTTCAGTGGGGGCGTGCGTGGATGGTTTGATTCGAGGCTCTGCTGGCGATGGTGACGGCAATCGCTAGATGAACTCCGCAGCGAATTGCCCCTGAGCCGGACCTTCCACCACTCGAAGTGCGGGATTGAACGAGTTGGGTGAAGGGCTGGGCAGTTGACGGTTCTGCAATCTGAATTAATGGGCGAGGATCCCGATTTGGAACTGTCGTTTTTTCCAAATCACGGAGGGAAACTTAGATCACTTTGGGGCCGGAGGCAGGGCCGGTGGAGTTGAATGCGCCTGCTCAAATTGCCGGGCCTGTCTTAACATCAGGAGGCTGGTTACCAAGGCCCAGATCCACGAAAAGATAAACAGTCCGGCTCCAACCAAACCAAGCCAATTCTGGCTCATGGGTGCCGTCGTGGTTGGGTTCGAAAAATCGCTCAGGGAATAGTAGTTGCCCATCAGCTTGATAGCCACTCATTCCAGTGATGGAAGGGGTTGGCGGTGGAGATGCAGAGCCGCAACTAACGGTTAACGCCGGCCAGCTTTGGGGACTTTTGCGGGGAATGTTGACGGCTTTGTGTGTGGCTGGGCGTAGATCGCCTTGCCTGGGGGATTTGTCTCCAAACTGGAGATATTTTGAGGGGGGTGTACCGGATGAGGGTCAGATTGGACCGGGAAACGGCTGGGTTTTGCTGCTAACGCCAGGAACGAGGTGGCCGTTGTTCGTACGGATTCCGGGCCGCCTTCCCCTTCGAATCTCGCCAGAACATCCGGTTCCACCTGGCCCGCCGCTTTGGCGTCGAGGCTGGGATTGCAAGGAGCGGTTTTCATATTCGTTGGGGCATCGGTGCTATGTTGGGTGTGGTTCATGTTGAAAGAATGTGGGGCTTGATGGCAGGGAACTCACGGGAGCCTCGCCGTCCACTGCGGATGTTGGTCCGGCAACAGGCCCGGCTCCGTCTGTTTCGCTGGGTCGAGCAAGGCTTGGAGCTTGGCGCTGTCCAAGCCGGACAATTCCAAGGCCACCTCTCGCACGGGGCGACCTGTTTCCTGAGCCAGCTTGGCGATGCGCGCGGTCTGATCGTGGCCGATGACTGGTGCGAGGGCGGCGCACAAGACGGGGTTTTGATCGAGGTTGGACAGGCATCGGGCGAGGTCCACCTGCAAACCCACCACGCACTGGCGCGCGAACACACGGCTGGCATTGGCGAGCAGCTCGATGGATTGGAGCAGGTTGTAGGCGATGACCGGCAGCATCGTGTTCAATTCGAAGTTGCCGGACACGCCGCCGAACGTGATGACGGCGTCGTTGCCCACGACCTGCGCGCCGACTTGAATGACCATCTCGCACATGACTGGGTTGACCTTGCCGGGCATGATCGAGGAACCGGGCTGCGTGGCGGGCAGCTTCAGTTCGCCCAGCCCGCCGCGCGGACCGGAGCCAAGCCAGCGGATGTCGTTGGCGATCTTCACGAGGCTGACGGCCACGGTTTTCAACGCGCCGCTGGTCTCGACGGCCGCATCCTGCGCCGCCTGCGCCTCGAAGTGGTTGGGCGCTTCGCACAAGCCCAACCCGGTTTCCTGCGCGATGGCAGAAATGGTGCGGCGGGCAAACTCAACATGAGTGTTCAGGCCCGTTCCCACCGCCGTGCCGCCAAGCGCCAGCTCCCGCAGATGCGAGCGGATGTCGTGCAACCGGCTCAACGCGTGTTCCACCTGGGCGGCGTAGCCACCGAACTCCTGTCCGAGACGAATCGGCGTGGCGTCCTGCAAATGCGTGCGGCCAATTTTCAGAATCGTTTCAAACTCCTGTTCCTTCCGAACAAGAGCCCCGTGCAGTTCGGTCAGCGCGGGCCACAATCGAAACTCGATGGCCTCCAGCGCGGCGAGGTGGATGGCGGTGGGGATCACGTCATTGCTGGACTGGCCGCAGTTCACGTGGTCGTTGGGGTGCACGAGCGCGTCGCCGGAACCGCCCCCGAGAATTTCGCTGGCGCGATGGGCGATGACCTCGTTGGCGTTCATGTTCGTCGAGGTGCCGGAGCCGGTCTGGAAAATGTCCACCACGAACTGCGCGTCGAGCTTGCCCTCAATGACCTCCTGGGCGGCTTGCTGGATGGCCTGGGAAATCTTTTCCGGCACCAGCCCCAGCGAAGCGTTGGTCCCGGCGGCGTGCTTCTTGATCAGGCCCAGAGCGCGGATGAATCCTCTCTGGAACCGCAGGCCGCTGATCGGAAAATTCTCCACCGCGCGGGCGGTCTGCGCGCCGTAAAGCGCGTCAGCGGGCACCTGCATCTCGCCCATCGAATCAGTCTCGGTGCGGAACGGCTTCATGTGAACAGCATAATCCGTCTTACCGCTTGAGCCTTTCCGTCAGCCGGAGGTTTTCGGCAGCATCCACCGGACAGTCAATGACCGTGAGCTTGTTCGAGCTCAACGCGGCGCGCAGCACGGGCGCCAGTTGGTCCGCCGATTCAATCCGATAGCCGGTGCCACCGAAGCTCTCTGCGTATTTCACGAGGTCCGGGTTATGGAAATCCACGAAGGCTGCCCGGCCGAAGTGCAGCATCTGTTTCCAGCGGATCAGACCGTAGCTCTGGTCGTTGAAGACCAGCACGACGAAGGGTGTTTTCAGGCGCGCGGCGGTTTCCAGTTCCTGCGAGTTCATCAGAAAGCCGCCGTCACCCGTGACCGCCACCACACGGCGGTTCGGGTAAATCAGCTTGGCCGCCACGGCACCAGGTACCGCCATGCCCATCGCGGCAAAGCCGTTCGACATGATGCAAGTGTTGGGCTGATGGCATGGGAAGAGGCGTGCCAGCCAGGCTTTGTGCGCGCCCACGTCGGAAATGACAATGTCGTCGTCGGCCAGCGCGGAGCGGAGGTCGGCGAGGATTCGCTGCGGCTTGAGCGGGAAGGAGACGTCGTGCCGGCCCTGCTCCAGTTCGTCGCGCAGCAGTTGCCGGAAGTGCAAACCGTGTGGAGCGGAACGCGGCGTCGCCAATTGGGCCAGTGCGTCGAGCGACGACGCGATGTCGCCCACAACGCCGACGACGACGATGTAGGCCGCGTCCACTTCGGCGGGCGACATGTCCACATGCACCATCCGTTTGTCGTGGTTCGGGTTCCACGATTTCGGCGCGTATTCCACCACGTCGTAGCCGATGGCGATGACGACGTCGGCTTCAACGAATGCTCGGTTCACGTAGTCGAGCGCCTGCATTCCGAGGGCACCGAGCGCAAGCGGATGTGTGTCGGGAATGACGCCTTTGGCCATGAAGGTCGTGGCCACCGGGATGTTCAGCTTTTCGGCGAAGCGCACGAGGGCTTCGGAAGCTTGTCCGCGGATGACGCCGTTGCCCGCGAGCACGACTGGACGCGCCGATTCCGAAATGAGCCGCGCTGCCTTCTCGATCTGTTCCGGCGCGGCCCCGCCGGGATGGGGTAATTGCACGAGGAGCGGCTCGCCGTCCGTTTCCACGCAGGCCAAGTCCTCAGGGATTTCGATGTGCGTCGCGCCGGGCTTCTCGGATTGCGCCAGCGTGAAGGCCTTGCGGAACGTTTCGGGGATGATGTCGGGGATGGGCAGGCTGGTGCTCCACTTCGTCACGGGGCGGAACAACGTAACGTTTTCGAGATGCTGGTGGGATTCCTTGTGCATCCGGTCATGCCCAGCCTGGCCGGTGAGCGCCACCAGAGGCACGCGGTCCATGTTGGCATCGGCGACGCCGGTTATGAGATTCGTCGCGCCTGGCCCGAGCGTGGAAAGGCACACTCCAGCTTTGCCGGTCAATCGCCCGGACACGTCCGCCATGAACGCCGCGCCTTGCTCATGACGCGTCGTGACAAAGCGGATGGACGAGCCGAGCAGCGCATCCAGCAGCTCCATGTTCTCCTCGCCCGGCACGCCGAAGATGTGAGAGACACCTTCGCTCTCCAAGCATTTCACGATCAGTTCGGAGGCTTTCATGGGTTTGCGCCGTGGGCCGGAAAGCGGCGGTCTTGGCCTCTTTCAGTTAAGCAATTGCGCATTAACGAAGCGACCGTCGGGAAGCCGCTTCGGCTGTTCGCGTCAGACCTTCCGTGGTTTCACGAGCAGCAACATGATTCCGCCGACGAGCGCAAGCGCCCCGGCGACCGGCGGGATAAAGTGGTTGTCGGTGGTCGCAATGTGGAGTCCGAGAAACTCGATGGGTTTCCCCGGAGTCGTAAAGCTGATACCCGAGTAAGCGAGCACCACGATGCCCAGCGTTACCAAGGCGACCGCAATGATGGTTTTTGTGTTCATATTTATCTTCCGTTTGGTTGTTTCAAATTTTCAAGTGGGTTCACACCCTAGGTTGACTACTGACGATGATCCTCGCTGGCCAACGCGCCAGCTTTTCAACGACCTGACACGATGTGCATGTCAAAGAAGATGCGCGCCGGAACCCGGTCTCCCGTTTCCATGAATCCGCTCGGACTAAAAACTTTCGTCTGCTTGTAAAGGCCGTCAACTCCCTCCGTCGGAAACGCAACGAACACGACCGAGGGTGAATCGCCCCAGCTTCCCGCGAAATCCCCCTTTTGATTCGGCCGTACCGTGTAGCTCGTTGGCGTTCTACCCAGATTCTCGCCGTTGACTTCCACACGGATGCCGGACGGA
>JBKJSC010000110.1:0-6169 GCA_046593035.1 Limisphaerales bacterium | reverse complement strand
GCGTCTGGCCCGCGATTACGAACGGCTCGCCGCCACGCTGGTCAGCTATCACTGGCTGGCCCTCGTCACCCTCATGCTCCATTCCCTCTTTGCCAAATGTCCATGACAGGCTCTAGGACAGCGTGTCAAGAAAAGTGTTAAGTTTTCCAATGCCGTCCAGTTCCTCCAACCGGATGGACTGCGTTTCAATCACGTCAAAGATCTGCTCGCCAAATCGGTCCACGAGCTCTTTGGCATAAATGGGGCCGATGCCTTTGACCATGCCGCTGCCCAAATATTTCTCAATCCCCTCCTTGGTGGTTGGCGCGGTACTGCTCAACATGTCGGCCCGGAACTGAAGGCCGAACTCCCGGTCCTGCACCCAGCGTCCTTCCGCCGTCACCCATTCCCCGGCGCTGACTGAAGGCAGGTTACCAACGACCGTGACCTGATCGCGGTGGCTTTTGGCTTTGACTTTGAGAACCACGTAGCCGTTTTCCTCGTTGAAAAAGGTGACCCGCTCGATCAGCCCGGAGAGACTGTCAGCAAACTTGGCTGGAGGCGTTGATTTCACAGGCATTGCGTCGGACGCGGCAGAAAAGGTTTGGCCGAAGGGCGGTTCATCAGCCAAACAATGTAATTGCCAACCCTGCCAGAGCGAGCGCAAATGTACCGCCAATGAAACCAACCAGGACAAGCACACGTTTGGGTGAATGCTGATTAGCCATTTGATGCCGCATTGCTGATCTAGATTATGCCATCTGAGCCTCACAGTTCAAAAACGCCGCGGATTGTCGGACTCCTCGCCCTGTCCGTCATCGCGATTATCGCGATCGCATTCGTCAAGTGGTCCGACAATGCTAGAAAAGCAGTAGAGAAAACCGTCGAACAAGCGGGTTATGCAGCCGGCAAGGTTATCGCAGGAGTCGAGAGGATCGCTGAGAAATTTACGAAAGGGCAGATCACCACGACGTTTAGCGAAAGGAACACAAAGGTGATTTCCACCAAAGGCGACATTCTTGAGGTGGCTATTTCCCGTTCGGACGAGCGATTCTACCGCTCCGACACGAAATCGACTTTTTGGGGACGGTTGAATCTTGGGACTACCATCTCTGAAATCACTGCACCGGTGACGTTTCGTTATTACATCAAGCTATCAGACAACTGGAATCTGACAGCGACCGGGAGGACGTGTGTCGTGATCGCTCCGCGTATTCGTCCGAGTCTTCCCCCCGCTATCCACACTGATATGATGGAGAAGAGAACCGAAGGAGGATGGGCGCGATTCAACAAGGGAGAGCAACTTGATGACCTGGAACGAAGCATGACCCAAACATTGGAGGAGAGAGCCGCAGATGCCGACCACATTGCTCTAACGCGAGAGCATGCTAGGTTGGCAGTCGCCGAGTTTGTGAAGAATTGGTTGTTGCGGAAGAACATTGGCGCACTGACCGGTTTAGCGTCATTAAGGTCATTTTTGAAGATGAGGGAAGCATCGCTGAGGCAGAATCGTCGCCATACAGGTTTAAGCCAACGATTGAACTTCCACAGTAAAGAATCCGACCGCCACACGGTTTAGGCCGTTGCGCACCTCTGGATCTACATGAAACGTTTTCACCTGATCGAAATCACGGATCAGGATTGGTGTCCGCGCACGATTCGGGATGCGGTCACCGATTACCTCCAGTTTACCCTGGCCGCGACGAAGCCCTACGCCGCCATGGTTCCAATTCTAGCCGCCGCGTTACAGCGCACCCGCACGCAACGGATTCTCGACCTGTGTTCTGGTGGTGCCGGGCCATGGCTCTGGCTGCACCCCATCCTGGCAGACATGGGAGTTGGCGTGTCGGTCTGCCTGACTGACAAATATCCAAACATTGAAGCATTTGGGCGCTCAAGCCAGTTGACGAATCAGGCCATCACTCACCATCCTGAGTCGGTGGATGCGAGGCGGGTTCCGGACGAGTTAACCGGTTTCCGCACGATGTTCACGGCCTTCCACCATTTCCGTCCTGAGCAAGCGCGCGCGGTGCTTGGTGATGCAGTTCTCCAACGCCGGGGCATCGCGGTATTTGAGGCCACCCAGCGAAGTGCGTTGGCCCTGCTGCTCACGCTGCTGGCCCCGCTAATGGTGCTGATTATGACCCCGCTAATTCGTCCGTTTCGCTGGTCACGGCTATTATGGACGTACCTGATTCCGCTCGTGCCGTTGGTCACGCTATTCGATGGACTGGTCTCGTGTTTTCGAACGTACACCGTCCAGGAGTTGCACGACCTAACCACCGGATTGGGCACAAACGATTACCATTGGGACTGTGGCATGGTGAAAGGCAAGTCGACACCGATTCCCATCACCTATCTCATTGGAGTGCCGACGGACCACGCCGCCAACGAACCAACAAAGCTGTGACCACCCTGACCCGGACCATCCAGCGACGGAGGGCGGGGTTGAATGCCCCGGCTGAACCTTGACTTCCTGAATGCGCCCATTACATGAACAACTGGCGGGCCGGCTCCTGCACAAGCTGGCTGATCGCCTGCAAGCCCATCCTCGCTGGTTTGTGTTCACCGAACTTTTGCTGCTGGTCGCTTGTGTGGCGTACACGGCAACCCATTTGCAGTTCAAAACCAACCGCGGCGATCTCGTGTCGGCCAACGAGAAGTACCAGCAGAACCTCCTGCTGCTGAAACGAGAATTCAAGTTGCAGGACAGCCTGGTGGCGATCGTGGAAAGCGATAACCCGGACAAGAACCGGCGGTTCGTCGAGCGGCTGGCCGCCAAGCTGCGCGCCGAGCCGGAACTATTCCAAGACGTCTATTACAAGGGCGACCTGAGGATGATGGGCCGCAAGGCGCTCCTCTTTCTGCCCGGGGAAATCCTGACGGAACTGCAGGAAACTCTCACTGAACAGGCGCCGCTCATCGAAACATTCTCGCAGGTGGACAGCTTGAACTCGCTGTTCGAGTCGGTGAATCGGCGCTTGCAAGAGGCCGGGGCATCCACGAGCACGCAACAGCCGGCGCTGGTGCAGACACTGCCAGCCCTGCGACGCATTGTTGAGGAATCGACCGCGATGGTGGCGAAGCCGGAAACGCCGCCGCCGGGCATTGCCGCGTTTTTTGGTGAAGGCCGCAGCCTTTACCTCACCTTTGCCAGCAACCAGATCCACGCCGTGCTCGCCAATTCGACGAGCGAAGCGGTTGAGCCGCGAGCCGTGCCACGCCTCCGTGAACTGGTGCGCCTGACGCAATCTGAAGTGCCGGGCGTGAATGCCGGCATCACGGGCGAACCGGTGCTGAACTATGACGAATCACGGCAGGCCGAGACAGATGTGGACCGGGCCGCGCTTCTGTCCCTGGTGCTCGTGGCGGTGATTTTCATTTTTGGCTACCACGAAATTCGACGCCCGATTCTGGCCACGCTTTGCCTGCTCATTGGGATCGGTTACACGCTCGGATTTGCCACGCTGGCGGTCGGCCATTTGAACATCCTGAGCATCACCCTGGTGCCCATCCTCATCGGGCTCGCCATTGATTTCGGGGTGCATCTGATTTCGCGTTACGAGGAAGAGTTATCCACGGGGATCAAGCAGAGCGCGGCGATGCGCAAGGCCTTGGTGTTTTCCGGGCTGGGCATTTTCACCAGCGGCTTCACCACTGCGGGTGCCTTCCTGGCCATGTTGCTGACGAATTTCAAAGGGGTGCGCGAGATGGGACTCATTTCGGGCGTGGGCCTGCTGGTCTGCCTGGTGCCCATGATGACGCTGCTGCCCGTCATGCTGGCGCGTCTGGGGAAGCAGGTGCCAGAGGTAAGCTTACGACGGCGACACAGCCGTCGCGCCGCTATCGAGCAGATTTGGTTGAAACGTCCCCGGGCCGTGCTGGTCTGCGGAACCGCACTGACGCTCGTTGCAGTGGCGCAATTTCCGCGCCTGCATTTTGATTACAATTTATTGCACCTTCAAACCGAAGGGCTGCCAGCCGTGGATCTCGGCGCGAAACTCATGCGTTCGGGCTCGCAATCGCTTCTCTCCGCCGTCGTGATCGCGGATTCGCTCCCGCAGGCGGCGGAACTGGAACAGAGAATCAAGGCGCTGCCTTCCGTCGCCAGTGTGAATTCCATGGTGACGTTCCTGAGGGAGGACCAAACGCGCAAGCTGGAGGCCTTGCGTGACATAAAAAAGACGATCGACCACATCCACCTGGCACCGCCGGACGCTAAACCGGTCAACGTCACGGCGCTCGATCGGACCCTCGGCTCCTTCAAGCTGTCCCTCGGGTTTGCGACGGGGAAAATCCGGAGCGAACACGGCGATGCAAAACTGATCGCGGAATTGCTGGCGCTGCGCGACGCGGTGCACCGCCTTCAGCGCGCCCTGAATGAGAATCCCGAGCGCGCCAGTGCGGGTCTTACCGCGTTGCAGCGAGGGTTGCTCGGCGATCTCCAGGAAACGCTCTCGCTCATCCGCGACCAGGACGCCAGCGGGCGATTAACCGTGGCGGACATCCCGGTATTTCTGCGCGATCGCTTCATCAGCTCCTCCGGAAAGTTCCTGCTCCAGATTTATCCACGCGGCGACGCCTGGCAGCGCCCGATCCAGAAGCAACTGGTGGAAGAACTGCGCGGCGTGGATCCCAACGTGACCGGTTCGCCGGTGCAGATTTACGAATACACCTCCTTGGTCAAGGAGAGCTTCCAAAAAGCCGGTGCCTATGCCGCAGGCGTGATTGCGATCATGGTTTTTCTGCACTTCCGACGCCTCGGCTCAGTGCTGCTGGCGTTCCTGCCCGTGGTGCTCGGCTTTATCTGGATGCTGGGGCTCATGACCCTGCTGCGCATTTCCTTCAACCCGGTCAACATCATGTCGCTCACGCTCGTCATCGGAATCGGGGTGACCAACAGCATCCACATCCTGAACCGGTTCGCGGAACACCCAAATCCCAGCATCCTGGCCACCAGCACGGGCAAGGCGGTGCTGGTTTCGGCGCTGAATACGATTGCGGGCTTCGGCAGTTTGCTGGTCGCAAAACATCAGGGGATCTCCAGCCTCGGCGCCGTGATGGTGATCGGCACCGGCATGTGCATGCTGGCCTCGCTCACCGTGCTCCCGGCCGTGCTCCATTTGCTCAACCAGTTCGGCTGGAGCATGACGAAGAAGAGGAACAGGAAGGGGTTGGCTTCCAGTGCGGCGGCCAGAAGCGAATAAGCGTGATACGCAGACATGCACCGGTTCAACCACCACCCCACCCTCCTGAAGATGTCTCCTACGATCCCGCCAACCCGACCCCCACCGAGGGCGGCAATCACGGTGGGACCCTGCAAACGGGGCCACGCGATCAACGAATCGTGGAAACGCGCCAGGATATGATTTTATTTACCACCGAACCCCTCAGTCAGCCCAAAGAGGTTACCGGGCGGGTGCGGGCGAAGCTGTGGGTGGCAAGCGATTGTCCGGACACGGATTTCACGGTGAAATTATGCGATGTGCGTCCGGACGGATTAGTGCTGAACATTTGCGACGGCCTCGTGCGCATGAAATATCGCCACAGCCTGCGCAAGCCGGAGCTGATCCGCCCCGGAACGATCTACCCGGTGGAGGTGGATTTGTGGTCCACGAGTTACGTGTTCGATGCGGGGCACCGGTTGCGGGTGGAGGTGGCATCGGCTAATTACCCGGCGTACGAAGCCAACCCGAACACCGGCGAAAACCCTGATCAGGCGCATTCCGTTCGCGTCGCCCATAACCGCGTTTATGTTGACGCCAGCCATCCTTCCCAGATTATTTTGCCGGTGATGGCGAAGTAGTGGGAGAATCGCCGCAGCGCACGGAGGCCCAGGAAGAAAGTTTTCCGCGGTAGGATTTCCAGATGGCGCGTTGGTTCCGAGGTCTTGAAGAAAAAATGAGGCCCGCTGCTGTCCAGAAACCATACTTTAAGGTGCCGCTCCGAACACAAGCCTAGTCACACACCACCTGTCCACCAAATCGAGGCAAGGCATATTCCCGGGCGTCACCTTTTTGCCAGCTTTCTCAGCATTGTCGTACAGCTTTGCCGCCATACAGATGGCGTCCTGGATCAACTCCTGGGCATCTTCGCAGCCCAGAGCCTTGACGTTGTTCGGTATGGCAGAACGGAGGCGGGGGACGACTTCATTGAGCAACAATAATCCGGTCTCGGGGGTCATTTTTGA
>JBKJSC010000186.1:0-4115 GCA_046593035.1 Limisphaerales bacterium | reverse complement strand
TAGCATAATGGCTACGATATTTATCAATCCGCCGCTGTAATTGACACTGTCAAGAAGGTGCTCCGCGTGACGCTTACGCTCCACGAACTGGGGCATTACCTCGGCTTAGATGAAATCGATCTGGAAGAGCGCGGCCTGGATTAAGCCGGGTTTTCGATGAAGGCGTAGCAAATCATGTGGCAGATGCCCATGTGTGCGTCCTCCACGCGGCCGTAGTGCTCGGAGGGAATCACGATGACGTGCTGTGCCAGTTCGGTCAGCCGTCCGCGCTTGCCACCGACGAGCGCGATGGTGGCGAGGCCCTGTTGATTCGCCCACTCGACGGCCTTCACCACGTTGGGTGAGTTGCCACTCACGCTCATACACAACACCAGGTCGCCCGGCCGACCGTAGTTCATCAATTGGCGGGAAAACACCTCGTCGTACGCGTAATCGTTGCCGAGCGCCGTCAGCCAGCTCACGTTGTCGTTCAACGACAGCACGCGAAAGCGCCGGCCCAGTTTGTCGGAAGCGCCTTTGCCGAGATCGGTGGCGAAGTGCGAGGCGTTGGCCGCGCTGCCGCCGTTGCCGAACACAAAAATCTGCCGATCTTCGGCGAGCGCCTTGCGGAAAAGTTCAACCAAGTTCGCGACGGCGTCCGCCGGGATGGCGGCCAGAGCCGCCTGCTGCGCCTTCAAATAATCTGAGATCCAATTCTTCATCGCACGAACAGTAACTGAATCCCGTCGCGTTTGACAAAGATTTATGCGGTGGCGTGTTCCCGCGCCGCCGCTTCCTGCGCCAAGCGCAGCGCACCCACCGGAACGGCGTCCTCGCCCAGCGCGGCCAGCGCCAGCTTCGGGCCGGGCGCGAACGCTTCCATGACGAAACCGCGCAATGCCCCGTCCACGGCGGCGCGCAACGGTTCACCGGCCAGAGCCAATCCACCGCCCAGCACGATGATTTCCGGGTGGAACAAATGCGTGACGTGCGACAAGGCGAAGGCCAGATCGGTGGCGAACTCCCGGAGAATTTCTTGCGCGGCAGCGTCGCCTTGCTGCCACGCGGGAACGAGATGTTTGGCCTCGCCGCCGCCGGCATTTTTTGAGAGGCGGGCGAGCAGACTGTCTGGCTGCGTGATTTGCAATTGCCGGATTCTTTTATCCACCGCCCAACCGGAGCAACGCGCTTCCACGATGGTTCCCTGTCGATCTAAAAGGAGATGACCAACCTCCGCTTCGCCAGGTTTTGCGCCGTGATAAATTCTTCCATCCACAACCAGACCGCCACCGACGCCGCTGCCGAGCGTGACAAAAAAAACGGAATTGAACCCAATGCCCGCGCCCCGCGCCGACTCGCCGAGCGCGGCGGTGTTCGCATCATTATCCACGCGCACGGGAAGCCCGGTCAGCGAGCGGAGCCAGTCGCCGAAGGCAAAATCCGACCAGCCGTCGATTTGATGCGAGCAACAGATCTGACCAGTTTTCCAATCCACCGGCCCGCCGAAGCCGATGCCGACGGCGCGTAGTGAATGCGTCTGCAACAATTCCGGCAGCACGGCTTGAATTTGACGCCGGATGCCCGCGCCACCTTCGTTCGGTGCCACGCTGAATCGACGACGTTGGATGATGTTCGCCGCCGCATCACCGACCACCAATTGCAATTTGGTGCCGCCGATTTCGATGCCGAGATACGAATGAGCCATGCTGCAATATCGCTGGTTGACGCACGTGGATTGCGGGTCACACGGGCGCAGTTATGATTTGCTTTCCGGTTGGGATTATGGTTGGGTCAGGCATCATTTCAAAGCCAATATTGGAAGGCACACAAACATACAGGAGACAAGGAGCAATTCTATGGGTTCGTCATTGATGCGATGGTTTTCTTTTCGCTCGCTTATCGGTCGGTGGGTGATGTGCGTGGTCGCCTGCGCCTCGTTGCACGCGACACTTTTCGGCGCGACTGCGCCACCGAATTTTGTGTGGGCGAACAAAGCTGGAGGGAGTGGCGTTGATCATGGGGCTGCTGCAGCCGTCGATGCACTGGGCAACGTTTACGTAGCGGGTCAGTTCAGTACCACCGCTACATTTGGCACCACGAATCTAGTCAGCGCTGGGGGGCTTGATATTTTTGCTGCTAAATACAATAGCGCGGGTGTCCTGCAGTGGGCGCGAAATGCCGGTAGTACAGGGGATGATCAAGCAGGCGGTGTTGCTGCAGATCAAGCGGGCAACGTGTACGTGACCGGAACATTTCGAGGCACCGCCAGTTTCGGCACGACGAATGTGGTGAGTGCGGGGGGGGATGATGTTTTTGTCGCCAAGTATGACACCGCCGGAGTGTTTCAATGGGTGCGACAGGCCGGGGGATCGGGGAGTGATGCGAGCACCGCTGCCGCTGTGGATTCTGCAGGCAATGTGTATATTACTGGTTCGATCACGGGAACGGCTTCGTTCGGCACCACCAATCTGACAAGCGTCGGGGGCTTGGATATTTTCGTCGCCAAATATGACGGTGACGGCGTGCTACAGTGGGTGCGGCAAGCAGGTGGCGGTAGTAGTGAAGAAGGGAGCGCAATCAGTGCGGATAAGAATGGTAATGTTTACGTCGCAGGGAAATTTCAAGGCACCGCCTTCTTCGATTCCATCAGCCTGACGAGCGCAGGTGGATTTGATGCGTTTATTGCCAAATACGACGTTACCGGAGTCTTGCAATGGGTTCGGAGAGCTGGCGGAACTTCCGATGATCTATGTCAAGGTGTCGGCGCGGATGGATCGGGCAATGTTTACTTGACGGGGTCATTTCAAGGCACGTCCAGCTTCGGAACCACCAACTTGACCAGTGCGTCCTTGTTTGATGGCTACACGGCCAAATACAATAGCGCAGGTGTTTTTCAATGGGTCAGGCAAGTGACTGGAGCGACGTGGAACGACCAAGGTTCTTCCATCGCCGTCGACGATGCTGGCAGCTCTTTTGTGGCCGGTTTTTTTAATGGCAGCGCATCGTTTGGCAGCACGAATCTAACTTCCCTTTCCAGCTCACCGTTGGCGGATTGTTTTACGGCGAAATACGATACCGCAGGCACCTTAATTTGGATTCTCCAAGCGGGAGGAACCCAAGGTCAATATGGTCGCGGCCTAACGGTGGACAAGGCGGGCCAAGTGTTTGTGACAGGATACAATGAAGGCACCGCCTTTTTTGGCGGAACAACACTGACAGCGACTGGGCCAAACGACATGTTCATTACTCGAATCGGCGTTTTTGCCCCACCAGTAATCACCAGCCAACCCGCCGATCAACTGGTCGATCTCGGTGATCTCGCCACGTTGTCGATCACCGTTACAGGCAACCCGCCGATGAGCTACCAGTGGCTGCGTAATGGCACCAATATCGTCGGCGGCACCAACGCCACTTACACGGTCGCCTCGGTTGCTCCGGGAGATGTGGGTGTCCCATTTAGTTGTCTGGTTTCCAACTTCGACGGCAGCACGAACAGCACTACCGCCCAGATTGCGATCAACCCCAACACGCGGCCCGTGCCAGTGATTACTTCGCCCGCAACCGGTTCGTTTTATGCCGCCGGCGACACCATCAATTATTCCGGCATTGCCATTGATGCGGAGGACGGCAATTTGCCTCCCCGGGCATTTAGTTGGACCGTGGAATTTCATCACGATACTCACTCTCACCCATTTCTTGGCCCGCTCGGTGGAGTGACCAGCGGCTCGTTCACCATTCCGGCACTTGGTGAAACATCGACCAACGTCTTCTATCGGATTTCACTCACCGTGACCGATTCGGGTGGACGACAGAGCACCACTTCGGTCGATGTCAGGCCGCTCACGGCGACGCTTACGTTCGCAACTTCGCCGCCCGGCCTGAAAATCACCGTTGATGGCCAAGCTTTGACCACGCCCACCAACGTCGGCAGTGTGGTCGGATTCATTCGTTCGATCGGTGTGGCTTCACCGCAAAACCTTAATGGGACCAACTACAACTTCCTCTATTGGTCAGATGCGGGTTCCACCAACCACGACATCACCACGCCCGCCAGCGACACGACTTACACGGCCGTCTTTACCCGCAACAATGCCCCGGTTCTGCAACCCATCTCCGCCAAGACCGTGAACGAAGGG
>JBKJSC010000053.1:0-34180 GCA_046593035.1 Limisphaerales bacterium | reverse complement strand
GTCGCCCAGCAACCGGAGGGCGACCGGGCGCTGGCCGAAGATGCCGTTCAAGACGCTTTCATGAAATTGCACGCCCAGTTTGCCGAAGTTCGCGAGCCGCGCCGCTGGCTCTATCGCACCGTGCATAACCTCGCCCTCAACCATCGCCGCGACTCCGCCAAGATCGTGCCTCTGACCCCGCCGGACGCATCGTCCACGGCGACGGTTCCGGAGGGCATCGATCCTGAGCCGTTTCCCGACGAACATCTCATGCGCTCGGAAGGCATCGGTTTGGTGCGGTTAAGCCTGGCCACCCTGGACGAACGCAGCCGCGAACTCGTCCGGCTCAAGTTCAACGAAGATCTCTCCTACAAAGAAATCAGCGAACGTACCGGCCTGACCGCCAGCCATGTCGGATACATTTTGCACCACGCCTTGAAAGCCATCGCCGCCGAACTCACCCGCACCGGACTTGCGCCATGAACCCTGATGCTCCCCAATCTCCCCGCGACGAACTGGAAGCGCGCCTCACCGCGCTCCTGCTGGGCGAACTGACCGCTGACGAAGCGGCGGCGCTCCGCGAAACCTTTGCTCACGACGCCGAGCTGAGCCGGTTGCACGACCGCCTCAAACTCGCGCTGGAACTCGTTCGCGAAACCGCCCTCGCCCCGGAGTCGGAAGCGCAGGCCAAACCCGAACCCGTCACGCTCGCGCCGGAACGCCTTGAAACGTTGCTGAAACTGTTCAAGAAACCCGCGCCGAAACCCATCACGCACATCTCCACCTGGCGCGCCCACCGCCGTGAATGGCTGCAACTCGCCGCGATGCTTGTAGCGCTCTTGACTACGACCGGGGTGATGACGCTTGCCGTGAGCCGCCGAGAACGCGCTTCCGTTGATATTGCAGTCGGCTTTTCAAGTTTAGAAAAGGAAGTAGCGCTTTATGATCGAGCGGGTTCGGCCTCAGCTCCCGATGAGTATTATGCGACGCCAATGGCAATGTCGGAACGGGCTGGGGAAACAGCGCAACCCAAATCCGGTAGTGGGCCTGAGTCGTCAAAGAGCTTGGAATTCTCTCAGGCTAATTTCTCGGCCGCAGAAGCCCCCGGCACAGTCACCTTGAGCGTCGTCCCTCCTGCCCAGCAACAAACTGAATTCACGGCCACCCGCAAAGTCGTGGTGAAGCCACAAGCCCAACAGCAAACCGCCAAATCAGATGTTTCGCACTTCGCGCCTGCGAAGAAAGCCAAAAGCAGTTCATTGGCCGCAGCCGCTCCAGAGGCAGCAGCCCCGGCCAGCGAGGCGATGCCGAAGGTTTTGAATGGAGGCAATTTTACCACTGTTAACGGAGAAACTCGCAACGGGATCACGCGGATTAATGGCAGTAAGTCAGGTCCGGAGATTTTCTCCGTCGATGCCGTTGGATTTGCGAACGTAAATGCTCCCGCTGGCCGACCGGCCATCCAAGACCAGGAGCGGAGCGAAGGCGCGCTGCGAAACTCCACCACGATTGCTCTACCGATCACGGTCGATGATCTGGCCGTCGTGACCGACGAGTCACTGGCGGAATCACCCCGTGGCGCAACCGTTGCGGCGGGCAAACCGGCGATTCAAACCCAGGGAGGAAGCGGAGTTAGTAACTATCGAAGCCTCGGCTCTGTCCAAGCGAATATGCCGAAGGATGCTTTGCCCGCGCTCGAAAAACAACTAGCTGACCAGAACGGGGTGGCCGATGCGTTCGGCGACCGTTTCGGCACTTTCGCGGGCCAAGGCGGTGGTGGTGGCATGGGCGGCGGCGTGGCGGGTGGAGGTCGCAAGGCGAATTCCGCCCCGGCGGGTGCCAAAGACATGGCGGAATTGAGCGACAACTTCCGGTTCGCCGATGGCCGCGTCGAAACTTTGAAACGCGAAGCGCAACCGCAGGTGCCGAGCGGGCCAGCACCGAAAGCGGCCAAGGCGTTGGGCGTGCAAAATGAGTCCGAGGTCAAACAGAAAGCGGAAGCATCGGGCGTGGGGCCAGCGGCGGCGTTGGAGGAAGTCCGCAGGAGTCAGATGGGCATGGGCCGGTCAGCAAATCCACAACCGAAGTCGGAAAAATCCATCCCTCAAGTCCGGGCGGGCTTGGAATTGGATAACAAGGAAAGCGGCAGAAGCCTGGTTCGCGAGTCGCTGAAAGACGGCGAGGCGAAAGGCGACCGGGTCAGCGGTTTAGCAGCGCCTGTTGCATCCGCCGCGCCAGCAGAACCGCTCTCGCAAGCCGCCGTGGCCTTCGGAATCGAGCCGCAGAAAGAGTCCAAGGCGATTACCGACTTCGTGGCGGACGCTACGGTGGTCTTGGGAAAGGAACTCTCCAAGAATAAACTCGCCGCCGCTCCGAGACGATCCCTCCACGTGAAACCTGAGTCCTTGACCAAGTTGACAGTTAACGAGCAGTTTTTCGACGCTGTGCCGATTCGCGGTTCACGCGTGGCGGGAATAGTGATTGGATCGGGGGCCGGGAAACCTGAAAACCTCAAGGGAACGAAGGACTCGTCTGCATTTTTGGGTCAGCTAAAGCCAGCCGACCGCAAACCAGTCTATCAAAATTTCGGCGACGTCGATGCGAGTGAAGTGACGCGCTCGTATGCCTGGCAGACAGAGCCACCGCAGGGCGGCTTGTGGGACGTCAGAATGCGTGATGCTTTGCCTCCTCCACTCGGCGCGACGCCACTCTCGCTTAGTTTTTCCGCCGACAATGCGAGTGGAACGGAGCGCGCAAAGGAGCGACTCACCACCTTTCAACGAAGTGAAGGGCTCGCCGCCGGTGCCGAATTGTACGCCTTTAAGTTGGATGGCGTGGCGCAGGATTTTGCTTCAACCGAAGCCAAACAGCACTCCTTGTTCTTCGAGCAGAATCAAATTACCGATGGTGACGCGTTGCCCGCCGTGAGGTTCAAAACCGAAGTCGCACAAGTTCCAGCCCAGGGTTTGGGTTTGAAAGTTCCGGAACGGGGATTATCCGACAGCAGTGTTGCATTGAACTTCGATTCTGGTTTGAAAGTGAAAGGTGTGACCGCTCTGCCGCGATCAGACACCGTTCAGCTTGACAGAGTGGTGGAACTTGAGGTGATGGAGTTGCCTGATCCCTCCGAGGGGAGAAATGATAAGTTCTACAAGATCGAGCTGCCGGCATTGGGCGATTCGGACAACAAGACCGAATCCGCCGTCACCGCCCGCGGTCGGCTCGGCCGGCTCAACGCTGTCCAGACCGGTTCCGAGCCAGTCGCCCGCAAGGAACTCGCCCAACTGGCCAACGAAGATTCCAAAAAAGTTTCGGCGGAGAGTGAGCGCAAGGTTGTCGCCGCCGAGAAAGCAGTCGCGGAAACACGCAAGAGTGCGGAAGTAGAGCAGCGGCTGAAGCAGGTGGAAACAGCGTGGAAAACCCCCGCCAAGCCAGCGGCCGTCGCCCCCATCCCGCAGTCCGAGGTCAGCGTGGCGGAGAATGCGTTCTCGACGTTCTCGCTGAATGTCAGCGACGTGTCGTTCAAGCTCGCGGCGGCGAGCTTGGAGAAAGGACTGATGCCCGAGGTCTCCACCCTGCGCAGCGAGGAGTTCATCAACGCTTTTGATTATCACGATCCGGAACCGACGGGCAACGCGCCGGTCACGTTCGCCTGGGAACGCGCGCGGTATCCGTTCGCGCAGGATCGCGATCTGCTGCGCTTCTCGGTCAAGACCGCCGCGAGCGGACGTCAGCCCGGAAGGCCGTTGAATCTGGTGTTGTTGCTCGACAACTCCGGCTCGATGGAGCGCGCCGACCGCGTGCTGATCCGGCAGGAATGTTTGCGTGTGCTCGCCAGCCAGCTTCAACCCGAGGATCGCGTGAGCGTGGTGGCCTTTGCGCGCACGGCGCGGCTGTGGGTAGATGGCCTGCCCGGCACCAAGGCCGGGGAACTTTCGCAGCGCGTCGGCGCTCTCACGCCCGAAGGCGGCACGAATTTGGAGGAAGCGATGAACCTCGCCTATCAAACGGCGAAGCGGCATTTCATCCCCAAAGGCATGAACCGCGTCGTGCTGCTCACCGACGGCGCGGCGAATCTCGGCGATGTGCAACCGGAATCGCTGAAGCAGAAAGTCGAGGCGCAACGCAAGCAGGGTGTGGCGCTGGATTGCTTCGGGATTGGCTGGGACGGTTACAACGATGAGCTGCTCGAGATTCTTTCGCGCAACGGCGACGGGCGTTATGGCTTTGTGAACACGCCCGAGGCGGCAACCAGCGAATTTGCCGCGCAACTGGCCGGCGCGCTCAACGTGGCCGCCTCCGACGTGAAGGTGCAGGTGGAGTGGAATCCAAGCCGGGTCACCGCGTTTCGCCAGATCGGTTATGCGAAGCATCAATTGAAGAAGGAACAGTTCCGCGACAACACCGTCGATGCCGCCGAGCTGGCCGCCGCCGAATCCGGCAACGCGCTTTACACCGTGCAAGTGAACCCGCGCGGCGAAGGACCGCTGGGCACGGTGCGCGTGCGGTTCAAGGTTCCGGGCACCGACGATTATCGCGAACACGAATGGGCCGTGCCGTATCAGGGCGAAGCGAAGCCGCTGGAACAATCGAGCAACGCGCTCCGGTTGGCCGCGACGGCGGCGGCGTTCAGCGAATGGCTGGCGGTGAGTCCCTTTGCGGCGGAGGTCACGGCGGATCAATTGCTCGGTTATCTCGCGGGCGTGCCGGAGGTGTTTCCGGCCGATCCACGGCCCAAGCAACTGGAATGGATGATCCGGCAGGTGAAGAGCCTCATGGGCGGTAAATAGGGAAGTAGGGAAGGAAAGGGTTTTGATTTATGACAACACTAAATGCTCAAAGTGAAAATGCACATTCAACTTCCGCCAGGTTTTTGAGTGCGTCGGTGCTCCGGTGCTGTGCTGCGCGGACGATGCAATCACTACGCCCAAAAGCGGCAGAGGACTGCCGCACTCCAAGACGCTGGCGCGCGGGCCTTGTTCTTCTGGCGTTGCTGGCCGTTTTACCGGTACCGGGTTTCGCCGCGCAGGCGGAACTCAAAGACCTTTCCATCAATGGCGGCATTCAAGATGGTAAGGCGCGGCTCGTCATCGAGGCGGAACTCAAAGGATTGACCGAGGACAAGGAGAAATCGCTTTATGCCACGGCGCTGCAGCACTCGCTGACAATCACCCGCGAAAAGCACACGCATGCGGTCAACGCCACGTTCGACATCCTGCAAGGCACGCCCAAGGAACTGACATTGACGCTCACCGGCGAAGGCGAGATCAAGAGCGTCACCGGCGATCAACTCCAGGACTGGAGCGTGCGGCAGGAAACTAACGGCACGCGTTCGCTCGTGCTGCGCCCGCGCAAGACGGAGAAACCGTTGACGCGATTTTCCGTTGCTATCGTCGCGGAGCGCGAACTGCGCGCGTGGGCCAACCCGGTGAAGCCGCTGGCGTTTGCGTCACCGCTGCCCGTGTTGTTCCAAGGGTATCTCAAAGTGGAAACCGCGCCGGAATTGAACGCCATGCCGACGAACTCCGTCGGACTCGAGTCCATTGAAGTGAAGTATTTGCCCGAAGCGCTGCGCACTACAGCGAAGTCCGACGAAGCCGAGCCGCTGGCGTTTCGCTTCCACGGTGCGGCCTACTCGCTGCCGCTGATGGTCACGCTGGTTGATCCCGAAGCGCGGCGCGTGGTGTTGCGCGATTTCAAACTGGACGGCCAGTTGAGCGAAAGCTCGGCGGCTTTCACGTTGTCCGCCACGGCGCGAGTGAAGAATCCCCGCGGCGCTTCGATCGTGTTGCTCGGCGGCGCGGTGGCGCTGGCGGAGTTTGAACGCAGCCCGGACTGGAAACTGCGTTTCGACAACGGCCAGTTTGTGCTGGCGTTCGACAAACCCGGCGTGTTTCCGATCAAGCTGAAGTTCAACGCGGCGGTGCGGCAGAATGCCGGCTGGAGCGCGGTGGATTTCCGGGTCGCGCCGAGCGCGCTGCAACCGATTTTTCTCGCGGGTCTCGCGGCCGACACGCAGTTCGCCTTTGCGGGCGCGGCGCGACCGGAGCGGGCGGGCAGCGAATTCAAAAGTTTTGTGCCGCCGGATGGCGCCGTGAAACTGTCGTGGAAACAAGCGCGGCCCGAGGCGGAAGGAAAATTATTTTATGCGGCGGAAATGCTGTCGCAGATCAGCATTGGATCCGGGATGATGCGCCAGACGGCTTTGTTGGAAGGCCGCATCATGCAAGGCGAACTCAGCCGGGTCGTGCTGCTTGTGAAAGGGCAGGGGAACGTCACCACGGTGCAGGGGGCCAATGTGCTGGCTTGGAATATTGAACCCGTTCCGCAAACACCCGATCGCCGACTCGTCGTGAAATTCAACCAACCGCAGAAGGAGGGTTTCCTGCTTCAGGTGCAGATGCAGAGCGAGCTGGGCGCGTTTCCACAGGCCGTGGACGCGATGCAACTCCGGCCCGAGGGAGCGACGCGCTTTGCCGGTCATTTGCGCGTGGTGAATGAAGGTGCGGTGCGGTTGGAAGTCGTACAGTCGTCCGGTCTCTCGCAGATTTCGCCGGAGCAATTTCCGGAGAACGACATGACACGGGCGGTGCTGGCGACGCGGGCGGGTCAAAAGTTTGCCTTCCGCTTTTCCAATGCGGATTTTGCGTTGCGCGTGCAGGCGGACAACGTGCTGCCGGAGTTGAGCGTGTCGGAGTTGCTCGCGTATCATCTGGGAGAAACGGAGTTGGCCATTGACGGCGAGTTCGAACTCGACATCCGCGAAGCCCCGATGCGCGAAGTGGTGTTACGCGTGCCCAAGGGTTACGCCCTTTCGGGTCTTACCGCTGCGGGACTCAGCGATTATTTTCTTACTGAACCCGCAGGCCAGACCAACGCCGAACTCCGGTTGGTTTATGGCACGCCGATTACCGATCGTCAGGTGATTCAACTTCGGCTCGAACGCAACGCCGCGTTGGGCCAGCCGACTTGGACGTTGCCGCGCATTGAAGTGACGAAAGCGAAGTCCACGCGCGGGCACATTGCGGTGTCGGCGGACGCAGGCTTCCGGCTCACGCCGGAGCGGACGGTGGCGTTGACCGACATTGCGACGGCGTTTTTCCCACGCAAGATCGCGGGCATCCAGGCTGCGTTTCGGTTGAGCGAACCGGCGTGGGAGGCGGCGTTGCGCGTCGAGCGATTGCCGCAATCCATCCAGGCCGATGTGCTCCACCTTTTTTCGATTGGCGAAGGCATTGCGTATGGCAGCAGCACGATCAATTTCTCCATTGCGGGTGCGCCGGTTTCGCAATTTCTGGTGTCGTTGTCGGACGAATACTTCAACGTTGAATTCACGGGCAAGGATTTGCGCAGCAACTGGCAGAAAACACCCAAAGGCTACTTGGTGACGCTTAACACACCCGTGTCCGGTGCCTATACTTTGCTTGCGACGTACGAACGGCCGTTCAAGGCGCGCGGCGACACGCTGACTTTCACCGGTGCGCGTCCGCTTGATGCACAGAACGAACAAGGTCACACCCTCGTGGTCAGTGCGTACCAATTTCAGGTGAAGCCGACCGACGTTTCACCCAGCCTGCTGCCGCTGGAAACTGCGGAAGTGCCGGCGGAATATCGCCTGTTCTTCGACGCACCGATCCTGGCGGCGTATCGCTATGCGGCCCGGCCATTCAATCTGCAACTCTCGCTCGCGCCCCTCGAGCAAAGCAAAACAAAGAGCCTCGTCGTGGATCGCGCCGCGTTCTCCACCCGGATTTCGCGCGACGGTGAAGTGCTGACCGATGTCCGTTATTTTGTGAAGAACCGGGGCAATCCACACCTTAGTCTGGAACTTCCCGAAGGCACCACGTTGTGGTCCGCGACCGTGAACAATGCCAACGTCGTCCCGGTCAAGAACGGCAAAGCCAATCTGATTCCGTTGCCGCAAAAGGCGGATCCCACCACGGTGCAGATACTGGATTTGAAACTGGCGTCCCGCTCGAAAACACCCGCGCTAGTGACTGCCCTCGCGCCGATTGTCGACGCGCCGGTTTTGCTCACGGAATGGCAGATCGAACCCGACACCGCCCAACGCCTGATCTATCGCGGCGGCTCGCTGGTGCCCCGGGACGGAGTGGCGGATGTGACCGGTTTCGCTGGCTTGGTGCGCGCCTTCAGCCAGGGCGATGCGCTGGCGCAATTGATACTGCTGTTGCTGCTGGTGTGCTTCGCCGTGGGCGCATGGCGTTGGGCCACGCGTGAGGACACGTATCGCTTCAGTGTCCGGCACACAGGTGGCGCGCTCGTGGGAGTGGTGGCGTTGGTGCTCGCCGCTGTGGTTTTTCTGGGACTCGCAAATCGCGTGACCCGCCAGAATCAGTTTCCGACGGGCGCGTTGTCGTTCCTGGCTCCGGTGCAACAAAGCAACAGCGCCTTGAGTGTGGAAGTCGCCAACGTGCCGTTGAATGCGTCCCTGCGCCTTGAGGCGAAGGAGGCCTGGCCCGCTTTGCTCGCGCTCTTGGTGTGGGGCTACACATTCATTGCTTTTTCGCCGTCCCAACGCTCCACCGGTCTCGCCTTGGGCTGGAGTTTGCTTGCGTGGGCGGCCTTGCGTCTGCCCAACGGGGCCGGGCCTTTCTCGTGGGTCTTGCTGGCATTTCTCGTTTTGCAAGTGCTGATTCCAGCAGCCCGAACTCTTTGGCGAGTACCGCGCCGCCCGGAAGAACCGGACGCCAGCACGCCGGGCGCGGCGACCATTTCATTGCTGCTGGGAGGATTGATCTGGCTGTCGTTCGGCGCGAGCGCGAGCGCGGCAGCGGGCAGCGCGAAATCGTCAGGTGCAACGCTCCCTGCTCTGGCCTCGCCTGCGTCACCCGCTTCCATCCGTGCTATCCAGCTCAACGAACCGGCCATTGCCGAGTCCGTGATTCAGGACGTGCGCGTCGAGGACAAGTTTGTTCTGGCCACCGCGAAAATCCGCTGGCAGGCAGCGAAGAATCAGTTGTTGCCGCTGTTGTTCGACCCGGCGGTCCTCACCTCGATTAATTTTCCGACAAACTCCTTGAACCTGGTGCAGACCTTCACGGAGGGCAAACGCACTCATCAATTGCAAGCGCTGGCGGACGGCCCTTACGAAATCGAAGTTCAATATCAACTCCATGTCAGTGAGCGCGATTCGGCCAGCGGTTTCGAGTTGCCCACGCAGCATGGCCTCGTCAACCGGCTCACCTTGACCCTGCCGGATCTCGATGTGGATGTGTCGTCCACCAGCGCGGTGTCCGCGGAACGCAACCCAGCCGTCACGAATTCCACGGTCACCACCCTGGTGCTCGCGCCCGCCGCTCATCCGTGGATCAGTTGGAAACCGCGGAGCCGCGATGTGAAACGCGAGAAGGCGGAGTTTTTCGTGGAGAGTTTTCACCTCTTCGCGCCTGCCGCTGGCGTCGTGGAAGGTGTGCATCAAATCCAGGTCCGGCCCGCGCAGGGCGAGTTGAGTGAGTTGGTCTTCGACGTGCCCACCGGGATGACCATTAGCGATGTGCTTGATCCCATTCGCGCCGGTTTGGTGAAAACTGATGGCAAACAAACTGCGCCTTCACTGATCCGGTTGTGGCGGTTCGATCCTGATGAACGGCGTTTGCGCGTAAGCCTGAATCCGCCGCAGTCGCGGCCCTTCACCCTGTTCGTGCGTTCGCAGATTTCCACCGGCCCATTGCCGCTCGAACAGCGCGCCGCAGCCATCAATGTCCTTGGTGCCGCCGGCCAGCTCATCTCGATCGGAGTGGCGACCGGACCGGACATCCAACTCGACAGCGTGGCGGCGGAATCACTGTCGCCGATCAACCTCGAGGATTTTCCCACCTCGACGCTCGTCCCGCTGCGATCACAAATCCCCGGGTTGACCCTGCGCCGCGCCTTCCGTGCCGCCGAGACGAAGGGTGGATTGGTGTTGAAAGCGTCCGCCGTGGAACCGGACGTGCGGGTGGAAACGACGGAAACGCTTTCGCTGGGGGAGGATCGGACCTTGCTGGCGGTGAACGCCACGATGGTCATCACGCGCGCGGGAATTTTTCGCGTCAGTTTCCTGTTGCCGGCGGGGCTGGACGTGGAATCCATCAGCGGTGCCTCGGTGAGCCACTGGACGGAACTGAAGGCGGACGGAAGCCGCATCATCACGCTGCATCTCAAGGGCAAGACCGAAGGGCAGCAGCAGTTCGCGGTGAACCTGGCCGGGCCGGGCTTGAAAGCAGCGAAAGGTGTGGCCGTGCCGCGGCTCGCGTTTCGTGAAGCGAGCAAACAACGCGGGCAACTCGTCATTGTTCCGGAACAGGGCATGCGCCTGCAGGTGGCGACGCGAGACGGCATGACCCAATTGGATCCGCAGAAGGCCGGCATTCGGCAGAAAGGCGTGCTGGTGTTCCGTCTGTTGCAGTCGGATTGGAATCTCACCCTTGACCTCGAACAGGTGGATGCCTGGGTGCAGGTCACCAGCCTCCAGCATGTCAGCGTGAGTGAAGCGCAGGCGAAGGTCGCGGCCAATCTCCTGTATCAGATCGAGAACACCGGCCTCAAGGCCTTGCGTGTGCTGGTGCCGACGAACGCCGAGAGCGTGCGTTTTCGCGGAGAACAAGTGGCGGATTTCCTGCCGGTCGCCGGCTCGGTGACGAATGGTTTGCAAATGTGGGAAGTAAAACTGCATCGGCGCATCCTTGGAAAATACCTGTTGCAGGTGACCTGGCAGACGCCGGTGTCCGAGGCCGCGACGAACACGCTGGTGCGCGGGGTGCAGGCCGTGGACGCCAATCTCCAGCGCGGTTTTGTGACGGTGCAATCTGGCGGTCGCCTCCAGGTGCGTGCCGATGCGCCGCCTGCCGCGTTGCAGCCGGCCGAATGGCAGAGCATCCCGCGGCCATTGTTGCAGGACATCCCGGCGGCGACGGCGAACCTCACCTTCCGGCTGGTGGAACCGGGTTATCAACTGGCGCTCCGGCTCGAACGCCACGAGGCCACGAAACTTTTGCCCGCACGCGTGAACAGCGTGACCCTGGCGTCGGTAATCTCGGATGAAGGCGTGATGTTGACCCGGGTGCGGCTGGAGCTTGTGCCCGGGGACAAGCGACTGCTGAATTTTTCGCTGCCGAAAGACGCGGAGTTCTGGTTCGCCTTCGTCAATCAGAAGGGTGTCTGGCCCTGGCGCGACAAGGAGTTGATCCTCATTCCGCTGGAACAACAGTCGCGCACCGACAAACCCATGGGCGTCGAGTTGTTTTACTCCAGCCGCATCGGCCGACCGGACGGACGCAAACTCGACCTCGCCCTGTTGGGTCCGAAATTTGACCTGCCGTTGGAAAACATCACGTGGCAGGTTTATCTCAATGAGAAATGGAAACTGAAACACTGGAACGGGACCCTGCAATTGCAGGAGGACACCCACGTTGCCCAACCGGTGGCGGTGGATGTGCAATCCTATCTGAAAAACGAATTCTCGCAGAACCTCGAGAAAACCAAGGCCGCCGTGGAAATGTTGAACCTGGGAAATACGCTCCTCGAACGCGGCGATCCCCAGCAGGCGCGGCGCGCATTTCAAAGCGCCTACGGCTTGAGTGCGCACGACAACGCCTTCAACGAAGACGCCCGCGTGCAGTTGCACAACCTCAAGCTGCAACAGGCGCTGGTCGGCCTGAACGTGCGCCAATCCGCCGCCGGTGGCGAGGCCGCGGCGACGCCGGGCAACCTCAAGGAACTGCGGAACCGCAAAGAAGTGAACTACACGCAGCAGGAGGCGAAACAGCTCATCGACGCCAACACGGCGGACGACAACGCCGCGCTCATGCGCCTGGCCGAACGTCTGGTGCAGCAGCAGGACGCCGCCGTGCCGAACCCAACCGCGATCAGCGCCACAATTCCCCAGCAAGGCCGGATGCTCACGTTCCGGCGCACCGTGCAGGTGGACACCTGGGCGGACTTGCGTCTCGGTTTGCAAATTCGCACCTTGCAAACTGCGTCCACTGGCCTGCGTCTGGCCATTATCGGAATAATTTTCGCTGGCTTCGCCTTGCTCACTTGGTTGGCGAACTCAGCGAGGAAGCACGCCTACACAAACACCCGCGAGTCATAGGAGGTAGAGCATTCGTCTTGCAAACGGGGACTGACAAAGACGTCCGGACGAACACCCGCGCTTGCCAATGGCACCCGGCATCCGTTAGCTTCGCCGCCAAGATTTCCATGCAACTCACTGATCTTACTTGGCCCGCCGTCCAGGCTCTCAGCAAGGACACGCCTGTCGTCTTTCCCATCGCCGCACTCGAGCAGCATGGCCGCCACATGCCGCTTTTCACCGACAGCCTGCTGTGCGGCGAAATCATCCGGCGCACGAGTGAACGCCTTGGCGACCGCGTGCTTTTCGCGCCGCTCCAATGGCTCGGCAACTCGGATCATCACCTCGATTTCCCGGGCACCCTCTCCGCGTCGCCTCGCACTTACCTCGACCTGCTCAACGGCCTGCTCGAGAATTTCATCACGCACGGTTTCAAACGGCTCGTGCTCATCAATGGCCACGGGGGCAATGATATTCCCGGCAAACAAACGGTGTTTGAAGTGCGACAGCGGCATCGCGAGCGCGACGACTTGCTGCTGCTGTTCACGACGTACTGGGGTCTCGGCGGCAAGCCGCACGAAGTAAACCGCGCGATTGCCCAACAGCACATGGGCCACGCCTGCGAGTGGGAAACGTCAATGATGCTCCGCCTCGCACCGCATCTGGTCGGCGACTTGAGCAAGGTCGAACCGGTGGAGTTCGGAAATGCGTTCGAGCCGGCTAGCCGCGGCTGGATCACCAAGGAACGCACCGGTCCCGGCCACATCGGCGACCCGCGCTTCGCCACGGCGGAAAAGGGTGAGACGCTTTTCCAAGTTTTCTCCGATGACGTCATTGCGCTGCTGGAGCGCGTCCTCAAGTGGGACGGGAAGTCGTGGAACGGATGAGCACCGCGCCCGCAGCCCGTTCCAGCGCCTGGAAATGGTGGGTCTGCGGTCTGTTGCTGTTCGCCTCCATGATCCTTTACATGGATCGGCAGACGCTGCCGAACGTGGCGACGCGGATCACGAAAGAGTTTCAGCTTAACAACGAGCAATACGGCGTTCTCGAGATGATGTTCGGTTACGCCTTCGCCGGTGGCGCGTTCGTGTTCGGTATTTTCGCCGACAACTGGAAAGTGCGCTGGCTCTATCCGGTCGTGCTGATCTTGTGGTCCACCATGGGATTTCTCACGGGATTGGTGCGCGACTATGAGGAATTGTTGTGGTGCCGCACGTTGCTCGGTTTCTTTGAAGCCGGCCACTGGCCCTGCGCGCTCAAGACCACGCAACGCCTGCTGGCGCGGTCGGATCGCACCTTCGGCAACAGCGTGCTGCAAAGCGGCGCATCCTTCGGAGCGATTCTAACTCCACTCGTAATGACCTGGATGCTTGCCGGACGAACCGAAGCGGGAGTGTGGAGGCAGCCTTTCCTCGTCGTCGGTAGCGTCGGTGCGGTGTGGGTGGTGGCCTGGTTCTGTTTGTTGCGTGAGCGAGACTTCGCAGCCGCGCCAGTGGACGTCGAGGAAACCAAACCCTCCACGCCCGCCGCCGTCCCGGATGGTGAAGGCAGTTTCTGTAAAATTCTCCTCAGTCGGCGTTTTTGGGTGCTGGTCGTCCTCGTCGCCAGCATCAATACCTGCTGGCAGATCATTCGTGCGTGGCTGCCGAAGTTTCTTCAGGAAGGCCGCGGTTACACCGAGTCCGAGGCGCTCTACTTCAACTCGCTCTATTACATCGCCACGGATGTGGGCTGTCTCACTGCGGGTGCGCTTACGCTCTGGCTCGTCAAACGCGGACGCAGCATTCACGGCTCACGCACGATGGTGTTTGGCGGTTGCGCGGCCTTGACGGCGCTGACTTGCGTGGCGGCTTACCTGCCGCGCGGATGGCCGATGCTCGGCATTTTTTTGGTGGTCGCCGCAGCATCACTGGGGTTGTTTCCGTGCTTCTATTCGTTCAGTCAGGAACTGAGCACGCGCCATCAGGGCAAGGTTACCGGCATCCTTGGCACGGTTGCGTGGCTCGTGTCTTCGCCGATGCAACAGCTTTTCGGTCGCGTGGTGGACCGGACCGGTTCCTTTAATCTGGGCCTGGCCTTGGCGGGCTTAATGCCACTACTTGGCTTCTTTGCACTGTGGCTATTCTGGGACAAGCCGAAAGAAAAGTTGCGCCCTCAAGGCGCGCAGTGAAGGATGGAGAGGCCAGCCTTGCTGGCCCGACAGCGTGCGCGCCGGTAGCTCAATTGGATAGAGTTCCTGACTTCGGATCAGGCGGTTACAGGTTCAAGTCCTGTCCGGCGCACCAGCCCAATTTCCCCATCCTGTGACTCCTGTAAATCCTGTCCGCATAATTTCAATTCGAAGGCACGGTCGAGGAGGGCGGGGGAGGATTGCCGAGATTTATTTGCGGGCGGGCCGGGCAGCGCCTCGATCTTTCCACTTCGCGCGGAATTCCTGTTTCATTTCCTCGAAAAGCTTTTGCTGTTCCGGGGTCAATTCCTGGGCGACTTTGTCATTCATCTGAACCACCACGGAAAATATCTCCATCGTGGTGTTGCCACCGATCGCCCGGATTTCCTGGGCGGCTTGATCCATCGCCGGTTGAATTTTTTGGATTTGCTCCGGCGTCAGTTTGAGTTTTTTGCGGTAGGCCTGCATAGCGGCGGACGACCAGCCGTCGGCGTTCAAATTTCGTCCGACCGCCTTCTTGACCAAACGCAAGGTAACCATCCCGCCGGAAACGGCACCGGCGGCGAAGATCGCCACGAGGCAAAGCATGATTTTCCAATGGCGCAGGAAGCTCATGGTTGCAACAGCGGTTCAAAGGTGGTGTCGGCCACGGTGACTTCCTGCGTCCAGTCGTGGCTCATGAGGTCGTAGTTGATGCCCAGGGTGACGGCCATGATGAGCGCGGCCAAAACTAGGCTGCGCACGGACAGCAATTCCCACACGGTGGACAACTCGACGGTGGCGGCGGACGGCCAGTGGGCCACCACCCGCGTGGCGAAGCCAAAGGGCATTTCCGCCCGCGCCGGGTCGGGTGCCTGGCGCGCGAGGCGGGCCAGCTTTTCCCATGAATTATATTTTTCGTTCATAACGTTCAGCTTTCTCCATCTGTCCCAAATGCTTCCTCATTTTGCGCCGCGCGCGAAACGCCCGCACCTTGATGAGCGTCGTGTTCCAGCCGGTGATCGCCTGAATCTCCGCAACCGACCGTTCTTCCAAATCCAGCAGTTGAACCACCAAACGGTCTGCCGGACTCAACGCGTCCATCAACTTGCCCACGACTTCGCGCGCCGCCAGGGCTTGCGAAGGATGCGGTTCATTCTTCGCGGTCAGCACCGCGTCCAACATGTCCGCTTCCGTTTCGGTCAGATCGGCCCAACGCAATTCCGGCCGTCGTTTCTGCGCGCGTAACCGGTCCAGGCAGGTCGTCACCGCCACCCGCGAAACCCAGTGCTCGAACGGCACCACGCCGCGATATTGCTCCAGGTTGGCGAACATCTTCATGAAAATCTCCTGCGCCAAGTCGGTTTCATCCAGTCGCCGCGGCCGATGGGCGCGGACGATCTTGATGACCAGCGGATACAGGTGTTCCACGAGTGCGCGAGCGGCGTCCTCGTCCCGTTGCCGGACTCGCACCAGGCAAGCGACCACATCCAGCCCGCTCTCAGCCATAGTTCAATTGACCGCAGCACAGCCACATCATCGGGTGACGTTTTGCGGAGAAGCTGGTTACGTCAAATTTATTCGCCCAACCGCTTCGGCGTAAGAATCACTTCACTACCATGCTCGTGAACGGCGCAACGTAGGCTTGAAGATAAACGAGCACGCCGACCAAACACGCCAGCGCGATGCTGTGGAAAAAAACGTAGCGCAGGATGCTGCCTTCGTGGCCGTACCAGTTGGTCGCCGTGCTCGCGACAACGATACTTTGCGCGTCCACCATTTTGCCCATCACGCCGCCACTGCTGTTCGCCGCAGCCATGAGGAGGGGATTGATGCCGGTTTGTTCGGCGGTGATTTTTTGCAGGCTGCCGAAAAGGACGTTTGATGCGGTGTCACTGCCGGTGAGCGCGACGCCGAGCCAGCCAAGCAGTGTGCCGAAGAAGGGATACAGCACGCCGGTCTTCGCCAGCGCCAAGCCGAGCGTGGCGTCGGTGCCGGAGTATTTCGTCACGTAACCGAGCGCAAGCATGGCGGCGATGGTGATGAGCGAGAAACGCACTTTCCACAGGGTTTCGACATAGGCGGTCGCGATTTCAGCGGGACGGAAGCCCATGATGAAACCCGCGAGAAGCGCCGCCACCAAAATACCCGTGCCGGTGGCGGAGAGCCAGTTGAGTTTGAACACGGCTTCCTCGGACTTGGTGGGCTTGTCCGCCGTGGGCAGCGGCACGACCGGATGCGCGCGGACGATGAGATTGTGCAGGTGCGGAATATCAAATTTGGGGGAGAAAAGCGCGTCGAGTTGCTTTTTCACCGCTGGCACACCCCAGAGGAACACGAGGAGGCTTAAGAGAATCCACGGCATCCACGCGCTTCGCACCAGCGCACGATCAGGGACGGATTCTGGGTTCTGGATTCTGGATTCTGGAAAGGCTCTTTCAAAACCCCGTGCGGCTCCTTCCTCTCCCCGCGAGGAACGAGTGGGGAGAGGATTGAGGAGAGGGGAATTCCCGGTTGAAACGCGCCTCCTCTCCCCGGCCCTCTCCTCCATCCGATGGAGGAGAGGGAGAAGACCCGGCGGCGGAAGGGGTTTTGAAAGAGCCTCTGGATTCGTTTCATTTCCTGGAGATTTAGGCTGCCATCCATCCTTCGGCTGCCAGACTTTCAGCAACGCCACGACGGCGACCATTGAGCAGATCGCGGCGACGATGTCCACGAGCCACGGGCCGTGGAAATTGGAGATGAGGAATTGCGGGACGGCAAACGCCACGCCGGCGGTGAGGGCGGCGGGCCACACGCCGAGCATTCCGCGCCAGCCGGCAAACGCCCACACCACCCAGAACGGCACGATGAGCGAGAAGAAAGGCAGTTGCCGTCCGACCATCGCGGAGAGTTTGAGCAGCATCGCTTCATCGCCGCCGAGCACGCCATTGAGCGCGATAATCGGTGTGCCCAGCGCGCCGTAGGCCACGGGCGCGGTGTTGGCGATGAGCGAGAGGCCGGCGGCTTGCAGCGGTTTGAAACCGAGTTGCATCAGAATCGCCGCCGTAACCGCGACGGGCGTGCCGAAGCCGGCCGCGCCTTCAAAGAACGCGCCGAAAGAAAACGCGATCAGAATCACCTGCACGCGCGGATCGGGCGCGAGGTGCGCGAGGCTTTCGCGCAGCACGCTGAACAGCCCCTTTTTCACTGTGAGGGTGTAGAGGAAAATCAGGTTGAGAATAATCCAGCCAATGGGGAACAATCCGTAGGCCGCGCCGTAGCCTGCGCTGGCAAACGCGAGGTTGGCGGGCATGTGAAACGCAAAGAGCGCCACGCCCAGCGCCACGCCGAGTCCCAACAACGCCGCCAGGTGAATGCGGATTTCCAGTACGGCAATTGCGCCGAGCAACACCACTATTGGCAAGGCGGCGACGAGCGTGGAAAGCAGAGCGCTGCCCAGTGGATCGTAGTTTTGTGCCCAAGTGGTCATGTGGCGGGGAGTAGAGAAGCGAAGCCGCCGGGCCACCGCAATCAAATTTGCAAGGAAGCGTTAACGGACGCTCGCCGAGAGCCAGTCGAGGTAGCGTTGATTGCCCGCGGTCACGGGCAGCACGACAAACTCCGGCGTGTCGTAGGGATGCCGGGCAAGAATCATTTTTTCCAACGCTGCCAGCTTGACGCGAGTAGTCTTGAACAGAATGAGGGTTTCCGCGCCGCGCTCCAGTTTGCCTTGCCACCAGTAATGCGATTCGATTTTGGGGACGAGGTTGGCGCAGGCAACGAGTCGTGCTTTGAGCGCGGCCTTGGCCAGTTGCCGGGCGGTTTTCAAATCCGGCGCTGTGACCAGAACAACAACGTAGCGACGGGCGGTTTTCATTGCCGGGTGATCCAGCCTCCGCCCACCACCAAATCATCCTGGTAAAAAACGCACGCCTGTCCCGGCGTGATGGCGCGTTGCGGGATGTGCAGTTTCACGCGCGCGCCGCCATCGGGAGTTGGCGTGATCGTCGCGGGCGTGCCGGGATGGTTGTAGCGAATCTTTGCGGAGACTTCGAGCGAACCGGGCGGTTCGTCGAACGGAATCCAGTTGCACCGTTCCACGCGAAACTCGTCGCGGTCGAGCATCGTGTCGTTGCCGACGATGACGCGGTTGTTCGCCGCATCCAGTTCGATGACGTAAAGCGGTTTCGGGCTGGTGAGACCAAGACCTTTACGCTGGCCGATGGTGTAGAACTCAATGCCGTCGTGCTCGCCAAGCTTGTTCCCGTGCGTATCAACGATGTCGCCCTTGTGGTTCGCTGCGAGTTTCGCGTCGCGCAGGAATTTTCCGTAGTCCTTGTCCGGCACGAAACAAATTTCCATGCTCTCCTCCTTGTCGGCGGTCTTGAGTTGGCATTCGCGGGCAAGCTCGCGCGTGTCGGCCTTGGTCTTTTCGCCGAGCGGAAACAAGGAGCGCGCAAGCTGGTGCTGCTTGAGTGAGAAAAGAAAATAGCTTTGATCTTTGCGCCGGTCGTGGCCGCGCTTGAGCAGGTAACGCCCCTCACCCGGTTTCGCCACCCTCTCCCCATCCGATGGGGTGAGGGATGGGGTGAGGGGCCGTTCAATTCTTGCGAAGTGTCCGGTGGCGATGAACTGCGCGCCGAGCTGGTTCGCGCGCGTGATGAGCGTGCCGAACTTTAGACGTTCGTTGCACATCACGCACGGGTTCGGCGTGCGACCGGCCTTGTATTCCTCGGCGAAGTAGTTGATGACGACCTTTTGAAATTCCGCCGCTTCGTCGATGAGGTAATAGGGCACGCCCAGTTGATGACAGACGGCGCGCGCGTCCATGACCGCCTGGGGGCCGCAGCATTTGTCCTCGGCGCGGTTCACGCAATCCTGCGGCCAGAGTTTCAACGTCACGCCAACGACGTCGTAGCCCTGTTCCTGCAACAGCACCGCCGTGGCAGAGGAATCGACGCCGCCGCTCATGCCCACCATCACCCGGATTTTGTTGGTTTCCGACACAGCCGGACACGATACGGATCGCGCGCCGAAGTGTAAAGTGCGGGGCGAAGCAAAATAGTAGAAGCCGCGACCCGTTGAATGGAATTGAAACCGCCGAGGCGCTGAGACGCAGAGGAACGCCGATTCATTTTATTTCAGCTCTGCGCCTCTGCGTATCTGCGGTTCGTTTGCCTTGAATTTTCTAGTTTCATTGTCCGCCGGACATGGTATAACGGCAGCATGATCACCAGCGGTACTGCCGGCACGATTCTCAGCCACAAAGGGAACATCATCTGTTCCATCTCGCCGGACGCGACGGTCTTCGAGGCGATCCAAATCATGGCGGAGAGGAATATCGGCGCTTTGCTGGTGCTCTCCGGGGACAAATTGGTCGGCGTTATTTCCGAGCGCGACTACACGCGCAAGGTCGCGCTCAAGGGCCGGTCCTCGCGCGAAACCAAAGTAGGCGAAATCCTGTCCAGCCCGACGGTGTCCGCCACGCCCAACCACACGGTGGAGGATTGCATGCGTCTCATGACGGGCAACCGCGTCCGGCATCTGCCCATCCTCGACGGCGAAAAAGTTCTGGGGGTGGTGTCGATCGGCGACCTGGTCAATTGGACCATCTCGGCGCAGAACGCGGCGATAGAGCAGTTGGAAAGCTACATCGCGGGCCGGTGAGGAACGCAGCCGGGGTGTACGGAATGGATCCTGACGTTCAAAGTTTTTGATAATACATACTTCTTGCGGGATTTCCTTCGGAATCATGTTGTGCCGCGGATATCCTCGGACGAACCATAAATGAAAGTCACTCGTTTATCAGAAGAGGAAATGTACTCGTTGGTTAATCCTCCGGACACTAGCTGTGTGCCAGATACAGAACTAGCGTTGTCGAATTTTCAAGTTGATGTCAAAGAATTGTATCGGAGCTTATTATTGCGAATGTCTCCGTTCAGTGAAGGTAGCATTTTCGGCGTATCAGATTTTGCAGTTCGCCCTCATCCCAAGGGAGACGCTCCGCCTGAACGTCGCTTCGTTATCACAATTCTCTCTCAACGCTTTCTGAACAGCAATTTTCTGCAACAGTTGTTAAACTTCCTTCGTAAGGAGGCACCAAATTACTGCTGTTGGATTGGGCAGGACGTGGATTCGGACTGGTGCTTGGCAATATTCCTAGACACACATAGCGCGAAGGTTTTTTGCGATAAAGAAACCGAGTATTCCAAAGTAGAAGAGCGACTGTCTAAACTATGATCTTCCACTGGAATTGTGCTCTCGTGGAGAGAGGTCAGTTCTTGAGGAGATGAAACCTGCGGAACCTTCCAGACCTCAAGGCAACTGAGTATTCCCCATCAGAAAACGATCACACTCACGCGCTGCGCCCCGGCCTTCGTTGAACGCCCACACCACGAGGCTCTGGCCGCGGCGGCAATCGCCAGCAGCGAACACTTTCGGGATGCTCGTGGAGTATTTCCCGTGTTCGGCTTTGATGTTGGTGCGCGGGTCGCGTTCCACGCCGAGGCCGTCGAGAAGCGGTTGCTCCGGCCCGAGGAAACCCATCGCGAGCAGGACGAGTTGCGCGGGCACGATGCGGTCGGTGCCGGGCACATCCACGGGAATGAACTGGCCCTTCTCGTTTTTGTCCCACTTGATTTCCACGAGGTGGACGGACTTGAGGTTGCCCTGATCGTCAGCGATGAATTTCTTCGCCGTGGTGAGATACACGCGCGGATCCGCGCCGAATTTCGCGGCGGCTTCCTCCTGGCCGTAGTCGAGCTTGTAAGTCTTCGGCCATTCAGGCCACGGATTGTCCTTCGCGCGCTCCAGCGGCGGCTTCGGCAAAATTTCCACTTGAATCAAACTGCGGCAACCGTGGCGCATCGAAGTGCCCACGCAGTCGGTCCCGGTGTCGCCGCCGCCGATGATGATGACGTCCTTGTCCTGCGCGCTGATGGGTGGAGTGGATTTGTCGAGCAGCGCCTTGGTGTTGCCGTGGAGAAACTCCATCGCAAAATGAATGCCCTTGAGTTGACGGCCTTCAATGGGCAGGTCGCGCGGCTTGGTCGCGCCGGTGCAGAGCACGATAGCATCGAAGTCGTCCATTAATTGCTTCGCGGTGATGTCCTTTCCGACTTCGGTGTTGCAAACGAACTTCACGCCTTCGTGTTCCATCAGTTGCAAGCGGCGCAGCACGACTTTTTCCTTGTCGAGCTTCATGTTGGGGATGCCATACATGAGCAGCCCACCGGGGCGGTCGGCGCGCTCGAACACGGTGACAAGATGACCGGCCTTGTTCAACTGCGCGGCGGCGCAAAGTCCGGCGGGGCCGGAGCCGATGACGGCCACCTTTTTGCCCGTGCGTTTCTTGGGCGCTTCCGGGATGACCCAGCCGTTTTCCCAGCCGTGGTCGATGATGGTACACTCAATGTTCTTGATGGTGACGGGCGGCGCGTTGATGCCGAGCACGCACGAGCCTTCGCACGGCGCGGGGCAAACGCGGCCAGTGAACTCAGGAAAATTATTCGTCTTGTGCAGCCGCTCCAGCGCCTCCTGCCAGAGGCCGCGATAGATGAGATCGTTCCACTCCGGGATGAGATTGTTGATGGGACAACCGCTCGCCATGCCGCTGATGAGCTGGCCGGTGTGGCAGAAGGGAATGCCGCAGTCCATGCACCGCGCGCCCTGCTCGCGGAGCTTGGCGTCATCCAGGTGCTCGTGGAATTCATTCCAGTCGCGGATGCGTTGGAGCGCGTTGCGGTCGAGCGGGAGTTCGCGGACGTATTCGAGGAATCCAGTGGGTTTGCCCATTGTTCAGTCTTTTTCAGTTTCAATCTTCAAACAGCCGGCCCAGAGAAATACGGAAGCCGGGCAGGACGGAGTTGCCGGTCAGCACGCGGTCGCGGCGCAGCACTTCACACTCGCCATTCGGGCGATAGACACGCGCGGACTTTGTCTTTGGATCAATCATCCACGCAAGACGAGCGCCGTGCAGGAGATAGAGGCCAAGTTTCTCCTCGGTCTTCGTGATGGAGTCGGAAGGAGAAAGCACTTCAACCGCGAGGTCGGGTGCGGCATGGAAAAGTTTCTCCTTGTTCGGCAAAATCAGCTTGATGCGACCTGTGCTGACAAACGCGAGATCGGGTTCGAAGCAGTAATCAAGTCCGAGTCGGAATCCAGTCTGGCCGTCATAAACCCGCCCCAGTTTGTGCTTCAGGGCGTGCGCGACCATGACCGCACCAAGGCGCATGATGATGTATCCGTGTTCTGCTCCCCCCGGTGGCATAGTGATAACCTTTCCAAACCAAAGCTCATGCTTTTGGCCGTCCCGGCCAAGTGCCATGAGCTGGTTGTCAGTCCAGAGTTTGTTTGTCAAAAGCGCCTTCATCGTGCCGTGAGTTTCACTTCGTTCGCGCAATTCCTCAACCACCGCCCACGCGCGCGGCATCCTTGGCGTTCTCTTCGAAGGCGCGGGTCATCGCCTCGTCGCCGGTGAGGCCGTCGGCCTGTGCCTTTTTGAGCGACTGCAAGACGCGCTTGTAGTCCTTGGGCATGACCTTCACGAACTTCGGCAGGTAAGCCGTCCATTCGGCGAGAATCTTCGACGCGCGCGTGCTCTTCGTATTGATGGCGTGGTTCTCGATCATCGTCTTCAACACCGTCAGATCGTCATCATCGGGTTTTTCCAGCGCCACCATCTGCTTGTTGCACCGAGTCGCGAAGTCACCGGCCTCGTCGAGCACGTAGGCAACGCCGCCACTCATGCCGGCGGCGAAGTTGCGCCCGGCCGGGCCGAGCACGACAACGGTGCCGCCGGTCATGTATTCGCAGCCGTGGTCGCCGACGGCTTCCACCACCGCGTTGACGCCGGAGTTGCGCACGGCGAAGCGTTCGCCCGCCATGCCGCGGATGTACACCTCGCCGCTGGTCGCGCCGTAAAGCGCCACGTTGCCGGTGATGATGTTTTCCTCTGGCACAAACGTGGAACCGGGCGGGGGATACAGAATAATTTTTCCGCCGCTCAAGCCTTTGCCGAGATAATCGTTGGCGTCGCCTTCGAGTGTGAAGGTCATGCCCTTGGGCATGAATGCGCCAAAGCTCTGGCCCGCGCTGCCGTTAAACGTAATTTGAATCGTGTCTTCGGGCAGGCCGTCCACGCCGTGCCGACGGGTGATTTCGCTGCCGACGATGGTGCCGACGACACGGTTGACATTGCGGATGGGCAGGGTGGAACGCACCTTCTGCTTCCGCTCGATGGCGGGCTTGCAGACCTTCATCAGCGTTGTCATGTCGAGCGATTTGTCGATGCCGTGATCCTGCGCCATCTGACAGAAGCGTCCGACTTCCGGGCCGGCTTCGGGCTGATAAAGTATCGAGCTGAAGTCGAGGCCCTTGACCTTCCAGTGGTCCACGGCCTTCCTCGCTTCCAGGCGGTCGGTGCGACCCACCATCTCGGTGATGGTGCGGAAACCGAGTTGCGCCATGAGTTCGCGGACTTCCTGCGCGATGAACTTCATGAAGTTGACCGCGTGATCGGGGTCGCCGGTGAAACGCTTGCGCAATTCCGGGTCCTGCGTCGCCACGCCCACCGGGCAGGTGTTCAGATGGCAGACGCGCATCATGATGCAGCCGAGCGATACAAGCGGCGCGGTGGCGAAACCAAATTCCTCGGCACCCAGCAACGCGGCGATGACCACGTCGCGGCCCGTCTTCAACTGCCCGTCGGTCTCCACCGCGATGCGCGAGCGAAGATTGTTCAACACGAGCGTCTGGTGTGTTTCGGCGAGGCCAAGTTCCCATGGGATGCCCGCGTGCTTGATGGAAGTTTGCGGCGAGGCGCCTGTGCCGCCGTCGAAGCCGCTGATGAGCACCACGTCGGCGTGGGCCTTGGCAACGCCGGCCGCGATGGTGCCCACGCCGACTTCGGCGACGAGCTTCACGCTGATGCGCGCGTGGATATTCGAATTTTTGAGGTCGTGAATCAACTCGGCCAAATCTTCGATGGAATAAATATCGTGGTGCGGTGGCGGTGAGATGAGGCCGACACCAGGCGTCGAGTGTCGCACCTTGGCAATCCACGGATACACTTTTCCGCCGGGCAACTGGCCGCCTTCACCGGGCTTCGCGCCCTGGGCCATTTTGATTTGCAGCTCTTTTGCGTGGACGAGGTAGTTGCTCGTGACGCCGAAACGGCCCGACGCCACTTGCTTGATGGCGGAATTTTTCGAGTCGCCATTGGCTTCGAGCGTGTAGCGCGCGGGGTCTTCGCCACCTTCGCCGGTGTTGCTGCGTCCGCCGATGCGGTTCATCGCGATGGCGAGCGACTCGTGCGCTTCCTTCGAGATGGAGCCGTAGCTCATCGCGCCGGTCTTGAAACGTTTCACGATGGACTCGACAGATTCCACTTCTTCAATCGGCACGGGCGTGTTGAATTTGAAGTCGAGCAAGCCGCGCAACGTACACCACGCCTGGTTCTGCTCGTTCACGAGCGCGGAGTATTCCTTGAACACCTTGTAGTTTGCGCCGCGCACCGCAGTCTGGAGCTTGTGGACGGTTTGCGGGTTGAACAGGTGATATTCGCCTTCGCTGCGCCACTGGTACTGGCCGCCGACATCGAGCGTGTGGCCGTTGACCTGCCGGTCGGGGAACGCGTGCCGGTGGCGAATTTCCACTTCTTTTGCGATGACATCCATGCCGACGCCTTCGACGCGACTGGCCGTCCAGGTGAAATACTTGTCCACCACCGCGCTGGAGAGTCCGAGTGCCTCAAAGATTTGCGCACCGCGATAGGATTGAATCGTGGAGATGCCCATCTTCGACGCGACCTTCACGACGCCTTTCACGGCGGCTTTCGCAAAATTCTTGCACGCGGTCTTGTGGTCGGTGTCGCTCTTCAACATTCCCTGACGGATCATGTCGTCGAGCGTCTCGAAGGCGAGATAGGGATTGATCGCGCCGCAGCCGTAGCCGATGAGCAGCGAGAAATGGTGCACTTCGCGCGGCTCGCCGGATTCGAGCACCAGGCCGACGCGCGTGCGCGTGCCTTCGCGGATGAGATGGTGATGCAGGCCACTGACGGCGAGCAGCGCAGGGATGGCGGCGTTCTTCGCATCAATGCCGCGGTCGGAAAGAATGAGAATATTGATGCCGTCGGCGATGGCCTGATTCGCCTTCTTGAACAACTCGTTGAGCGCCTTCTCCAAACCTTTCGCGCCTTTGGCGACCGGATAGAGAATGGGCAACGTGACGGACTTGTAACCGGGCTGATCAAGGTGCTTGAGCTTCGCGAACTCCTCGTTGGTGAGGATGGGCGACTTGAGTTCGATGAGATGGCAGCTTTCGGGAACGGGGTTCAGTAAATTTTTCTCCGAGCCAATGGTCGTCTCGGCGCTGGTGACAATTTCCTCGCGGATACAATCAATCGGCGGGTTCGTGACCTGTGCGAAGAGCTGCTTGAAATAGCTGTAGAGCGATTGCGGCTTGTCACTGAGCACGGCGAGTGGCGTGTCGGTGCCCATTGAGCCGACGGCTTCGACGCCATCGCGCGCCATCGGCACCATGAGCAGGCGCAAATCCTCGAACGTGTAACCGAACGCCTGCTGGCGCTGGAGCACCGTGTCGTGGTCGGGTTCAGGCAGCGTGTCGGGATCGGGCAGCGTGGCCAGTTCGATCATGTGCTGGTCCAGCCACTGCCGGTACGGGTGCGCGTTCGCGATGGAGTTTTTGATTTCCTCGTCGGCGACGATGCGGCCCTGCTCGGTGTCCACGAGAAACATGCGGCCGGGTTGAAGGCGACCCTTTTGCAAAATGTTTTCCGGCGCGATGTCGAGCACGCCGGCTTCGCTTGCCATGATGACGAGGTCGTCCTTGGTGACGTAGTAGCGCGTCGGGCGGAGTCCGTTGCGGTCAAGCGTGGCACCGATGATCTTGCCGTCGGTGAAGGCGATGGACGCAGGGCCGTCCCACGGCTCCATGAGGCACGAGTGGAATTCGTAAAACGCCTTTTTCGCGTCGTTCATGGACTCGTGATTCGTCCACGGCTCCGGGATCATCATCATCAACGCGTGCGGCAACGAGCGGCCGGCGAGCACGAGCAGTTCAAGGCAGTTGTCGAACATCGCCGAATCACTGCCGTGGGGATCAGTGACGGGAAGAATGTTGCCGATGTCCTCGCCGAACAGGTCGGATTCAAAGAGTGACTGGCGGGCGTGCATCCAGTTGATGTTGCCGCGAAGCGTGTTGATCTCGCCGTTGTGCGCGATGTAGCGGTAAGGATGCGAGCGGCTCCAGCTTGGAAAGGTGTTCGTGCTGAAACGCGAATGCACCAGCGCGAGGCCTGATTCCATGGATTCCTTCTTGAGGTCGGGAAAATACTTCCCAACCTGCGCGGTCAGGAGCATGCCTTTATAGACAATGGTTTTGTAGGACAGGCTGCACACATACCAGTACGCCGCGCCGTCGATGGTGGAGCAGCGGATTTCATTGTAGGCGCGCTTGCGGATGACGTAGAGCTTGCGCTCGAACGCGAGGTCGTCCGGCACCGAAGCATCACGACCGACAAACGGCTGGCGGATGTACGGCTCGGACGCCTTCGCCGTGTCGCCGAGCGAACGGTTGCTGGTGGGCACTGTGCGCCAGCCGAGGAAGTGCTGGCCTTCGGACTGCACGATCTTCTCGAATGCCTGTTCGATCTTCCGGCGTTGCTGCGCGTTCGGCGGGAGAAAAATCAGGCCGGTGCCGTATTGGCCTAAAGCCGGGAGCGTGAACTTCGCTTTTTCGCACGCTTCGGCGAGAAACTTGTGCGGCATTTGGATGAGGATGCCCGCGCCGTCGCCGGTGTTTTCTTCGCAGCCGCACGCGCCGCGATGGTCGAGGTTCTGGAGAATTTCCAGCCCCTGTTCCACGATGGCGTGCGACTTCTGGCCCTTGAGGTGGGCGACGAAGCCGACGCCACACGCGTCATGCTCGAAGGCAGGGTCGTAGAGGCCCTGTTTGGCGGGGGCGACGGACCGTACTGATTTGCTATCTTTCATCAATTCTCTGTTCATTCGTCATTCAGCCGCGTGATGAAATCATCGCGCGGCCAATTCTGAAACAAAAATTTTGCAATTTTTTACCCAGGCAAAGAGAACCGCAATCGGTGAAACGGGAATAATGCGGCCAAACCGCCGTCGAGCAGGAAGAGTGCTTTCGGCAACTGGTCGAAGACGGCTTGGGAAACGGTTCCAGCCGTTCTCGTTGGCATTTCCCGTGGACTTTGAAACCAGGGTCTGTCCCGTACTGTTCAGAGGAAGTGTCTGTACTTTGCATCTACATTTGCGCGTTACGCTGTGGATGGCAAATGTACGAAACCAAACGCAAGGACTCCAAAGGGCCTGCTACGGCGGACAGGCCACGTTGCTTCTAAACCTGGCGAATGCCGGATTCCACTCCGCAATCAAGCCTTGGGCGTTGGCAGGAAATCGCGCTCAATCTCGCGCACCGACAAGACCGGACACGGTGCATGGCGCACGACGCGCTCGGTCGTGCTGCCGATCAAAGCGTGCTTCAAACCGGTGTAGCCGTGGGTGGCGATGATGATGAGGTCCGTGTTCAAGCTGCGCGCGATGTCAGTTATTTCTTGAAACGGGCGGCCGGTGCGTACGAGTGATTGATCCAGCAGTTCCGGCTCCACGGCTTGCGCGGCGAGTTCGTTGAGTTTCGCGGTCGCGGCCTTGAGGGAAGCTTCGTTGTCCACCTCCAGCGGGATGTAGCCGATATCTCCCGTATAAACGGGTGGCTCAAGGACGAACAGGAGGGTGATCTTCGCGCCGAACTGGCGGGCGAATGGCACGGCATATTCCAACGCCTTTTTGGAGGGCAAGGAAAAATCCACGGGCACAAGTATGCTCTTAATTTTTAGCAGGGCCGGCACGAGATTGATCTCTGTTGCGGGTGTGGATGTCCGGACGTTGGCCGTGGCGGGCTAGACCGAGATGGTGAGGCGTGCGCGGTCTGACTTAGTTGGAGTTTTCATGGGCTTGCCGGGATTAAGTTCTATTTCTAATCCAGCCTACTCAGGCCGTCCCGCTGCGGCTCCACTGTGTTTGGCAAAACCTCACCATCTTTCGTTCGTGGTATGCCAAGGAACTCGTCGTGCCACCTGAAAACGAAGAAGCCGGTTGACGGTGCATCGCTCAACCGGCTTCCCGGGGATTGAATCAGACTTCGGTTCAGGCCGTGTAATGCCGATTGATCAAATCACTTTGAATCCAGAGCAGTTTGGAGAATGCCCGGATGGCGGCAGTCTTCAGGTCGCTGGTAATGTCCAGGCCCAGGATGGTGGCGTTCACGGCATCGGCGACAAAGCCGAGCAGTGCGTTCATCTGCACGAACGGCACGGCAATGTCTGGATTGCCAGCCTTGGTGGTGTGCATTTTTCCCACCATATTCAGGTAGGGGAGCATCTTCTCGTCGTAGGGCGCGGCGACGAGCCGCTCCAGGTAGCGGAAAATGATTTTTCCGAAACGCGATTTGCGGGTGATCCATCGTCAGTTGATCCAAGGTCAATGGCACCTCGCCCGCGTAGCCCGCCTGACGTGGCAGGAAGTGCCGCCAGGTGCAATCATAGCCGTGCAGCTTGTCATATACGCGTCCACCAGTCCGGACACCTTGGGTGCAAGCAACGGTGCCGCGCCGTGAATCACCTTAACGTCGTCGGCACCGAAGCCGATGAATTCCGCCAGGAAGTTGAAGCGGTAGCCGAGATCATTCTCCAGTCGTGTTTCATCGATATGTTTCATGCAGTTTGTTCAGTTGTGAGTCCGGTGGAAACCAACATTGATTTCACGCGCGCAGTCTGGCCGCTGCATTCTCGCGTGGCTCCCCGGATTTTGTTTTTCGCTGGCACTTTATTGTCCCTTGGCTGGCGAATCGCGTTCTCGCAAGCGACGGCGTGCCGCAGCCAAAATTTGTGGAGACTCGCCGGCACCTTTCGCGGAAACTCGAACTATGACAAACAGCGGACAGTGCAACACGCAAAACGCCGAGATCATCGCTTGGGTGGAAAAAATGGCGGCCCTGTGCCAGCCTGATGCGATCCATTGGTGCAATGGTTCGGAAGCCGAAAAGGAATCATTGACCGCCGAGGCCGTGGCGAAGGGGATTTTGCTCAAGCTGAATCCGGAGAAGCTTCCGGGCTGTTACTATCATCGCTCCAATCCCAACGACGTCGCCCGGGTGGAGCAATGCACTTACATCTGCACGCCCACGCCGGAGGAAGCCGGCCCCACGAACAACTGGGCAGCGCCAAAAGAGATGTATCAAAAACTCAACGCCCTTTGCCAGGGCGCGATGGTGGGTCGCACGATGTACGTCGTGCCTTATCTGATGGGACCACTCGGTTCGCCGATGACCAAGGTGGGTGTCGAGTTGACCGATTCGATTTACGTCGCGTTGAGCATGCGCATCATGACCCGCATGGGCAGCGTGGCTTATCAGCATCTCGGTGACAGCGATGATTTCAACCGCGGCCTGCATTGCATGTTGGACGTGAATCCGGAGCGGCGTTACATCTGCCATTTCCCGCAAGACAACGCGATCATCTCCATCGGCTCCGCGTACGGTGGCAACGTGCTGCTCGGCAAAAAATGTCTCGCGCTCCGCATCGGCTCGTATCTCGGCCGCAAGGAAGGCTGGCTCGCGGAACATATGATGATCCTGGGGGTCGAATCGCCCTCCGGTGAAAAAACCTTCGTGGCCGCAGCCTTTCCCAGCGCCTGCGGCAAAACGAATTTCGCCATGATGGTGCCGCCGAAACATTTTCACGGCTGGAAAATCTGGACCGTGGGCGACGACATCGCCTGGATGAAACCCGGCGCGGATGGCCGTCTCTACGCCATCAATCCCGAAGCCGGTTATTTCGGCGTGGTGCCGGGAACAAATTCCCAATCAAATCCCAACGCGATGCTGACCATCGCGCGCGACACGATCTACACCAACGTCGCCCTGACGCGCGATCTCGACGTGTGGTGGGAAGGCAAGGACGGCGCGCCGCCGGCGGAATGTCTCGACTGGAAAGGCAACCGCTGGACGCCTGACGCGAAGGAAAAGGCGGCGCATCCCAACAGCCGTTTCGCCGCGCCGATGGCCAACAATCCCATGCTCGCGCCGGAGGCCAACGACCCGAACGGCGTGCCGATCAGCGCCATCATTTTCGGCGGTCGTCGCCCGACGACGATGCCGTTGGTTTATCAGGCGTTCAACTGGATTCACGGCGTGTACATCGGCGCGACGATGGGTTCGGAAACCACGGCGGCGGCGGTGGGCGCGGTCGGCCAGGTGCGTCGCGATCCGATGGCGATGCTGCCCTTCTGCGGCTACAACATGGGCGACTATTTCCATCATTGGATCAACATGCGGAAGCACATCAAATATCCACCGCGCATTTTTCATGTGAACTGGTTCCGCAAGGACGAGCGGGGGGATTACTACTGGCCAGGCTTCAGCGAAAACATGCGCGTGCTCAAATGGATTGTGGATCGCTGTCACGGACAGGCCGACGCCAACGAGACGCCGCTCGGTTGGGTGCCCGGCGCGAAGAGCTTTGATCTTACCGGCATGGCTGGCTTTACGCACGAACGGCTGGAACAGGCCCAGCAAATCAATGTCGAGGAATGGCGTCGCGAACTGCTCTCCCAAGACGAGTTGTTCATGAAGCTCTACTCGGATTTGCCCAAGGAATTGATCTTCCAGCGCGAGCTGCTCGTGGCGCGGCTTTAAGTCCGAACACACGCGCGGAAAAAAGCGCGTGATCAACCCCGCCGTTCCAGCGTCATGCGGAGGCCGTGTTTGGGACGGAGCGTGATGCGCGGTTGGGGTTCCACCGGATGGCCGGGCACGAGGCGCATCCGCCACCGCTGCGCAATCGTGGCGAGCAACAGGGTCCCTTCCATCCACGCAAACGATTCGCCAATGCAGACGCGCCCGCCGCCGCCGAACGGGAAATAAGCGAACTTGGGCAGCCGAGCCTTCGCTTCGGGCGTCCACCGCTCCGGATCAAAACGAAGCGGCTCCGGGAAATAACGCGGATTGCGGTGCATCACATACTGGCTGCAAATCACGATGGCGTTCGCCGGAATCGTGTAGGGGCCAATCGGCTGGTCGGTGAGCGCGCGCCGGCCAATGACCCACGCTGGCGGATACAGACGCATGGATTCCGCCAGCACCATCTCGGTGTAGCGGAGTTGCGGCAGATCGTGAAAAGTAGGAAGTCGATTTGCAAGAATTGTGTCGAGTTCAGCTTGGAGCTTCGTTTCCACGGCGGGATTTTGCGAAAGGAGATACCACGTCCAAGCGAGGGCGTTGGCGGTGGTTTCGTGGCCCGCCAAAAAAATCGTCATGGCTTCATCGCGGACTTGTTTATCGGTCATGCCACCGCCGCCGCCTTCCTCGTCCTGCGCGGCCAGCAACATGGAAAGCAAGTCCCCGCGATCCACGCCGCTGGTGCGGTGTTCCTGGATCATCCGGAAAATGGTGGCGTCGAGGCGTTCCGCCGCCTGTTGAAACCGCCGGTTGGCGGGCAAAGGAAATTTTTGCAGCAGCCCGGTGTACGGGAGCATCACGCGGTTGAACAAACTCAGAATGGTCGTGAGCGCCTCGCCGATTTCGCGCGACTCCGCCTCCACATCGGCATCGAACAACGTCTTGCCAACGATGGCGAGCGTGAGTCGGTTCATTTCCTCGGCGATGTCCACCGTCGCGCCGTTTTGCCAGCGTTCCCGCGCGCGCGCCGCGTAGTCCGTCATCACCGCACCGTAACCGACGATGCGTTGGCGATGAAAAGCCGGCTGGGACAGTCGCCGCTGACGCCGGTGATGTTCGCCTTCGCTGGTGAGGAGGCCTTCGCCGAGAAACCGTTTAGCCACCTGAAGCGCGCGGCCTTTGACGAAGTTGTGCTGGTGGGTGACGAGCACGTCGGCGATGTAATCCGGGTGGTTCAGCAGGAAAATGCGTTGCGGCCCGACTTTGAATGAAGCGATTTCGCCGTAATCCTCGCCGAGCTTCAGGAAGAACATCAGCGGATCGCGCCGCAATTCAAAGAAGGAGCCGACGAACGGTTTGCCTTTCGGGCCGGGAGGAAGCAGGACTTGGCTCATCGGAAGTTTCCTTGTTGCTGAACGCGTCCGGCATGGCCGTGTCGCTGGCGTGTCAGTGCGGCAAAGGCACGGCCTCGTCGATCAGCATGATGGGAATATTCTGGCGGATCGCGTAAAGGAATTGGCCGTCGGCGCGAAGCAATCCGCCGTCGATCTTTTCCTTCACGGGCTGGCTGGCGCGGTTGCGCAACTGGCCCGCCTCGATTTGCCGGTTCAACGATTCAATGAGCGGCGTCTCGGCCAGTGTGAGGCTCTGGTGCGTCTCCGGACAGCACAGGATTTTCAGGAGTTCGGGATCAATCATAACAGCGTCACAGTTTCACGGCTTTGATGGCGGCTTCGTAAATTTGTTTCAGCGGCAGTTTCGTTTGCGCGGCCAGTTTCTTGCATGATTCAAATTCCGGCGACGCCTGCACCACCTGGCCGTTCAATTTGCCAAGCTTCACCGTCACTTCGCCCTGCGGCAGCTTGACCGTGATGAACTCGCGCTTGAGTTTCCGCCGTGCAGCCAAATGGCGGCGTACGCCAAACGCGCTGGTCTCGCGCAGCATCAGTTCAGAGAACTTGTCCGCGTCGTTCTCGGCGCACAAAACGGTGAGGAGCACGCCGGGCCGGTTCTTTTTCATCTGGATCGGCGTGTGAAAAACGTCGAGCGCTCCGGCGGCCAAAGCCTGTTCAACAAAGTGGCCGAGCACTTCCGCGTTCAGATCGTCGAGGTTGGTTTCCAGCACGGCAATGGTGTCGGTTTCCCAATCCAACTTCGATTCCGCCGCCGGAAGGATTTGGGATTCTGGATTCTGAATTCTGGCTTCCTGCAACTCGCCGAGCACCGCCCGCAGCACGTTCGGCCGCGTTTGGTTGTCGCGCGTCCCGAGGCCGTAGCCGATTTTCTCCGCGTGCACTCCCTGCATTGGGCCAAACGACTCAGCGAATTCGGCCAGCAAGGCCGCGCCGGTGGGCGTGACGAGTTCGTGCGGCTCGTCGCACTGGCTCAGAGTGACACCGCGCGCGCCGAGGATTTCGAGCGTAGCGGGAGCGGGAATCGGAAAGCGTCCGTGTGCGCAATTGATCCAGCCCGTGCCTTCAATCACCATGCCGGCCAGCACGCGTGGGCGGCCCAGCAATTCCAGACACAGACACGCCCCCACAATATCGACAATGGAATCCAGCGCGCCCACTTCGTGGAAATGCACCTCGTCCGGCGGGTGCCCGTGAATTTTTCCCTCCGCCACCGCGACGCGATGAAACACCGCCACGGATTTTTGCTTCACCCAATCGGAGAGCAAGCTGTCGGCAATGAGCCGCCGGATTTCCGCGAAGTTGCGGCTGTGCTCATGCGAGTGTCCGTGATCGTGTTCGTGTCTATGCTCATGATCATGGTCATGTTCGTGATGTGAATGAGGTTCGTGTTCCTCGTGGTGGTGAGCGTGCTCATGCACATGGTTGTGCTCGTGCTCGTGCCCGTGGTCGTGTTCATGCGTGTGCGCGGTGCCATCGGCATGCGTGTGTTCGTGCGCCTGAACAGGCGCATGCGCCAGATGCACGTCGAACTTCACGCCTTCGATGTTGCACTTTTGTTTGCGCGCGGCGTGCAGGTGGTAGCCGTCGAGTTTCAGCTTGGCCAGTTCGATTTCCAACTGGTGAATGCTGACGCCGAGGTCGAGTAGCGCGCCGATGAACATGTCACCGCTGACGCCACTGAAGATGTCGAGGTAAAGGGTTTTCATTCGTTGAATAATTTAGTCACGGATGAAACACGGATGGAACACAGAACGGAAAGGAAGCTGGTCAAAGTCGAATCGGTGTTTCATCCGTGTTTCATCCGTGACTAAATTATTCAACGAATGAAAACCCTTTACCTCGACATCTTCAGTGGCG
>JBKJSC010000283.1:0-14018 GCA_046593035.1 Limisphaerales bacterium | reverse complement strand
CCGCCAGAAAGGCGTCCACCTCCTCGAGCGTGGGCGGCAGCCCCGTCAAATCCAGCGTCACTCGCCGGATCAGCTTTTCTTTCGCCGCCTCGACTGACGGTTTCAATCCTTCGCGTTCGAGCCGGGCCAGAATAAAATAATCAATCGCGTTCCGCGGCCACGATTTGTTTTTAACCTTGGGCAACTCCGGACGTTGCGGCACCACAAACGCCCAGTGCTGTCCCCACTTTGCGCCTTGATCCACCCAGCGCTTCAGCAGGTCCACCTGCCGCGCCGTGAGCTTGCGGTTGGAATCGGGCGGCGGCATCACGTCATCGGCAACTCTGGTCGTGATGCGGCGGACCAGCTCGCTTTGCGCGCTCTTGCCGGGGAGGATGACCGCCTTGCCGTCCTTGATGCGAAACGCCCCCGCCTGGGTGTCGAGCCGCAACTTGGCCTTGCGCCCCTTTTCATCGGGGCCGTGGCAATGGTAGCAGTTGTCGGAAAGAATGGGCTGGATGTCGCGGCTGAAATCCACCGGGCCAGGAGATGTGGCCGCAGACAGACTGGACACACCCACCAACAGGATCGCGCAACTGGCGATGAATCGAACCATGCCGTTGGTGTACTGCAATCCGGCGTTCAATGCAACGACGGGAAACTCAAATCACCCGGAAGCGTGGCGGGCTAACAAGCTGTGGCCAGTTCGTTCGTGCTCGCCTCCGTCAATTTGTCGTTGATCTGCCGGATCAAGGTTTCGGAAAGTTCCACCTGACTCCATTCGCTCTGCCGGTGCGGCGCACGAGTGATCCAGCGGCGCGGTGGAGAGTCGTGCAATTTTTCGCCCGGCGCTTCGCCCAGCACCACCAGTTCCGGAATCTGGTCGTCCGTGGAATTGGGATTGAGCAGCGGAAACACTTCGAGGCGCGCAAGCTGCCCGTTGGTCAAATACAATTCCACCGTCACCGCGCAACCATTGTCTTGCTCGGATTTGAAACGCCAATCGTCAACATTAATAATCATAACAAATAAAAAGTGGTTGGGGTGCATTAGCGCCGAGTCTCGGTCTTGGATCTCCCACCCAGAGGGGTTTTCTGGAACCGGGCTATCCCAACTCACGGCACTATCGACGGTGAGCGCGGAAAATTATTCAAACCGGCGAAAAAAATTTCCGCTAGTGAGGGAACGGTAAAACATCCAACGGAAAGATGGGACGGTGAATTTTTTTGTACGGCAACGCCTTCAGATTGCTCGAACAGGGGCCGGGCGTGTCCACCCAATAACTCCGCACCGCAATCGGATCGTACGTGCGCCGGTGCGCCACTGCCGCTTTGACGCCGATCACCGAGAGCTTCGTCGGCTCGACGCCTTGACTCCGCCATTGTCCAAGATCCAGCGGCGCGGTCTTCACGCTGGTGAGCAGAATCGTGATCCCCTCGTGCCGCACCACCGCGCAACGGCCCATGTCGTACCAGTCGCCAACCATGGAGGCCAGATGGCTCTGTTTGTCCTCGAGTTGAAATTTGCCATCGCGCTTCGAGATGAGTTCCACGTCGAGCGCGAGCGGGCCGGCATCCAAGCGGCTGCCCTTGCCACCGAGCGGGAGAGTGAGGCGAGCGCCCACTGATACGCTTTCTAGATGCGCGACGGCAGCGGGGTCATTCAGGCAGACGGCTGCATTGCCTACCCGGTGTTTCACCAGCGCGCGCAAAATTCCCGTGCCGTCACCTGCCGCGCCACCACCGATATTGTCCGACGGTTCCACCAATGCCGTCAGGCCAGGGCCGAATGGAAATTGTTTTTCCATCACCGATTCAATTGGCGGATCGAGCACGTTCCCCTGCTCTTTCATTTCCAGCGCGAGTTGACTGAGTCGCGCAAGCTGCGCGTGCGCCTCCGCCTCGGAGCCAGTGGTGGCGATGGAAAAACTGACACCGGTATCCGCCGTGTCGGCGAAGGCAAATCCCCCCATCACGTTCACGGCCCAAACACGCGCGTCCTCGGCCTCGATTTGCCGTGCGAGCTTTTCCAACGACCGCATCGGCTCGCTCGCCGTGCCCGTCCCGGTTGGCGGCCACACAATCGGCGGATGTTGCCAGCAGGTTTTCGGCATCACGCGGGTGGTCAGGGATCGCTGCAACAACGAGGCCGCAATTTGCGCGGCCTGGCGTGCATCCGAATGGGGATTTTCACGATACACCACCAGGCAATCGCCGTGACGCGCCATGCGTTCGGTGAAATTGGCGTGCAGATCGAACACTCCAAAAATCGGGACTTGCTCCGCGCCGGGCAGTGTGCGAATGCGCTGCAAGATTTCCCCGGTCACATCTTCGAGCGACTGCGAAACCATCGCACCGTGCAGCACGAGATAAATGGCATCCACCCCGGCGGCCAGCTCCGGCTCGGCATACTGCCGGAATTCGCGCCAAAAAGTTTCGACGACTTCATCCTCCACCAACCCCGCCGGCGAGGCGCGATAATCAATCGCCGGGAGCACTGTCCACTCAAATTTGCGCGCCGACTCGAGCACGCCGCCCATCGGCGAACTGTCGCCTTCACAGCGCAGCAGCTCCGCGCCGCGCACGATTTTGAAATCTCGCAAACTCGTCGTGCCATCCACAAAACTGTGCGTCTCGTGAAACAAACCGGTGATGAGCACGCGCGGGTTCATGCGGTGAAAACGACAGCGTTCACTCCCATGGTCTCAGAGGATACCATATTTTTTGAAGACTTCGCCCATCGGCACGCCCTTTGCGAGATCAGCGCGAGCGACGTTTTCGCCAGAAACTTTTTCCTGCGCGCGTTGGATGGTTTCGGCGGCGACTTCGCTGGGGATGATCACCACGCCATCTTCATCGCCGATCACCCAATCGCCTCGCTTGGTTTTGACCCCAGCAATCACAATCGGTTCGCCGATGGCCACAATGTCCGCGCGGCCTTTGCTGTCCGCCGGATGGTAGCCGACGCCAAACACCGGGAAGTTCAGTTTTTGAATATTCCAGAGATCACGCGTACAGGCGCTCATCACTACGCCGCGCACACCTTTGTAAATGCAGGCCGTGGTGAGGAGTTCGCCCCAAAAGCCGCAGGTCTGATTGTCCTGCACGTCCACGACAAGCACATCGCCACGCGTCATTGCGTCCACGGCCCCAATCTCCAGCTTGTAAGGCTCGGCGGGGATTTCCGTGACGGCCGCCGCGCGCGCCGGAAACACGCGCCCGCAGATTTTCCGCGTTGGCGTCAAGGGCCGGAGGTGACTGCTCAAGGCCTGCTGGCGGAAGCCCAGCGCATCGAGAACGTCGCAGACCACGGCCGGGTAAAGCGTTTTCAGAGCCAGCAACATTTTGTCTAAATCGGGATCGTTCATTTCAGTTGGATGTCATTTAATTCTGAGCGCGACGAGGTTTATTGGTCAACTGCCTTTTCCTTTTCCGGCGGCACCAGCGGCACGCTGGCATCAATCCCCAGGGACGCGATTCCTGCGACGACAAAGCTCGCCGAGCAAACGATCAATGCCGGTTGCCAGTTGTGGTGGGTATCCCAGCGTTCCAACACCGGCGGCAAATATTTGGTCGCGGCGGCGGCGCCCAGGTTTCCCCACAAGTTGCCCCAGCCGAGCGCGGAACCGACGTGCCGGCCACCCACGTCCTGCATGAATGACCAGGTTGCCGGCACACCCAAATCGGTCATGAAAGCAACCGTCGCAAACGCCGCGACCGCCACCCAAGGCTGATCAAGCCATAAACAAACCAGGTAGGCCAGCGCCGCGACAAACCGCGAGCCAGCCAGCGGCACGACACGCCCCCAGGGGAGACCCAGACGACGCGTCGCGACGTCGGTCAGCCAGCCGCCGCACAACGTGGTGACCAGCACGATGGCGTAGCGAACTTGCGTAGGGCGCGGCGGCGAATTCATGCAGGCGTGGACAACATTGGATTCGGGACACCGTGCCGGAAGGAACTCGAATTGGCAATGGAGGCTTTTGCCGAAACGACTTCGTCTGGTTTACGCCAGCACTTCTTTCACCACGCGACCATGCACATCGGTCAGCCGGAAATCGCGGCCGGCGTAACGGTAGGTGAATTTTTCGTGATCGAAGCCGAGCAAATGCAGAATCGTCGCGTGCAAATCGTGGACGTGAACCTTGTTCTCCACTGCCTTGTATCCAAACTCATCCGTCGCGCCGCAAATCGTGCCGCCTTTCACGCCGCCACCAGCGAGCCACATGGAAAAACCGTAGGGATTATGGTCGCGCCCCTTGGTGCCGAGTTCCACCGCCGGTGTGCGGCCAAACTCACCGCCAAAAATGAGGAGGGTGTCGGCCAGCATCCCGCGTTGTTTCAAATCGGTGAGCAACGCGCCGATGGGCTGGTCGATTTCCTTCGCGAGACCGGCATGTTTCTGGATGTCATCGTGGTTGTCCCACGGCTGGCCCGCGCCGTGCCAGAGCTGCACGTAACGCACGCCCCGCTCCAGCAGGCGGCGCGCAATGAGCGTCTGCCGCGCGTGGACACCGATGCCGTAAAGATCTCGAATGGCCTGTGGTTCCTTGCTTATATCAAACGCATCAGCGGCCTCCATCTGCATGCGGTAAGCCAGCTCGAAGGATTGGATGCGCGCCTCGACGCGCGCGTCTTTCTGGCGACGCTGACGATGCTCCTCGTTAAATTGCTTCAACAAGTCGAGTTGCTGGCGCTGCTCCTTGAGCGTCGCGAAATCGCTGCGGATGTGTTCGATCAATTTCTCAATCTGCGTATGCTGCGGATCAATGAACGTCCCCTGATAAATACCCGGCAAAAAGCCCGACGACCAGTTGTCCGCGTCCTTGATCGGGTAGCCGCTCGGACACATCGCGATGAAACACGGGAGGTTTTGATTTTCCGTGCCCAGCCCGTACGTCACCCACGCGCCCACGCTCGGACGGCTCTGCACGGCGTCGCCGCAGTTCATCAGCATCAGCGACGGCTCATGGTTCGGCAACTCCGCCTGCATCGAGCGGATCACCGCGATGTCGTCGATGTGCTCCGCAATGCGCGGAAAGATGTCGCTCACCTCAATGCCGCTTTGGCCGTATTTCTGAAACTTGAACGGCGACGCCAGCGCCGCGCCGGTCTTGCGTTCCGTGCGCGGATTTTCGCCGGGCAACGGCTGGCCCGCGTATTTCGTGAGCGCCGGCTTGGGATCAAACGTGTCCACCTGCGACGGCCCGCCGTTGAGGAAAAAATGGATGACGCGTTTGGCCTTGGCTGGAAAATGCGGCGCTTTGGGTGCCAGCGGATTCGCGGTCTCCGCCCCGAGCAAACCCGTTTCACCCAGGATGCCCGCAAGACTCAACGCGCCCATGCCCATCCCGCAACGCGACAGGAAATCGCGCCGCGTCAGAAACGCGTCGGCCAATCGTGGTGGATGGTGCGGCATAGCGTGAATAATCTTGTCCCTTCCCAGCCCGCTGGCAAATCAAAATTCCTTCGTCGACGGCGGCCTGGCCAAACCGACGCGGGAAGCATTGCCACGCGTCCCCGATCACACTCGTCCGCTCGCTCATCCGCTTGAACCGGCACCGCGTGGAGCTGGTCACGCAACTTCGCCTGGGGGTTGGGAATCAGTCGTTCCGGCGGTCGCCGGAAGCCTGCGGTTTTACCCGGCTCCATATTTTGTCTCTCGCCCACGCCCCGAGACTGCCAAAATCCGCGCTGGACGGCCAGTGATCGGTGGCTACACTCCGCCCATGCCCACGTTTTCACCAACCGCGCTTAACCGCAATCTGCGGTCGAATACCTGTTAGGCGGCTAGTATCTAATCAACGACTATGACTAAAGAAAAAATGCAGTGTCCAAAATGCAATGGTGAGATGGACCAAGGGTTTGTGCCGGATAATATGTTGGGAGCGACCATTGTCGCGGGCTGGTTTGCAGGCCAACCGCAGAGATCGTGGTTGACCAAAACGAAAGCGCCGGTTGGTTACGGTCTGCCTATCGGAGCCTTCCGCTGTCAGAAATGCGGATTCTTGGAGTTCTACTCCGACAGTAAATTCGCAGCGCAATAATGTCGCGATGCGCTGGACACGCCTCACGGGGGAGGGCAGTCTCCACCAAGCCCATAACCGACTGCGCGGCCAGTTGGCCGCTTGGAAGAGTGTTGGGCGTCCAAACACATCCTGTTTATGAATACATGTTACAGTTGCAAGAGTCGCGACATCGCCAAAGGAAGAATATCCGAATCGGGATCGTCCACCACGCACCGTCCATTCTTCAAGCCCGACAGTTTGAAGTCCTTAACCCTGGTGATCGCAGCCGGGGTGCCTGTTGATGCATACGCCTGCCGGAGCTGTGGCCTCGTTTGGGCTGCGACAGAGCCAGAAGCCTTGCGAATGTTCATGGACAAGAATTGCGAGAAGGAGTGACTTTGGACGCTAACCTTGCGCTGGACACGCCCCTCGGGGGAGGGCACTCTCCACCCAGCCCATAACTGACTGCGCGGACAGTTGGCCAAGTAAGCAAGATATTAGGCATCATTGAGCACTATGAAAAAACTCGAATACAATCATGTCAGATTTAGCCCAGGATTCTTCACTTACATTTCCAAGAAGAAGTTCGAGGTAAAGATGATGGCGATGCTGGAAGAGCAGGCAAAGGCCGGATGGGAGTTGCGAGGATGTTTCCACGAGGGTTTTGAGTTTCATGTGCATTTTATTTTTGTTCGCGAGATTGTTCAGTAGTATGCACACGATGATGCCTAACTGTTGTACCTCGACACGTTGTCCGCAGATTGAGGGAGTCTTGAGTCGTTAGGCAAGCATTCCACACAAGGATTTATCGTCATGCCCGCCAAAAGAATTTCGGAGAAAGAACGCGTCGAGTATCACAAGGACGGCAGTGTTTGGGCCAGGGGAAACACCGCCAATGGCGTCCTCACCGGCTATTGGGAGTGGTTCCGCAAGGACGGGACGAAGCTGCGGTCGGGGCATTTCGAGAAAGGCGAGCAGGTTGGCGAGTGGATCACCTACGACAAGCAGGGTCAGCAGTATAAAGTGACCCAGATCAAACCGAAAATCAGGAAGCCGGGTTAAACCGTGCGTGAGCGCTGCTCGCTTCCTTGCAACGCCCGCCCGCGGCGAATGCCAGTCTTCTCCCTCACCCCGGCCCTCTCCCGCCGGGAGAGGGAGAATCATCGGCCGCGTCATCCTAAATTGGAGCCTATCGAAGTCGCCAGCCGCAGTGACGAAGCCGACGACAGATCGAACACCCACACGGTCGCGCCACGCATCCCCTCTCCCAGCGGGAGAGGGAAAGGGTGAGGGAGAACACGCCCCATTCAATGCCGCGTGACAATAACCGAGATGCCCCCTTGATCTCCCTTCACGGTTATTTTTCTTGCCACCCAAGTGCGCGCGCCTAACGTCTCGCTTCGTCACGCCGCAGTTTCCCTGTCCGTACGATGGCGTTGCCGGGTTGTCGCATGAAAATCACCAACGTCGAAGCCATCTACGTCTCGCAGAAAGTCGTCCGCAAGCAGTGCGACAGCGGGCAGGACGCGCTCATCGTGAAAGTCAGCACCGATGCCGGCATCACTGGCATCGGCGAAGTGGACTCCGCCCCGCTCGCGGTGAAGGCCGTGATCGAAGGGCCGTTCTCGCACACGATCAGCACCGGGCTGAAGCATCTGCTCCTCGGCCAGGATCCGTTTGAGACCGAGCGGCTGTGGCACACGATGTATCAGCGCACGATCTATTCGGGCCGGCGCGGCATCGGCCTGCACGCGATGAGCGGCATCGATCTCGCGCTGTGGGACATCAAGGGCAAGGCGCTCGGACTGCCCGTGTGGAAACTTCTCGGCGGCGGCTTTCAGAAAAAAATTCGCTGTTACGCCAGTTCACTTTTCGGCGCAACTCCCAAGGCCACCGGCGAACTCGCCAAACGCATTCGCGCGAAAGGTTTTTCCGCCGTGAAGTTCGGCTGGGCACCGATGGGTGCGGACGCGAAGACCGACGTGGATTTGGTCCGTCAGGCGCGCAAGGGCTTCGGCGCGGACGGCGATGTGATGATTGATGCCGGCCTCGTGTGGGACGCGCGCACCGCCATCCAGCGAGCAAAGGCATTCGAGGAGTTCAATATTTTCTGGCTCGAGGAACCGCTCCCACCCGACGACTACGGGGGCTACGCGAAGCTTACGGCCGCGAGTCCCGTCCACATCGCCGCGGGTGAGCAGGAGAGCGGGCGGCAGTCGTTCCTCGACCTGATGGATCGCGGCCACGTGGACATCGTGCAGGTGGACCTCACGCGCTGCGGCGGCTTCACCGAGGCGATGAAAATCGCGAGCCTCGCCGCCGACCGCGGCCTCAAGGTGGCCAACCACGGCTTCAGCACTTACATCAACGTCCACGCCGCGTTGCACTGGCTCAACGCGATTCCCAACGCGCTCATCGCCGAGTTCGTCGTGCAGGAAAACACGAGCCTGCGCGAGTTCCTCACCAAGGGCCACGTGCGCATGAAGGACGGATTCCTCCCCGTGCCCGACGCGCCGGGGCTGGGGCTGGAGCTGAACGAGGAAGAAGTGCGGAAGCACCGGGTCGCGTGAGGAAACTATTTCTTCGCCACGGATGAAACACGGATTGAACACGGGAAATAATAAGGAAAGCAGGAAGGCAGGAAAGATGAAGCATCGATCCCACTTGCCCCCGCCTCCCTTCCTGGCTTCCTTATCAACTCCCATCCGTGTTTTGTCCGTACTACAATCATGAAAGTTCGCGCAATCTCGACAAAGATATGGCGACATGGTTTTTCTTCCTCTCTCCGCGACAGAGGCGTGGGGAGAGGACCGAGGAGAGGGGCAAACCAAAAATGCGCCTCCTCTCCCCGACCCTCTCCTCCATCGGATGGAGGAGAGGGAGTGGTTGCGGCGTCAGCCGCGTTAGGTTTCATCCGTGGCTAAATCATCCGCGCCTATTTTATGATCATCACCACTATCGACTTCGACCGGCGCGGCAAGCAGCAGGGTTTTCTGCGTGCGCCTTACTCGCACAACTTGGGCGGCTGGGCCAACGTCATGATTCCCATCACGGTCGTGAATCGTGGCCGCGGTCCGACCGTGCTCGTATTGGGCGGCAATCACGGCGACGAGTATCAAGGGCAGATCGCGATCATGAAGCTCGCGCGCGAGTTGAAGCTGGAGATGGTTTCCGGGCGCATCATCATGATCCCGTCCTTGAACCTCCCGGCAGCAAAAGCGGCCACGCGCCTGTCGCCGTTGGACGGCATGAACCTCAACCGCGCATTTCCGGGCAAGCCTGAAGGCGCGGTCACGGAAATGATCGCGGATTATTTGACGCGCGTCCTCTTTCCGTTGTCGGATGTCGTCATCGACATTCATTCCGGCGGCCGCAGCATGGAGTTCGTGCCGTGCTCCCACATGCATCTGGTTCCCGATCTGGAGCAACGTCGTAAAATGCTCGCGGGCATGCTGGCATGGAACACGGATTTTTCTTTCATTTATGCGGACATCGCCGGTAGCGGATTATTGCCGGTGGAGGCGGAGAACCAGGGCAAAATTGTCATCACCACCGAAATGGGCGGCGGCGAAGCGATCCCTGCGGACGTGCATCGGCTCACGCAAAATGGATTGCGCAACGTGCTCGTCCATCTCGGCGTGCTGGCGGGCAAGGAACAAACGCGCAAAAGTCTCGGCCAACCCCCGGCCATCGTGGTGCAGGCGTTGAAGCGGGAGGACTATTTGCTCGCGCCGGAATCGGGAGTGTTTGAAGTGCTCGTAGATTTGGGCGCGAAAGTTAAGCGCGGCCAGCCGCTCGGCTTGATTCATTTCATCGAGCGGCCGGATCGAGCGCCGGAACAGATCACGGCCCAGTCAGACGGTTATCTCATCACCATGCGCGCGCCCTGCCTGGCGCAACAAGGCGATTGCGTCGCGGTCATCGCGCAAGCGGTCGATGTCAACAAGCTCCGGGAGGGCAAGCCGACTGACTGACGCGCGTCCATCCGCCCGTACCTCCGATCCAGTCACCCAGGCGTGGCTGCTGGTGGGGTTCATGTGGATCGCCTTCTTTCTGAATTACTGCGACCGCCAGGTTGTTTCCTCGCTCTTCCCGCTGCTGCAGCGCGACCTGCATTTCACAAACGTCCAGCTCGGCCTCACGGTTTCAATCTTCCTGTGGGTTTACGGCCTCATGTCGCCGATCGCGGGACAGGTCGGCGACACTTACTCCAAACGGATGCTGGTCATCGTGAGCCTCATCGCGTGGAGCGCGGCCACGTTGCTCACGGGCTTCTCGAACTCCCCCACAATGCTGCTCGCGCTACGCGGCGTGATCGGCGTGACGGAGGCGTTCTTTTTCCCGGCGGCCATCGCGCTCATCGCGAACGCGCACGCGCCGTCCACGCGCTCGCGGGCGCTGGCGGTGTTCGGCACGGCGCAGATCGCGGGCATCATCGGCGGCGGCTGGTTCGGCGGATACATGGCGGAGGGATTTCACTGGCGGCTTTCGTTCGTCGTGCTCGGCATGGCGGGAATTATTTACGCGATTCCCTACTTTGTTTTTCTGCGCAACGTGAGCGAAGAGTCCGCTGTGGAGACAAAGAAGTCCGGCTCGCAGCTCGCGGTGAAGGCGCTGGTGTGCGTGCCGACCTACTGCGTTCTCTGCGTCGCGTTCCCGGCGTTCGTATTCGTGACGTGGCTGTTGAGCGGGTGGCTCACGACTTTCTTCCACGAAAAGTTTTCACTCGGGCTGAAGGACGCGGCGCTCGCCGCGACGCTCTATCAACAAGGCGCGACGATTGTGGGCGTGCTGACCGGCGGCGTGCTGGCGGACTGGCTGTTCAAGCGGACCCCGGCCGCGCGATTCTGGCTCGTGGGCGCGGGGCTGTTCCTCTGCGCGCCGTGCGTTCACTTCATGGGCAACAGCGATTTACTCCTGCAAACCAAGATCGCCGCCGCGGCGTTCGGGCTGACGAGCGGACTGGTGATCGCGAACATCATGCCGTCGTCGTTCGACGTGGTGCCGGCGGACACGCGCGCATCGGCGGTGGGCGTGTTGAACCTCATGGGCGGCTTGGTGGCGGGAGTCGGCACGTGGCTCGGTGGGAAGCTCAAAGAGACGGTGGGCATCGACAAGCTGCTCACGCTCTCTGCGGTGATGTGCGTCGTGGCGGGCGTGCTGGTCGCGGTGGCGATCAAGTTCCTGTTCCAGCGCGATTACGACCGTGTGCATTAATCCGAAAACGGGGGTTGGCTGCGAACGGGGCGGTTGATGAGCGAGGCAGTGTCTTGGATTGCGCGCGCTGCCGCGCCTCGTTTGGTTAGCGCGATACCTAATACCAAGTGCAAATGATTTTCGGTAAAAATCGACCCGGCGGCAGCGCCGTCCTGCTGCGGCGTAGTGGCACGGGCGTCCCGCCCGTGAGTTTCTGGTGGGCGACCCCGCTGGCTCTGACGGAAACACACGGGCGGGACGCCCGTGCCACTACCGACCACGGAGACCGCACGACCGCGTGGCCATTCCACCGATCATCACCGGGACCTGGTATAAATGGTTTGGAACACCGTCACGCCCGCTCGAAAGCGGCATCAAGCCGCCGCACTCCAAAACGCTGCCGCGCTCGCTCCCCCTATGCTGCGATGGCCCGCGTCGCAGTTTGTGATTCACCTAGCCTTCAACTTTTCATACGCTGCCACCGCACCACGCACGGCGGCGGCCTGGATGGCCGCGCGCGTGGCCACGGGTTGTGCCATGCCGGTCTCGACCACGATGGAGGCTTCGTAGCGCGTGCCCCATTGGAAAAACGGCACGATGGGTCGCTGATCGTTGCGCACGTAACCGTGAAAATAGTTGCACGCGCCAAAACCCCATGAGCGCGCCAGCGTCTCGCGGTCGAGACACGCGAAACCCGCCTGGCGCGTGGCCTCGATCATGGCTTCCGCCACGGGGGTCTCGAAGGTTTCAAAGCACGGCCCATGCACCGGCGGCAGCACGAGATAATGCTGCTGCGCCATCGCGCCGCCCGCCGCCGTGCGACCGGCTTCCTGCAATCCACGGATCACTCCCGACTCGTGCAAGTCCAGCACGAGGCCGGGTTTGATCTGCTCGCAGAAGTCGCGCACGCCGCGCACCTCCACCGGCGGCGCGTAACTGTCATAAAATCGATTGAGGTTGCCCACCCAGCCATCCCAGTTCGCCCAGCACGCCAGTCCCGCGTGGTCGTAGCTGGTGTAGTCCTCGGCATGATAGACAAAGTTCGGCAGGAAAATCCGCCGACCAGCAAGCTCCCACGCAAGCCGCGCATCACCGCGACTGAGAGTGTCGAGCTGTCCGTAGGCGAGCGCGCGCGGATCGACTTCCTGCTGGTTCACGGCGGCAAAAATCATTTCACCCACGCGGAACAGGGCCACATGCTCGCGCTCGTACACACACCGACCAATCCGCGCCAACACTTCGCGGCACTCCGCGTCGTTGTGCAGAACCAGTTCTTTTCCCGCCGCCCACGAGAGCGCGCGATTGTAACCGCCGAAGTCAAACGGGCTGGCGCACGGCAGCAGCCACACTTGATGGCCGCTCGCGATGCCTTCCGCCAGCAACGTGAGCGCGCCGTGGATCGCGCCGATTTCCGAAGCGTGACTCCCGGCTTTGATGACGATGGCCGGTAGTTTGTCGCCGCCCAGTTTCACGGCGAGGATGGGAAGCTCCTGCTCGGTCAGCGCCAGCGTCACGGCTTGCGGCGCGTGCCGGGTCACGAAGTTCGCCAGTTGCCGGCCGTCGCGGATGTCGTTGAAATAATTCATGGGGATAAATGTTTTGGGAGTGCCGCCACCATGTTCACCAATCGCCCACGGCGCCGTCCGCGTAGAACGAGCGTTGCAGGATTTCCTGTTTGAACGGGTGCTTCTTCACCGCCTTCTCGTTGATCTCGATGCCGAGTCCGGGACGCGTGGACGGGCGGACGATGCGGCCTTTCTTTTCAACGGTGAAACCTTCCGTCACCACGTCGTCACGCCACGGCACGTCCGAGTGGACGCTTTCGCAAATGATGTAGCTCGGCGTGGCGAAGCCAAATTCGAGCGACGCCGCGGTGCTGACCGGCCCCTGTGGGTTGTGCGGCGCCATCGCCACACGATAGGTCTCGGCCATCGCTGCGATGCGCCGCGCCTCGCTGAAGCCGCCGCAATGCGTCAGGTCCGGTTGGATGACGCTGCACGCGCGTTTCTCCAGCAGCTCGCGGAACTGGTGCTGCGACACGAGACGCTCGCCCGTGGCGATGGGCGTGGTGACGGCGCGTTGAACTTCCGCGATTCCGTCCACGCTCTCTGGCCAGCACGGCTCCTCGAAGAAATACAGGCCGTAAGGTTCCAAAGCTTTCGCGAAGCGCACGCCCATGCGCGGCGACGGGCGGGCGTGGCAGTCCACCATAATGTCAATGTCGTCACCTACCGCCTCGCGCATGGCGCGCACGCAGGCTTCGGCATACTTCACCGGGCGCAACCCCTCGATGGGCATCGTTTCCGGCACGGCCATGGTCTTGAACGCGGTAAATCCTTCCGCGACCGCCGCGCACGCGAGGTCGGCGAAGCGTTTGGCGTCCGCCGGTTTGGTTTCGTAAAAGATTTCCATCTTGCCGCCGCCGAGATGGCAATAGGTGCGGATGTAATCACGCACCGCGCCGCCCCAAAGTTTGTGACAAGGGACACTGTGTATTTTTCCGATGATGTCCCAGAGGGCGATGTCGATGCCGCTGATGGCGGTGGCGCGCACGATGCCGTTGCCATGCCAGAAATGCTGGCGGTACATCATCTGCCAGAGGTGTTCGACGCGCGTCGGGTCTTCACCAATGAGAAGTTGCGCAAGGTCTTCGACCGCGCCGACGACGGAGCGCGTGTGCCATTCGAGCGTGGCCTCGCCCCATCCCCAGAGGCCGGGTTGGTCGGTGAGGACCTTGACGAAGACCCAGTTCCGCATCCGGGCGTGGCAGACCAGCGTCTTGATGGCGGTGATTTTCATAAAGGCGATTCAGGGGTGTGCCAACAATTCGTCGAAT